>CAISJZ010000261.1 GCA_903885755.1 uncultured Hyphomicrobiales bacterium | reverse complement strand
TCGCCCGCTACATCCTGCAGCGCCTGACCGAAAAATATGGCGTCGATATCGAATTTCATTGCAAGCCGCTTGGCGCCACGGATTGGAACGGTTCGGGCATGCACGCCAACTTCTCGACCGCGTACATGCGCGAAACCGGCGGCAAGGATTACTTCGAGAAACTGATGGCCGCCTTCGAGAAGAACAAGGACGACCACATCGCCGTCTATGGACCGGACAACCACATGCGCCTGACCGGCCTGCACGAAACCGCGTCCATCAACACCTTCAGCTATGGCGTGGCGGATCGCGGGGCGTCGATCCGCGTGCCGCACAGCTTCGTCAACAATGGTTACAAGGGATATCTCGAAGATCGCCGTCCGAATTCGCAAGGCGACCCCTACCAGATCGCCTCCCAGATCCTGAAGACGATCGCCTCCGTGCCTAAAGCTTGAGCTTATATGCCTAATATCTAGGCTATTTGCCCCTCGGAACGAAAATCAAGGGCGCCGGAACTCTCCGGCGCCCGTTTTCGTTGTCCACCTGAAATATGTCGCGGTGCGGAAAGATTAAGCTAACGCACAATAAATTCACTGGACATTTGTGCGATGCACCATACCGTGGGCATATGGAACCAAGGAGCTCGCCATGCCGATAGGAACAGTCAAGTGGTTCAACGGTGAAAAAGGCTACGGCTTCATCCAGCCCGATCAGGCTGGCGGCAAGGACGTTTTTGTCAACGCCAGTGCGCTGGAGACCGCCGGGATTTCAAGCCTGAACGAAGGCCAGAAGGTCGAATACGAAACGGTTGACGACAAGCAATTGGGCCGGGAATCGGCGGGAAGCCTCAGACCGGTCTGAGCCCGGCGGCCGTCCCAAATCCTGAAAAAGGGGCCCGGAGCGATCCGGGCTTTTTGTCGCCGGGGTTTACTTGTGTCGCAACAGCCTTAGAGCGAAGGGCCAGGCCCAGGCGCTCTGCTTGATCCAGTGCTTGACGTTGAGCCGCATTGCCTCGAACGCCGCGTAAAACCGGCCCTTCATGGACACCGCCATGATTGAGTCGAACAGGGGCTGGGGATCGTCGCACCACGAATCCTTATAGCGCGCCTCGCCGATTCCGAGATCAAAGCTGTTGAAACCGCCCCGGCATTTTTGTTCCAGAATGGCTTGCAACAACAGATCGCCCGGGCTTGAGCGCGCGATGTCGGGATCGGCATCGAATGAGTTGATCATGAGGTGCAGATGGCCGCGGTGATTGCCGCCGCCATAGGTCGCGATGATCCGCTCGCCGAGCTTAAGGGCGTGCAATTCCACCGCCGGACGCCCTTCGGCGATCCCATAAAGCGTGGCTTGCTCGAAAAACAGCCGCGCCTCGGATGTTTCAAAACCGCTGTCGAGATGCATGTCGCGGAAACGCGCGATTTTCTGAACGAAAAAGGAGTCCAGAATTTCGCGAGCGGTTGCTTCATCTCGCGCGACAACGTGGGCGAGCGGCGCGATCAGTTCGAGCCTTTGGCGCTTCTTGCGCAGCTTTTTCGCGGTGTCCTTTGACAGGCGATCCCTGACGAAGGCGGCAGCGTCCGATTGCAGGTGTCCGCCATGGAGATAGCTCGCGCTCGGCTGGTGCGGGAAAATGTCGAGCTTGTTTTGCTCGCCATTCCAGATTTCCGGCTGGTTTGCGAGCCGGAATAGATCGGGTGGACTTTTTGCCTTCGCGGCGGCCGCCCGCAGGAGCGAGATCATGTCATCGCGCGCGAATTCAACGCCGGGTAGAAAAAGACCAATATTGGCGTTGGAATCCTTTCCGCCGAGAAATTCCGCGACCGTGAAGGGCCCCTGCTTGCGTAGTCCAAAGGGGAGGAAAGCGATCGGCGCGCCAGCGGCGTCGTGAGCGACGACCAGCATCGGCATCAGTCCAAACTGACCAGCATAGGCGTCCAGCCATGGGCCGAGGAATCGCCGGGTCTGGTAGATCGTTCCTGGACAGAGGTCTTCGAGGAGCGCCCATTCGGCGTCCGCCGCCGCCACGCCGTCATGGACGTCGATCCGCCCGATCGTGCGGGCGACGCCGTCGCGCCGCGCCTGGCGGGCCGCCGCGGGGGTCTGGTCCTGTGTCCGGGCGATCATGCGACTCATGCGAGGAAAATATTTGCAAAGTCACGATACAAGAAAAAGCCGCGCCGAAAACTCGCCGCGCGTCCTCTTCGTCCGGAGATGGCCGAAATGTCGGTTTCCTCGCGTCATCCCTTTCGCGCCCGCGCGCTTGGCGCGGGCCTGCGGGCGCTGGGCGCAAGCGGCCTGCCGCGACTGGCCGCGCCCTATGCCCGCGGCGCCGGCGCCATCCTGATGTTTCATCACGTGCGCCCTTGGGCGGGGCGAGCCTTCGCGCCCAATCGCGGTCTGGAAATCACGCCCGGATTTCTCGACGAGTCCATTCTGGCCCTGCGCGATAACGGATTTGAGATCATCGGCATGGACGCGGTTCCCGCGCGCTTGAGGGCAGGGGGCGCGAAGCCCTTCGCTACGCTGACCTTCGACGATGGCTATCGCGACAATCTTGTTCAGGCGCTCCCGGTGCTTGAACGCCATGGCGCGCCCTTCACCATCAACGTCACCACTGAATTTGCCGATGGGACGGGCCGGCTTTGGTGGGTCGAGCTGGAGGAGGCGATCAGGGCGCTCGCCGTTATTTGTTTCGAAAGCGAAACAATCCAGGCCCGTACTGACGCGGAAAAGGCCGCCGCCTTTGCCCGGATATACTGGAACCTGCGCGCCGGGAGCGAGGCGCGCCTGCTCGCGGAAATCGCCAAACTCACGAAAGCGGCGCGCATCGACAGCGCGCAACTGACCCGCGACCTGTGCATGAACTGGGATGAACTCGCGCTTCTGTCGCGCCACCCTCTGTGCACGATCGGCGCGCACACGCTGTCGCATCCGCGCCTTGCCAAACTATCCGCGGCGGAAGCTCGGCGCGAGGTCGCCGACTGCAAGTCCATCATTGAGGCGAAGCTCGGGACGCCGGTCCAGCATCTCGCCTATCCCGTCGGCGATCCGACTTCGGCGGGCGCGCGGGAATTCGCGCTCGCCGCGGACCTGGGCTTTTCGACCGCGGTCACGACCCGAAAAGGCATGATCTTTCCCGAACACGCGGAACGCCTGACGGAGCTGCCGCGTCTTTCCATCAATGGCGAATACCAGAGCAGGGCCTTCCTCGACCTGCTGCTGACCGGCGCGCCATTCCTGCTATGGAATCGCGGGCGGCGGATCGCGGCTTAAGCCTTCTTGCCGCCTTCCATCCATCGGATCAGCGGTAGCATGGGCACGACCCAGCCCAAGCCCAGCACCATGTAGATCAACGCCTGCACGAGGCCGGGGGCCTCCTGGATCGGCCGAGCCTGCGAAATGGCCATGGCGACCAGCGCATAGACGATCACGAAGGCGACCATGACGACGGCGCCCAGAAACTTCCGTGAACGCGGGCCCATGGCTCTCTCCAGATCTTGACAACGCGCCGGTGGACGCGTCGGTCGGGCCGCCTTATGTCTCGCGCTGGCGCGCCAATCAATGGCGGCGGGGTTTGGAATGACGACTTTCGCTTCAACGACGCCCCTCGGGCGCGTGCAATCGGATGCGCTGGCGCCGGTGCGCGCCTGGCTCTGGGCGATGGCGGCGCTGATTTTCGCCATGGTGCTGGTCGGCGGCGCAACCCGTCTGATGGAAGCCGGCCTGTCGATCACCGAGTGGAAGCCGGTCGCCGGCGCGCTACCGCCGCTGAACGAGGCGGCCTGGACGTCGGAATTTGAAAAATACAAGCAAATTCCGCAGTTTATAAAACTTTTTCCAGATATGACACTAGCCGGATTCCAGACCATCTATTACTGGGAATGGAGTCATCGTCTGCTTGGGCGTCTGATCGGGTTGGCCTTCGCGGTGCCGCTTGCTTGGTTCTGGATTTCGGGGCGACTACCCGGCTGGCTGAAGCCGCGCCTTCTGGGCGTGCTTGCCCTGGGCGGCCTGCAGGGCGCGGTTGGCTGGTGGATGGTCGCCTCTGGCCTCGTCGGGCGGGTGGAAGTCGCGCCCGAGCGGCTTGCGACCCACCTTTTGCTGGCGAGCCTGACTCTCGTCTGCGTGGTCTGGCTGGCGGTGAGGCTGAAGCCCGCCGCGGCGGAACCCTCCGCCGGGTCGCTGCGCCGGGCGGCGACCTGGCTTCTCGCGCTGATTTTTATTCAGATTGGTCTCGGCGCGCTTGTCGCGGGCTCCCGGGCGGGCATGACCTACAACACCTGGCCGTTCATGGACGGTCGCCTCGTGCCGCCGCTCGAGGATCTCGGGCGCCTCGCACCGGTCTGGAAAAACCTGTTCGAGAACATCACGCTGGTTCAATTCGATCACCGCATGATCGCCTATGTCGTGATCGCGCTGGCGCTCTTGCATGGGGTCTCCGCCGCGCGCCGGGCGCCGGGAACAAAGGCGACAAGGCGCGCCGCCGCGCTCGCCGGGCTGGTCATGGCGCAAGCCTCGCTTGGCGTCCTGACGCTCCTGCTCGTGGTTCCGGTCTGGGCCGGGCTGCTGCATCAGGCGTTGGCGATGATGACGTTGATGATGGCGACGGTGCACCGGGCGCGTCTTCAGGCCGATTGAATCAATCTCGGAACGACCTGACTCGATTTCCGAAGAGCGGTGGAATTGAATCAAGTTTCAATGCCTTGCGTGGCTTTATTGAATCTTTGTCAGAAACAGATGTCCCAGCGCCAACACGCTCATCTTCGGTGTTTGATCCCAATCAATGAATTCCCATTCCCCCGGATGCAGTTTGCGGCGGCAACGCACTCCGAGGAGAGGGACGCGCGATGGACGACCTGAGAGGGATTCCCGGAACACCGGTGTTTCAGGGCGAGCAGGCCAAGAAGGGCTATGCGCTCAACAAGATGTGTTTTTCGTTCAATGACGCGGCCAACCGCAAGGCGTTCGAGGCGGATGAAGACGGCTACATGGCCAGGTATGGCCTGAGCAAGGAACAGTGCGAAGCCATCAAGAGCCGGCAGGTGCTGAACCTCATCGCGGCTGGCGGCAATGTCTATTACCTCGCGAAATTCGCGGGCATTTTTGGCCTGAGCGTGCAGGACATCGGCGCCCAGCAGACTGGCATGTCACTGGATGCCTTCAAGGAACATCTCGCGGCGCAGGGGAGATAGGATCATGGCTCACATCGTCGGTGGCCTGACCACCTCCCACGTTCCCTCGATTGGCGCGGCGATCGCGCGGGGCGAACAGAACTCTCCTTACTGGAAGCCGTTCTTCGACGCCTTCAAGCCGGTCCACCAGTGGCTCGAAAAGGTGAAACCCGATGTCGCGGTCGTGATCTATAATGATCACGGGCTCAATTTTTTCCTCGACAAGATGCCGACCTTCGCCGTTGGCGCCGCCGCCCAATACGACAACGCGGACGAGGGCTGGGGCATTCCGGTGCTGCCGTCCTTCAAGGGCGACCCGGACCTGTCGTGGCATATCATCGAGCAACTCGTGGACAACGAGTTCGACATCACGACCTGCCAGGAGTTCAAGGTCGACCACGCCTTCACGCTGCCGCTCAAACTGATGTACCCCGACGCGGGGTCGAACTGGCCGGTCAGGACCATTCCGATCACCATCAACTCCGTTCAGCATCCGCTACCCAAGGCGGCCCGCTGCTGGCAGCTCGGACGGGCGATCGGCAAGGCCATCGAGTCCTTCCCCAAGGATCTCAAGGTGGTGGTGCTTGGCACCGGCGGCCTGTCGCATCAGCTCGATGGAACCCGCGCCGGCTTCATCAACAAGGAATTCGATCTGCTCTGCATGGAAAAGATGCTGCACGATCCAGAGGCGCTGACGAAATACTCAAATCGCCAGATCATCGAGCTGGCAGGCTCGCAGGGCGTCGAACTGATGACCTGGATCGCGATGCGCGGCGCGCTGACCGGACATGTCACGAAAGTCTCCAGCACCTACCATGTGCCGATCTCCAATACCGGCGGGGCGGTCATGCTTCTGGAGAACCATCAGGAACCGGCGCTGCGCGCGGCTGAGTAAACGCCGCCCAAGCGCCAAACATCCGCCCGGAGCCGTTAAGGTTCCGGGCGTTTCATTTCAGGCGTCTCCTCCGCGGGGGATTTCGGGCGACCGGTCCTGGTCTGTTGTCACGGGCCTTGTTCACTTCCGGCTTCACGCGAAATCCAGTTTGAAATCGCCATCTGGATATTCCAGGCGCGGCTCGCGCCTCAAAGCGATGCGCGGTTATAAAAACCTGTGCAAATTCAGCCTCAAACCCCTTGGGGTGCGGCACGGATAGATGAGACACTCGGCTGAGGTAAATTTAACCTCAACCGGAGTGTCAAACATGACGAATGATGAAGGGCGCAAGCCCGAAGGGACGCCGGAGCGCTCCCCCAAAGCTGGCGCAGGCGTCCC
>CAISJZ010000260.1 GCA_903885755.1 uncultured Hyphomicrobiales bacterium | reverse complement strand
GGCGCGGACGAGACGGCGCTGGCCGCCAACGCCTCGCTGCGGCCGTGGTACGCGTTTTTTCCGTGGGAGGACTGGCGGGCGGAAAAGCCCGCGGTCATCGGCGCCAAAATCCTCCCCGCGCTGCGCAAATGGGCGGACCGCGACCCCGACCGGCCGAACGCCTACGGCCTCAGCCGGCGCGAGCGGGTGCGCATCCTGTTCGACGCCGAACATGGAAGGTTCGACGACGAGAACGTGCTCGACCGCTACCAGTTGCTCTACGAGGCGGGCCTTGTGGAAGAGGCGCGGCGCGACGGGCGCGCCAGCCCGCTGATCGGCGAGGTCGGGCCGCTCGGCGCGCCCATGCGCCACGACCACCGGCGCATTCTGGCGACCGCCATCAGCCGCCTGCGCGCCAAGATGAAATATCGCCCCGTCATCTTCGAGCTGATGCCGGAGTGCTTCACCCTGTCGGCCCTGCAAAGGGTCGCCGAGGCGCTGCAGGGCCGGCGCCTGCACAAGCAGAACTTTCGCCGCCTCGTGGAATCGGCCGCCGTGGTCGAGCCGACGGGCGAGACCACCCACGCCACGGGCGGACGCCCCGCCGCGCTGTTCCGCTTCCGCCGCGAGGTCTTGCAGGAACGCCCCGCGCCGGGATTGCGGGTGGGCGCGAGGGGGTAAGCTTTCCGAATACCGCGCAATGTGTTACATGTAACGCATTGGAGGCCGCCATGGCGAAGACATCGGAGCGGGTGAAGCTGCATCGGGACGGGCTGCGCAAGGCCGGTCTGCGCCCGGTTCAAATCTGGGCGCCGGACACCCGCCGCCCGGGTTTCGCGGAGGAATGCCGGCGGCAGGCCCTCAAGCTGCGCGACGACCCGCACGAGCGGGACATCATGGACTGGAGCGACGCCGTTCGCGACACCGAGGGCTGGCGTTGAAGCGCGGCGATCTGGTGACGGTCGCCCTGCAAGGCGACTATGGCAAGCCGCGTCCCGCGCTCGTCATCCAGTCGGATTTCTTCGCCGACGCGCCATCGCTGACGGTGTTGCCCGTGACAAGCGAGTTGCGCGATGTTCCCTTGTTCCGGATCGCGATCGACCCCTCGCCCGCCAACGGGCTGCGCTTGCGCTCGGAAATCATGATCGACAAGGCGCAAACCATCTCGCGCGACAAGATCGGCGCCGTGATCGGACATCTCGACGCGCGCGCGATGGTCGAGACCAATCGCCTGCTGGCGCTGTTTTTGGGGTTGGCGTGAGGAACGAGATTGTCAGAATTCACGATCAGCAAGTAGGAAAATAAACTTGACTATGTTCTTTTTTTGTTCTAGCTTTCCCGCCTCTGGATAACCCACTGTTTCTCATTGCAGCTCAGGATGATTCGAGGGCACAAGGATGTTGACTGAGCTGATTGAGAAATCGGGGCTTTCCAGAATGGAAATCGCCGCCCGCTTCAAAATTGCAGAGTCGAAAATCGTTGCCTGGGAAACCGGGGTCGCCAATGCGGACCGTCACATCGTCGATTTTCTAAGGTTCATGGGCGAGGGTGAGACCATTTCAAACGCACCGGCATTCCGCTTCATCGACCTTTTCGCTGGCATCGGCGGCTTGCGGCGAGGCTTTGAGCCAATCGGCGGTCGTTGCGTGTTCACGTCCGAATGGGATTTGAAGTGCCAGGAGACGTATCGGCGCAATTATCCCGACAATCATGAAATTGTTGGCGACATTCGTCCATTCGCTGAAAATCCTGAACTCATTCCGGAGCACGATGTGTTGCTGGCGGGATTTCCCTGCCAGCCATTTTCAATCGCGGGCGTCTCCAAAAAGAACGCCCTCGGGCGACCCCACGGATTTCTCTGCGATACCCAGGGCACGCTGTTTTTTGATACCGCGCAGATTATCGCGCATCACCGGCCCGCGGCGTTCGTTCTGGAGAACGTCAAAAATCTCGAACGCCATGGTCTGCCCCCTGAAAAGTGATCCTCCCTGAAGTAT
>CAISJZ010000259.1 GCA_903885755.1 uncultured Hyphomicrobiales bacterium | reverse complement strand
GGCTACAGGCCACCAGCCCCGGAGGCTCTGCAATGGCCGGCTTCGCAACCTGGACCAGCTTCGCCGGCCACGCCAGCAATAGCGCCAAGGCCGACGTTGAATTAACATAGCAACTGGATCACCCAATGGGGGCCGGCCAGACCATGCTGGTCGAGGGACGCTCGGGCGCGGCCTACAACGTTGGGTCGGACGAGGCCTTGTCCATCGAGGGTCTTGCCCGCGCGGCGCGCGCCGCGCTGAATCCCGAAGGCGAAGTCCTTATTCTCGGGCAAGCCGATCCAGTGGCGCCGCGCTCCCGGTACATTCCATCCATCGATCGCGCGCGGACGGAACTCGGGCTTGATATCTGGACGCCACTGGATATCGCCATCAGACGGACCGCCGATCACGCGCGCGCGGTGGTGGGCGCGGCACAACGGAAGCGTTCGGCATGACGAAGACAATCAGCATTGTCACCCCTTGCTACAACGAGGAAGGGGGTATCGCCGAGTGTTACGCCGCCGTCAGGAAGATTTTCGACGAGCAGTTGGGCCATTACAATCGCGAGCATATTTTCATCGACAATTGCTCGACGGATGGAACGGTGTCGATCCTGCGCGAGATCGCGGCGCGCGATCCCGGCGTCAAGATCATCATCAACGCGCGCAATTTCGGACCGGAACGATCGCCGCATCATGCCGTGTTGCAGGCCACGGGCGACGCGGTCACCGGAGTGCTCGCCGACCTTCAAACGCCGCCCTCCATCCTGCCGGAGATGGTGGCGCGCTGGGAAGCAGGTTTCAAGGTGGTGGTGGCCGTGCGGCGCGGCTCGCGCGAGGGCTTCGTTGCGCGCGCCGCGCGTTCGGCCTATTACAAGCTCATTCGCCGGATGTCGAAGGTTGAGCAGATTCCCAACTACATGGGCTATGGGTTGTACGATCGAAAAGTGATCGATGTGATGCGCACGCTGTACGAACCGCATCCCTATTTTCGAGGGATGATTCCCGAAATCGGTTTCGAGCGCGCGGTCGTGGAATATTTCCAGCCGGACCGGCGCCATGGCCGATCGCGCAACTCGCTATCCGATCTCCTCGATGTGGCCTTCGTGGGCCTGTCCACCCATTCCAAGGCGCCCATGCGCGCGATGACCATGACAGGAGTGGTCGTCGCGTCGATCAGCCTGATCGTCGGGTTTGTCTACCTCATTCTGAAGTTGCTCTACTGGGACCGGATTCCGATCGGGATCACGCCGCTGCTGGTGGCGACGTTTTTCCTCGGCGCGGTGCAACTTCTGGCGCTTGGCCTGATTGGCGAATACATATCGCTTCTATTGCAATATGCGCGCCGCTTCCCACTCGTGGTCGAGAAAGAACGCGTCAACTTCGACTGAGCGCGCTATTTCTCGACGGAGCGAACCGCGGTTTCGGCCTCGAGGCCCGGACGCTGGCGAGCCAGCGTCTGCAGGCCATTGGCTTCCCAGTCGCCATTGACCGCGTTGCGCGCGAAGGCTTCCCAATCGTCGCCCCAGTTGCCGAGGGTGTAGCCATGCCATGGCGAGGGAATCCTGACCTTGGGCAGGCCGAGCTCATTCCAGATGCCGAGCGCCTCTTCCATGAATTCCTTGCGGGGCAGGGCGAGCGGCGGCATGAGTCGCTTGCGCGTCGCGTCAATGAGCAAGGCTGAGTCGTTGCGGCGTTCGCCGTACTGCGAACCCTGCCCCCCGCCCTTGTTTGGCAGGATCAGCGTGTCCTCGGCCGGGTTGCTGCGATAGGCGATCGACCACAGCACGGCGTCGACCGAAGACGGATCGATGTCGTCGCTGACCGCGATGATGACCTTGCCGAAGTTGGCGATCAGCGAAGCGGCGCCGCGCAAGCCGCGCCAAATTTCCGTTTGTGGCGCGCCATATTCGAACTGCACGAAGATGACGGGCCGCAGATTGGTCAGCGGCTCGTGCAGGACCACGCGCTTGACGCCCTTGACGTTGAGAATGCGCTTGAGGTGATCAAGAAAGAGCGGCTCGTAGGCGACTTTCTTGATGACGCTCGACTCGCTTGGCGTCACCTGACTGATGATGGCGTTGAACAGCGCGTTCCTGCGCCGCGTGATCGCGGTGACCTTCATTGGCATGTTGAAGGCCTCAAGCGCGACATAGCCATTGCTCTCGCCAAACGGCGCTTCGGGTTCGAGCACGCTGGTGTCGATGACACCCTCGATGACGATCTCGGCGCTGGCGGGCACGAGCAGATCGTTCGTCTTGCAGCGAACCGTCTCGATCGCCTCGCCGGCGAGCGCGCCGGCGACGGAATATTCATCGCAATCGACGGCGAGCTTGGCCGGCGAAGTAAAGACAATCACTGGCGCGCCGCCAAGGGCGATGGAAATCGGCATGGGCTCGCCGCGCTCGCGATATTTGAGCCAGTGCAGCCAGCCGCCGGCTCCGCCGGGCCGCGCCACCATGCGCACGACGAGGCGATCGGTCGCCTTCAGCGCGGCGCGATACATACCGGTGTTCTGTACGCCGCTATCGGGGTCGCGCGTGACGCAAAGCGTCGCGGTGAGATAGGGGGCGGTATCGTATCCCGGCGTCGATATCGGCACGGGCAGCGCGGCGAGGCCGCCGCCGGGTTCCCGCAGCGCGTCGCCGGTGATGACGATTTCCTGGCAAGGCGCCGTCCCGACCGTCCTTGATGGGACGGGGTTGGCGATGGCGCGCGTCCACGCCGGGCCGATATCTTCGACTTTTCGCCCCATGCCCATGGCGTAGATGCGCGGCGAGCCGGCGAGGGCGCCGAGCAGCACGGGCATTTCGTAGCGCTTGCCCTTGGCGTCGACGACGTTGGTGAATAGAAACGCCTTGCGCTCATCCTCGGGAATGCCGCCGATGAACTGCCAGCGCACGAGCGGCTGCAGTTGCGTGTCCTTGTTGATGGGCCGGTCCACGCGTACCAGCAGGCCAGCGGCGTCGAGCGCGGCGAGATGCTCGTGCAGGTCGCGCGGCGGTCGTGTCGCGGCGCGCGTGTCGTCTTGCATGTCTGGACTCCTGGATCAGCCGATCTTGGCCATGAATTCGCGCAGCAGGGCCGCGAATCGCACGGGCTCTTCCATCGGCGCGAGATGGCCGGAATCGATTTCGCGATAGGCGCAGTTCGGGATGTCCCTGGCCATGGCCTGCATGGCGGCGACGGGCGTTGACTGGTCGCGCAAACCCGCGATGGCGAGCGCGGGGACTGTTAGCGCCTGCAGGCGGTCGGTGTAACTGAGGCCGCGAATGGCGCGCCACGACCACGCGTGAATGATCGGGTCCGCCTCAAGCAGCCATTCGCGGGCCCGGGCGACGAGTTCGGGCTTGGCCACCATGGCCTGCGCGTCGAACCAGCGCGACAGGGTGGTCGGGAGAACGATGGGCATGCCCTTCTCGGCCTGCGCGGCGCGTTGTTCCATCGTCGCGCGGCCCTGATCGTCGCGCCTGTGCGCGGTGTTGGCGATGACGATGCCGCGCGCGAGGTCGGGCGCATTGCAGGCGATGGCTTGCGCCATCATGCCGCCCATGGAGCAGCCGACGATCAACGCCGGCGGCTGGCCGACGGCGCGCAGCAGCTCGATTACGTCGCCGGCGAGATCATCGAGATCGAAAGGCGTCGGTGGCGCGTCGCTGTCGCCATGGCCACGCGCGTCCGGCACGATCAGGCGGCACTCGCCCTCGAGTTCGCGCACCACGCCATCCCAAAAAGCGCCGCGCACGCCGACGGGATGCATCAGGACGACCGTGCGTCCGGCGCCGCGCGTGCGATAGGCGAGAGACAGGCCATTGCTCAGTTTCAACCGCATGGAATTTCCCTCGTTCGACCGGCGGGTCAGGCGCCTTTGCGTTTCGCCGCGGCTACCAGCTCGACGATGCGCTCCGGCGTGATCGGCATTTCCGATACGCGCGCGCCAAACGGCGTCAGCGCATCCTCGATGGCGCTGGCGATGGCCGCGATGACGGCGATGGTGCCGCCCTCGCCAGCGCCCTTGACGCCGATGGGGTTGAGCGGCGATGGCGTTTCGGAGTGCCGCAACTCGACGCGCGGCATGTCCGTCGCCATCGGCAGAAGATAATCGGCGAAGGTCGTCGTCAATGGCTGGCCATTCTCGTCGAAGCGTAACTGTTCGAAAATCGCGTTGCCAAGGCCATGAGCGACGCCGCCAACGACCTGGCCATGCACGATCATCGGATTGATGACATTGCCGCAGTCGTGATTGACGAGCACGTTGGTTACGCGCACCTCGCCCGTTTCGATATCGACTTCCACCTCGGCGACATGGGTCGAGTTGGCGTAGGTCGATTGCTCCGGCTTGAAGTAGCTTGCCGCCTCAAGGCCCGGGTCGCGATCGTTCTTCATGGAAAATCCGTAGAGACCAACCGCGTTGTAGGCGAGTTCGCGAAAGGTCTTGCGCATCGCGGGCACGCCGCGCACCTCGACGCCGCCATCCTTGATGTCGAGATCGTCTGGCGAGACTTCCAGAAGTTCGGAGGCGATCTTCTTGACCTTGGTCGCGACCTCGATGGCGGCGAGATGGACGGACGAGCCGGCGTTGACGGCGGTGCGCGAGGCGAAGGTGCCCATGCCGAAGGGAATGGTGTCGGTGTCCGCGGTGACAACGGTCACGTCCGAAAAATCGACGCCGAGATGGTCGGCGGCGACTTGCGCCAGCGTCGTCTTGTGGCCCTGACCCTGCGGCGTCGCGCCGGTGAAGACGACGACCTTGCCGCTGGTGGAGATGCGCACGGTCGCGCCCTCGTAGGGACCAAGGCCGGTGCCTTCGACGGCATTGCTGACTCCAATGCCGATGTAGCGGCCTTCCTTGAGCGCGGCGGCCTTGCGCGCGGCAAAGCCTTCATAGCCCGAGGCTTCTAGCGCCACTTTTTGCGCGGTCGGATAATCGCCGCTGTCATAGGTCACGGGGCGCCCGTCGCGGAAGATCAGACCGACCTTGTAGGGCATCTGTTCCGGCTTGATGAAATTGCGGCGGCGCACCTCGGCGCGATCAAGACCGAGTTCGCGCGCCACGCGATCCATCATGCGCTCCATGATGAAGCAGCCCTGCGGGCGTCCGGCGCCGCGCACGGGCGAACAGGTAATCTTGTTGGTGAAGGCGACGACGAGTTCAAGCTGGTAGGCCGGTAGGACATAGGGGCCGATGACGGAAGTCGCGGCGATCCACGGCAGCACGAGACCCCAGGTCATGTAGGCGCCCGCGTCATGCACGAGTCGACCGCGCAGGCCGAGCAGTCTGGCGTCCTCGTCGACGGCGATTTCCATGTCCCAATGCTGGTCGCGTTCCTGCTGGGTCGCGACGAAGTTCTCGCGCCGGTCCTCGATCCATTTGACCGGCTTGCCGACGATCATGGACGCGGCGGCGGTCGCCGCGTATTCGACGTAGAATGAACCTTTCGGACCAAAGCCGCCGCCGACATCATTGGTGACGACGCGCACCTGGTTGTCGTTGAGATCGAGCAGATCGACGAAAGTGCGCTTGAAGCGGTGCGAGCCCTGCGACGAGGCGATGACGTCGAGCCGCTCGGTCGCCGCCTGCCAGTCGGCGATGATGCCGCGGCATTCGATGAAAAACGGCCCGCCGCGATGCAGATGAAACGTTTCGCGGAAGACGTGCCTGGCCCTGGCGAAGGCGGCGTCGGTGTCGCCGATCCTGATGGGGGTTTGCGTCGCGATGTTGGACGGCGCGCCAACATGCGCCAGCGCGGCGCCCGGCAGAATGGCGTTGCGCACATCGACGCTCGCGGGCAGAACCTCATAGTCCACCTCGACCATCGCCGCGGCGTCCTCGGCAATGTAGCGCGATTGTGCGATGACGATGGCGATGGGCTCGCCGACGAAGCAGGTTTCGTCCTTGACCAGCGGTCGCGGCATGGGCGTCTGCTTGATCGCGGGATGCGGTACATACAGCGGCAAGGCGCGGTCGCGCATGGGCTCGGGCAGATCGGCGTGGGTGAGGATGGCGACAACGCCGTGCAGGGCGCGGGCCGCGGTTGCGTCGATGCCCTTGATGAGCGCGTGGGCGTGCTGGGAGCGCACGAAGGCCGCGTGCAGCATTCCCGGCAGCTTGAGGTCGTCGACAAAGCGGCCCTTGCCGAGCAGCAGGGCCGGGTCTTCCTTGCGCTTGACGCTGGCGCCGAAGAATTTCATGCCCATCAGGCGGTCTCCGACAGTCTGGCGCGAATTTTCCCGGCGGCGTCGAGGCCGGCCTCGACGATCGCCTCATAGCCCGTGCAACGACAGAGGTTGCCGCTGAGCGCGACGCGCAGGTCGTGCTCGCTCGTTTCCGGATTATCGCGCAGGTGTTCGGTGATGGTGATCAGCATGCCTGGCGTGCAGAAGCCGCATTGCAGACCATGATGTTCGCGGAACGCCTCCTGCAGGATCGAGAGCGAGCCATCCTTGTTGGCCAGCCCCTCGACGGTCGTGATCTCCGCGCCATTCGCCTGTATCGCGAACATCAGGCAGGCGCGGGCGCTGTGGCCGTTCAGCAGCACCGTGCAGGCGCCGCAGACGCCGTGCTCGCAGCCGATATGCGTTCCCGTGAGTTCTAGCTCCTGCCGCAGGAAATCAACCAGCAGCAGGCGCGCTTCGACAACTTTCTCGTGGCGCGTTCCGTTGACGGTCACGCTGATCGCGCGCGTTTCAGACATGGGCGGCGCTCCTTTCGCGCGCGCGTTCAGCGGCGACGCGCAGCGCGCGGCCAACGAGCACGCCGGCCAGATGCTGGCGGTAGGCGGATGAACCATGGATATCGTCCATGGCCTCGACGGATTTTGCCGCGCTGGCGGCGGCGGCGATGAGATCGTCGTTGACGGCGGCGCCATGGGCGCCGGCCTCGAAGTCGGCGAGGCGGGTCGGCGTCGGACCAAGTCCGGCAATAACCACGGCGAGGCGATCGATGTCGCCGCGCGCGTCGAGCGTCAGTATCACGCCGGCCGAGGCCAGCGCGAAGTCGCCATGGCGGCGCGCGAATTCACGCCACGCCGAGCCATGACTTTCGGGCCAGGGTTTCACGTCGATGCGCGTGAGGAGTTCGTCGGGCTGGAGTGCGGTCGTCATGTAGCCGAGCGCGAAGTCCGCCATCTCCATCGCGCGGGTGCGCCCGCCGGGTCCGGCGGCGTGCAGCGTTGCGTCGAGCAGCGTCATCACCGCCGGCATTTCGGCGGCGGGGTCGAGATGGCAGAGCGATCCACCAAGCGTGCCGCGATTGCGCGTTTGGCGATGCCCGACCTGCAACAGGGCTTCAAGGATGATCGGGCAGTTTCGGGCGACATCGCCGCTGAATTCAATGTCGCTTTGGCGGGTCATCGCGCCGAAGGACAGGGTCTGGCCGGAGCGGATAAAGGCAAGCTCGGCCACGCCATTGAGATCAACGAGATGGTCGGGCGTGACGAAGCGGAAATTCATCATGGGCACGAGAGATTGTCCGCCGGCCAGAGGCCTGGCGTTGTCGAGCCGTCCCAGCAGGTCGGCGGCCTCGGCCACGGTCGTGGGGTCATGATAGGCGAATGGCGCTGGTTTCACGTGCCCTCCCTTGACGCCGCCGGACTGTTCGGATCGCCCCGCGCGCCAGATCGCTGTCGAGGGATATGACAGACGCCGCGCCATCGCGCGAGGGGATTTCGCGACCAATTGTCCTGTCGTGAGATCGGGCTTGACCCGCTGCCGCCGTGTATGAAAAAAGAGATCATCTGTATGAAAATCGATCCCGGAAGGAAGCGCGTGTCAGCGGTGACGGAGCATCTGTTCGATGACGAGGGGGCGGGGATGCCCCATAAGCTGAAGGCGACCTTCGGCCTGCTGGTCCTCGCCAATCTCGGCGCGTGGGGCTGGGCCTGGGCGCTGTTTCATGACCAACCGGCGCTGCTCGGAACGGCGTTGCTCGCCTGGGTATTCGGGCTGCGGCACGCGGTGGATGCCGACCATATCGCCGCCATCGACAATGTCGTGCGCAAGCTGATGCAGGAGGGCAAGCGCCCCTTCGGCGTCGGCTTGTTCTTCTCGCTTGGCCATTCGACGATCGTTGTCATCGCGACCGCGCTGATCGCCGTGACGACCGCGGCGATGCAGGACAATTTCGAGTGGTTCAAGCAGATTGGCGGCGTGATCGGAACCTCTGTTTCGGCCTTCTTCCTGCTGCTGATCGCTCTCGCCAATCTCGTCATTTTCATGGGCGCGTTGAAGAACTTCCGCCATGTGCGCGATGGCGGACGGATCGACAATGAATCGCTCGACATGCTGCTGTCCGGCGGCGGCATTCTTGCCCGTATCTTCCGGCCCATCTTTGGCGCGGTCGGCTCAAGCTGGCATATGTACCCGATCGGCTTCCTGTTCGGCCTCGGCTTCGACACGGCGACCGAGGTCGGCCTTCTCGGTATCGCGGCGGGGCAGGCGGCGCAGGGCATGGCGTCCTGGCAAATTCTTGTGTTCCCGGCGCTGTTCACGGTCGGCATGGCGCTGGTCGACACAGCCGACAGCACCCTCATGATTGGCGCCTATGGCTGGGCTTTCGTCCATCCCGTGCGCAAGCTCTGGTACAACCTGACGATCACCGCGATCTCGGTGTTCGTCGCCCTGCTGATCGGCGGCGTCGAGGCCCTGGGTTTGATTGGCGACCAGCTTGGCCTTGAGGGCGAGTTCTGGGGCGTGATCGCCAGCCTCAACGACAACCTCGCCGATTTCGGCTTCGCCGTGATTGGCGTCTTCGTGGTTGCCTGGCTCGCGTCGGCGGCGATCTACCGATTGAAGGGATATGACCGGCTGGCGCGAGCCTGAGGCCCTTCGTCAGGCGGCTTTCACCGCCGTCGGCACCTTCGTAACCTGATGCGCCTTGAGAATCGGCAGGACCTCGCGGCCAAAGCGGCGAATCTGCTCCAGGAACATCTCGTGCGGCGGCGCGCCGAGATTGATGTTGAGCAGAAGCTGATTGGCGCCCATCTGTTCGGCCTTGTCGATCAGCCGCTCGGCGACCTCCTTCGGCGATCCCCACGCGAGCGAGCCGTTCTTGACCCGGGCCTCGACATCCGAAGCGTTGGTCAGGCGGATCTTCGATCGGTCCATTTCGGCGTGAGGTCTGTTTTCCGGCCGGATGTAATCGAACGAGGATGAGGCGACGTAGCCCGCCTTGCCCAGCGCGGCGTTCGGCTGGTCGCTGCCGTGATGCCAGATCGTCTGCACGAAGTAGAGGTAATAAGGCATGTTCTCGCGCAGGGCTGCTTCCTGATTGTCCGCGACATAGGCGTCGGTGAACAGGCACATATGTTCCGGCGTGATCTTGTGGCCGTGGTCGGCGAGTTGCTTGGCGTAATAGTCGACAATGTCCTGCGTAACGCCGGGGTGGCTTGACGACATCACAGCGCTGAAATTGTTCTTGCCTGCGAGCTGGATGGTTTCCTTGCTGCCGGTGAAGGGAATCCAGATCGGCGGATGCGGCTGGCGGAAGGGCCGCGGCCAGATGCTGATGTCCTTGTATTTCCAGAATTTTCCTTCGTAGGAGAAGGTCTCCTCGGTCCAGGCTTTCTGGATGATTTCCAGCGCCTCGTCGAAGCGGGCGCGAGATTCCGACATAGGCACGTCATAGACGCGATATTCGCGGGGCACGCCGCGGGCGAAGCCGGACAGAATGCGGCCTTCGGAAATGCAGTCCGCCATCGCCAGTTCCTCGGCGATGCGCAGCGGGTTGTGCAGGGGCAGAAGGTTGCCCAGCAGCAGGAATTCCAGCTTCTTGGTCGTTCGGGCCGCCGCCATGGCCATGGCGTTGGGGGAGACCATCAGGCCGTGCGGGGTGGTGTGGTGCTCGTTCAGGCCGACGCCGTCGAAGCCCAGAACCTCCATTTCGTTCCAGATTTCGAAATGTTCG
>CAISJZ010000258.1 GCA_903885755.1 uncultured Hyphomicrobiales bacterium | reverse complement strand
GAAGGCGCGCTCGGTCGCGTCGCGGTCGCCAAACCATGTCTCGACGCAGAGATTTTCGGGCAGTTCATCCCAAACGGCCGGCGCGCCGGGCCTGACCGCTTCGCGGCTGTCGAGGACAAAAGGCAGGATGTCATAATCGACGATCGCAGACTCCGCGGCGTCGAGCGCTTGGGCCAGCGTTTCGGCCACGACCATCGCCACGGCCTCGCCAACGTGCCGCGCCTTGTCGGCGGGCAACAACATGTGCGGACCGATGAACACGGGTCCATTATTGCCGGGCGCGTGAAGTTTCATGTCGAATTTGGTTTTCGGCAGGGGATCGTGCGGAACGGGTTTCAATCCGTCGGCGAGCACGTCGCGCCCATCGAACACGCCGAGCACGCCGGGCATGGCTAGCGCCGCGGCCTTGTCGACACCCCGGATGCGCGCATGCGGGTGCGGCGAGCGCACCATGACCGCGTGGGTCTGGCCGGGAACGGCGAAATCGTCGGTGAAGCGGCCCTTGCCGGTGACGAGGCGCTCGTCCTCGTTGCGGCGAACGGGTTTGCCGATGGCCTTGAGCAGGACGGATTCAATGGGCCTCATTTGATCGTCTCGACCTTTCGGGCAGGCGTTTCGGGAATGAGATCTGGCTTGCGGCGCGGCCAGGTATTGGCGCCATTCTCCAGCCATTTTCCGGCGACCGCGTTGTCGGCGAAGGTCTGCCAGAGGCCCGCCCAGTCTCCGAGCTCATAGCCATGCCATGGCGCCTGCGGGGTGATGGCGGGAAAGCCAAGTTCTTCCCAGATTTCGCGCGCGCGCTCCATGTAGGGCTTTGTCGGCAGGGCCAGTGGCGGCATCGGCGTCTTCGACGTCGCGTCGATCAGCAGGGTCGAGTTCGCCGCGCCCTTCGGTCCGTGGCCGCCCGCGCGGTTCGGCAACAGCAAGACATCGTCGATCGGATTGGAGCGATAGGCCATCGACCAGAACACCGCGTCGGTGTTGTTGGGATCGACATCATCCGATACGGCGATGCAGATTTTGCCGCATTGCGCCTGCAGGCTGGAAGCGCCCTGCAAGCCGCGCCAGACCTCGGTTTGCGGCGCGCCCTGCTTGAACACAAGAAAGATGACGGGCCGCAGGTTCGACAGCGGCTCATGCATGACGACGCGCGTGATGCCCTTGACGTTGAGGTCCTTGCGCAGATGATTGAGAAACAGCGGTTCGTAGGCCACTTTCTTCATCACGCTGGATTCGCTGGGCGTGACCTGACTGACGATCGACACGAGCACCGCGTCGCGCCGGCGCGTGATGGCGGTGACATGCATGGACATGTTGAAGCCTTCGAGCGCGACGTGCCCGTGGCTTTCGCCGAAAGGCCCCTCGGGTTCCAGCATGTCGGTGTCGATGAGGCCCTCGATGACGATTTCCGCGTCGGCGGGAATTTCCAGATCCACGGTGAGCGCCTTGCAGACGCGCATGGGCTTGCCGGCGAGCCCGCCGGCGACCGCCATTTCGTCCTCGTCGATGCGCAGCTTTTGCGGCCCGGTGAACATGACCGCCGGCGTGCAGCCGACGATTATGGCGCAGGGCATCTTCTCGCCGCGCGCCTTGTACTTGAGCCAGTGTTGATAGCCGCCGGCGCCCGACAGGCGGCTCGCCATGCGCACGCCAAGGCGATCGAGGGCCTTCAATCCCGCGCGATAGGTGCCCATGTTGCGGACGCCGGTGTCCGGGTCCTTGGTGACGCACAGGGTCGCGGTGAAGTAGGGCGCCGCGTCAAAGCCCGGCGTCGAGATCGGCACGGGCAGGGAGGCGAGCCCGCCGCCGGGCTTGCGCAGATCGTCGCCCGTCATGACGACTTCCTGACAGGGCGGATTTTCAATTCGGACTGGAGCGATGGGATGATCGATGCCGCGCGTCCAGACGTCGCCGATCTGGTCGACGGGGACGCCCATGCCGATCGAATAGATTTCCGGCGAGGCCGCGAGCGCGCCGACAACGACGGGCATGTCGTATTTGCGGCCATCGACGCCATGGACGTTGGTGAACATGAAGGCGCGGCGCGCGCTGTCGGGCAGACCGCCGGTGAATTGCCAGCGCATCAGCGGGTGAAGTTCGGTGTCCTTGCAGATCGGGCGATCGATCCGCGTCAGCAGGCCGCGCTCTTCCAGCATGCGCAGCTGTTCGTGAAAGTCCGCAGGCGCGCGTTGAGCGACTTTGGCGTCCATGATTTCAGACCTCCACATGCCCGTGCCGTGTTGACGGCGCGCCGAGCCCGGCGTGATTTGGCGCGATGCTTAGGCCGGTTCACCGGGTTTCGCAACTTGCGGCGGGGCCAGAGCGCCTCTAAAAGCGTTCACGAACATCGCCGGAGCGAAACCCACATGCGTCAGCGTATCGCCAGCCTTGCTCTGTCCATCGCGGCGCTCTGCGCCGCGGCGACCGGGGAGGCCCTCGCGCAGGCCGATGCCGGCGGTTTCTACAAGGGCAAGACGATCGAAATGGTGGTCGGCTACGCCGCCGGATCATCCAATGACATCGCGGCGCGCTCGCTGGCGCGCAGCATTGGCAAGCATCTGCCGGGAAATCCCACGGTCATCACCCGCAACATGCCCGGCGGCGGAAGCTTCGTTGCGGCGAATTATATCTACAACGTGGCGCCCAAGGATGGCACCGTGCTCGGCCTGATGGCGCCGACCTTGCCGATTGATGAAAAACTTGGCACTGGCGGCGTCAAATACGTGGCGTCGAAGTTCAACTGGATCGGCCGCGAGACAACCTCGGTTGGCGTGAGCTTCAGTTGGTTCACGTCGCCGACCAAAACGATCGAGGACGCCATGACGCGCGTAACGCCGCTGGCGGCGACGGGCGCGGGCTCCACGACGGCGATCTATCCCAACGTGCTGAACAATCTTGTCGGCACGAAGTTCAAATTGATCATGGGGTATGTCGGCTCCAACGAGGCCATGCTGGCGATGGAGCGCGGCGAAACCGAGGCCCATTCGACCGCGTGGGAGCAGGTGACGTCGCAGCATCCGGACTGGGTGAGCGACAAGAAGATCAATATACTCGTGCAATACGCGCTGGCCAAACATCCGGCCCTGCCGGATGTGCCGCTCGCCGTCGATCTCGTGAAGAGCGAAGAGGATCGTCGCATCATGCGGGCCGTCGTCGCCGCGGCTGATGTGGGCAAATCCGTTCTGACCGCGCCAGGCGTGCCGGCGGATCGTGTCGCCGCGCTGCGCGCGGCCTTCGACGAGACCATCAGGGACCCCGAGTTCATCAAGGATTTTGAGGCCTCGCGCATCGAAATTATCCCGATGCAAGGCGCCGAATTGCAGAAAGTCGTCGAGGAACTGGGCGCGCTGCCGCCTGATCTCGTCGAGAAGGTGCGCAAGGTTTACGAGATGCCCGGCGTCAAATAACGTCGGTTACAATTGTCCAATCGAGGAAACACATGACCGGAACCATGGGATCGTTCGGGGCCAGCGACGGCTGCAAGATTGTGTATGAATTGCATGGCAAGCGCGCCTCGACGCGCCGCGTCGTGCTGGTGCATTCGCTGGCGATGGATCACGCTTACTGGCGGCCGGTCGCCGAGCGCCTTGTCAGGGCTGGCGCATGCGCGGTCGCGCTTGATTGCCGCGGGCATGGCGTGTCGGACAAGCCTGGAGGCCCCTATGCCATGGATCGTTTCGCCGATGATCTCAGCGATTTGCAGGATCATCTGGGCTGGGACAAGGCGGTTGTCGGCGGTTCATCCATGGGCGGTTCGGTGACGCTGGCCTTCGCCGCGCGTCATTTGCCCCGCGTCGCTGGGCTCGCGCTGATCGACACGACCGCCTGGTATGGCGAAGACGCGCCCAAGGCCTGGGCGGGGCGCGCCGCCGCGGCTATCGACAAAGGACTGGCTTCGCTGATCGATTTCCAGTTGACGCGGTGGTTCGGCGACGCCTTCAAGGAGGCGCATCCCGAGGTCGTGAAAGCTTGCGTCGACACGTTCCTGAAAAACGATGTGCCTGCCTACGCGGCAACCTGCAACATGCTTGGCGGTTTTGACCTGCGCGCGGCGCTGCCCTCGCTCAAGGTTCCCGCGCGCGTGGCGGTCGGCGAGGAAGATTACGCAACGCCGCCGGCCATGGCGCAGGCGCTGCATCAGGGCATCGCGGGCTCGACCTATCTGCTTCTGCCGAAGGCGCGGCATCTGACGCCACTGGAGCGACCGGATGAGGTCGCCAGCGAGATCGTCGCGCTGCTCAAGACCGTTCACGGTTAAGGGGCGGCCATGGCGACGCTTGAGATCGATATTCGCCACAAGGTTGAATATCTGCGGCGCGGCGACGTGTCGCTGGGCGGAACGCTCTACACGCCGAGGGGCGAGGGGCCATTTCCCGCCGTCATCGCGGTGCATGGCGGCGGTTGGCGGTTCGCCACGACCGAGGTCTTCAACAACTTCGCGCCGTGGCTCGCGAGCCAGGGCTATGTGGTCTTCACGCCGACCTACACGCAGACGAAAGCTGGCGCGCCGTCCTATCCCGTCGCCATCCAGGACATCGGCGCCGCCGTGCAGTTCGTACGCGGCAAGGCCGCGGAGTTGAAAGTCATTCCCGAGCGCATCGCGCTGATGGGTGAATCCGCCGGCGGTCATCTGACATCGATGGTGGCGCTGGCCGGCGAACAGGCGCCGTTCAGGCCGGATATCGGCGAGCATCGCGCTGTTTCGACACAGGTGAAGGCGGTCGCGCCGATCTATGGAATCTATGATCTTGCCGCGCAATGGCGATGGGACCAGTGGGCACGGGCGGGCGAGCACATCACCACGCCATTCCTGGGCAAGAGCCTGCTAGAGGACCGGCGAATCTATTTCGACGCGTCGCCAATCTCCTATGTCGTCACGCGGCCCGACGCGCCGGCGTTCTACGTCGTCTGGGGCGAACTCGACGATGTTTGCGATCCCGCGACACAGAGCATCCCCTTTTTCGAGGCGCTGAAACAGGCGAAGTATTTCGTGCGCTCGATGCAGGTCGAGGGCGCGCCTCACTACTGGATGGCCGACCCGCTCGACGATCCCGGCTCCTACCCCGCCTTTCTCGCGCCCCGGATGCTGCGGTTTCTCCGCTTGAAGCTTTAGCGCCTGTGATCGACAATAGCGCCTGAAATCAGGGGAGGGCGTCATGAGGGCAGGGGTGTTGTCGATCCGCGTCGCGATTCTGGCAGCCTTGGCGGTCGTATCGGCGAGCCGCGCGATGGCGGCGGAATTGAAGGTCATGAGTTCCAGCGGCAACAAGGCCGCGCTGGAGGCGCTGGCGCCCATCTTTGAAAAAAGCTCCGGCGCGAAGCTGGTCTTCCAGTTCGACTCCACCGCCGTCGAAAGGCGGAAACTGGAGGCGGGCGAGACATTCGACGTTGCTTTCGCCAATCCGCCCGTGTTCGAGGCCCTGGTCGGCAAGGGTTACGCGCTCGCCGATTCGGTAATGCCGATAGGCGCGGTTTACGCCTCGATTGGCTACCGCCACGGCGAGCCCAGGCCGGATATCGCGACGCGCGACGCGCTGAAGGCGCTGCTGCTCAAGGTGAAGTCAATTTCATTCAGCGATCCGGCGGCGGGCGGAACCTCCTCGGCTTACTTCAACGGAATCCTCAGGGAGCTCGGCCTCCTCGACGAGGTGATGAAGAAAGCTGTCCTGACCAAGGGCGGCGAGGGCGCCTTTCCCGTGGGCGAGGGAAGGGCCGAGATCGGCGTGGCGCAGTCGAGCGAGGTGGCGCTCGTGTCCGGGCTCGACGCGGAGCCGATTTTCCCAAGCGATCCAAAAAGCAAAACGTCTTATTCCGTCGGCATTTCCAGCCACTCGGAACAGATGGAACTGGCGCGCGCCTTCGAGAAATTCCTGATGTCGCCCGAGGCCGCGG
>CAISJZ010000257.1 GCA_903885755.1 uncultured Hyphomicrobiales bacterium | reverse complement strand
TCGATGACGGGCTGGAACCCGGCGCTGTCGACGGAATTGAGTTCGCCGGTCTTGGATTCATCGATGAGGTCGAACAGCCGCGGGAATGAGTCGCACAGATTGAAGCAGCGGCGGCAGCCGTGGCAGATGTCGAAGACGCGGCGCAACTCGGCGTCGAGCTTCGTCTCGTCGTAGAACTCCGGATTTTGCCAATCGATCGCGTGGCGGGTCGGGGCTTCGAGGCTGCCTTCTGTCATGGCGCGTCCAGTCTGATTTTTTGGGGGTTGTCTGGATCTTCGTTCGCGGGAACGGTCCAAGGCGCGGCGGCGCGGCGCGCGCGCCCGGCGGAGAATGCCGGGCGCGGCCAGGTTCGTGGGCGTGAGCGAATACTGCGCCGGTAAATTATTTCACTTCGTCGAGGGCGCGCTGGAAGCGGCCGGCGTGCGAACGCTCGGCCTTGGCTAGCGTCTCGAACCAGTCGGCGATTTCGGCGAAGCCTTCCTCGCGAGCAGTGCGGGCCATGCCCGGATACATGTCGGTGTATTCGTGCGTCTCGCCAGCGACGGCTGCGGCGAGGTTCAGGGCCGTGCCGCCGATCGGCAGGCCGGTGGCGGGATCGCCGACAGCCTCGAGATATTCGAGATGGCCATGCGCGTGGCCGGTTTCGCCTTCGGCCGTCGAACGGAACACCGCCGCGACGTCGTTGTAGCCTTCCACGTCCGCCTTCTGGGCGAAATAGAGATAACGGCGATTGGCCTGGGATTCGCCCGCGAAGGCTTCCTTCAGGTTGTTTTCGGTCTTGCTGCCCTTGAGAGCCATGGTTTCACTCCTCGACTGAAAGTCACGGGATGTCGGCCGCCCGTCGCGCGTGCGAAGACGACTGATCGCTGCTTTGGTGCTTTTCGGCGGCGGGAAAGTCAATCCGTCGTCGTGTCGCGCCTCGCGCCCGACCCTTATAGTCCGCTGGAGCCACGCGGCGCCAATCGGTTCTTCCGTCAGAGATGATCGGTCTTGCCTATGACAATTCCACCGCCATCGCCGACGCAACGCTCCAGACTGGCCCGGATGACGCTCGCGAGCGAGGCCAGCGCCTGTTTGCGCGGCATGTCGCGACGATAGACGAGGCGCACCCGGCGCGATGCGCGACCGCCGACAATCGGGCGGGCCGTCAGCCGCCCATCCTCGCGCATCGCCGTCACCGCGAGACCGGGCGCGAGCGTCAGGCCATAGTTGGCGGCCGTGAGTTGCAGAAGGGTCTCCAGACTCGCCGCGCGAACGTCGGCCGTCCCCTGGGCTGTTCCGGCGGTCTGATTACAGAGATCAAGCGCCTGATCGCGCAGGCAGTGCCCGTCGGTTAGCAGCAGCAGGTTCGAGGGGTCGATCCGCGCGACGTCGATTTCCGTGTCCGTCGACATTGCGTGGTTCGATGGCATCACGAGGAAAAACGGCTCTTCATAGAGATCGATCTGCGACAGTCGATCGTTTTCAGGATCGGTGGCGATGATAACGGCGTCGAGATCGCCAGCCGCCAGTGGCGGCAGCAGGCGTCCGGTCAGGTCTTCGGTGATCATGAGCGGCGCGCGGGGCATAAGTTCGGCGGCCGCGGGCAGGGCGTAGGGCATGAGATAGGGCGCGATGGTCGGGATCACGCCAAGACGGATGACGCCGGACAGGGGATCGCGGCTGGACCGCGCGGTCGAAACGATGTCGCTGGCGGCGCCGACCGCGCGGCGGGCGTGCAGAACGATCTGCTCGCCAACCGGCGTCGGGCGGACCCGCTTGCCGACGCGTTCGAAAATCGCGACGCCAAGCTCTTCTTCCAGTTTGAGAATTTGCCCGGATAACGTGGGCTGGCTGACGTTGCAGGAAGCCGCGGCGCGACCGAAATGGCCGATCTCGGCGACGGACAGGACATAGCGAAGATCGCGCAGGTTCATGGCACCACGTTAAATCGTGCGCGACGATGATTCAACGCAAATCCATCGGGTCCGACGATTTAGGCGCTGCCGATGTTTACGGCGCGGGATAGGAGAATGTCCCCGCCGTCTCACGTAGCCGGGTCGTCATGGCGTCCATGATCGTGGTCTCGGCATTGAGCACCAGGCTGAGCGTGCCATCGGAGTTCAGCGCCTTCAGGCAGGCGCCGACAGCCTCGGGACGCGTCCCCGGCGCATCCACAAGGGCGATGTAGGCCGGTACGGTCGGGGAGATTGTCACGGTCTTGCGCGCGATCAGCACGGTCCGGACCGCGCCGACTGTCGCCATGCAATCGCGTATGCTTGCTTCGCGCGCCGCGCCCAGGTTCGCCGGCGTCAGGCTGTCGGCGTTCGCGTTGAAGCTTGAGCGCTCGTCGCCTGCCTCGATTTTGAGGGCAACGAGGTCGGAAATGCGCCGCTCATAGTCGGCCCGCGCGATCCCCGGCGGATTTGTGGCCAGGAATTGCCGGAAAGCCCGCATGGCGTCGTCAAGCCGGCGAAAATCGATCCGCGTCGCTTGAAGGGTCTCGTTCAACCGAACTTCCTCGGGGCCCCGCTTGCCGGGCGGCGGGGCAGGAGCCTCGACCGGAGCGGCGCGCTGGGCCAACCGCGGCAGTTCGACGGCCTCTGGCCGGGTTCCGACGCGGGCAGGGGCAGCCGAAGGGGCTGCTGGCGCGGGCGGTGGAATCGCCGGGCGCGCGGCGGCGGCGGAACCGGCTCCAGCGGCCAGTTCGGCGATTCCCCGCAGCGAGGATGAAGGCGCCGACGGCGCCGCCGCGGGGCCGCCCGCGCCGCTGGCGTTGGGATTGGTCGTCAGCCTGAGACTCGAGAGGTCGACCCCGCCTCCGCCGCCTCCCATCATCATCTTCGGTTGGACGTTGAACTTGAGGGTGAACCATGGCGTCGCGCCGCTTCCCGAATAGGCGCCTCGTTCGGCGTCCCGCTCGGCGGATTTGCGAAATCCATCAATCACGTCATCGAGAATGCGGCCAATCCAGCTCGGCGCGTGGCTGCTGACCCAGGGCGACTTTGTTCTCCAGGTATCGCCGCCTTCGTTGTCGGCGAAGGCAAAGTTCGTCTCCTGCCCCTTGGCTTTCGGCTTTTCCGAAATCAATCCCCAGCCCATGATGAGGATGCTCACCGTCGCGAAAACGGAGGCAAAAAAACGGAACAGAAACGAGCCTAATTCTCGCCACGACCAGTGACGCCACCGCCAGCGGTGGCGCGTCCTGGCCGCGGCCCGGCCATGCCCCGGGGCGATTTCCCTCAGTTGATGGACCGAAAGGGCCATGGAAATAAACCATAATTGAAATTTCGTTGATATTGGCGCCCCACGGTAAACAATTTCGAAATAGCCGCCGCCGCCATTGTGCGCCGCCGCGAGCGCCTGTATAAACCGCGCGTTTTCCACAACATCGAGAGTCAGCGCCCACCATGGCGATTCAAC
>CAISJZ010000256.1 GCA_903885755.1 uncultured Hyphomicrobiales bacterium | reverse complement strand
TACTCACGCCGTGATCTCGAAAAAATCGCCCATAGCCTCAACACAAGGCCGCGCGCCTGCCTCGGCTTTCAAACCCCCGAGGAAGTCTTCTATAATGAAATCCAGAGGCCGGGTGTTGCGCTTCAAATTTGAGACCGCCCTACTACGAAGAACTAAAGGCTATGCCCGAAGCTGAATTCAATGATCTTCATGACAAAGAACGACTGAAGGCCTACAACGAGTACATTGCGAAACAGGAAAGGGAAGAATTAGCGCGCTTTTACAATCAACCCTCCGCGAATGCCGATTTTGAGCACTGGAGCAAGGCAGCGCATTGGACGCTCGATGAAGCAATAGCATTGTCATTCGGCAAGTGTCCGGAACGCGTGAGTTGGTCAAAAATCAGTCCATATTCTCACAACTCGCCATTTGTGCTGCGTTATTCCCGCATCCGAGATTTGGCGCACAGGGCTGCCCAATGGGAGAAGCTGTTCGACCCAGTTTTGCCGGTGATCTTCGTGCGATGGGCAAAAGAAAATGACATCGAATTCCCCGACGTACTCGCGGACAAAGTGCGAGCTAGAGGTGGCAACCTTGTCGACTGGAAATCGCGCTACCAAGAGCTCGAAATCCTTGTCAAAGAAAGTGAAGCAAATTGGCAAAGCGTTTCAAAGGAAATCAACGAGGCGATAGCAGGTTATCGTGCAGAAATTGAAACCTTGAAAACCGAACTTGCGCAACGTCGGGCGGCGTCATCAGCACCCGCTGAGAAGCCCCAATCGACACGAGAGCGCGAGGGTATGTTGAAGGTCATTTATGGGATGGCGGTGGCAGGATACGGCTACGATCAGTCAAAGGAACGATCGCCCGTGGTGCCCGAAATAATCAAAGATTTGGAACTCCACGGTCTGTCCCTCTCCGACGATACCGTGAGACGCTACATCAAGACGGCGTGCGAGCTTCTACCCGAGTGGAAGGAAGCGAACCGCTAACCGCACAACGGCATGTCAACCGCATGCGGTTTGGTCTTAACCGCATGCGGCCAACGACTAAATCGGACATGCTTATTCCGCTTCGTCTTTTCATAGACGGACCTGTATGATGTCGAATCACAAAAGCCTTCCCGAATCTGGTTTCGTTCGCCTTCCTGCCATCCTCGCCCCGGTCGGGCCCATTCCAGTCGGCAAATCGACTTGGTGGCAGGGGATCAAAGACGGGCGCTTCCCCAAACCCGTAAAGCTTGGACCAAAAACTACGGCGTGGCGCGTCGAAGATATTCGCGAGCTCATTGCGCGCTTGGGGCAGTGAGCTATGGCGAATCGTCGCCACAGCGCACGCCGCATCAAACTGCTGCGCAGCTACAATGTGCGCGAAGCAGCGAAGGCCACAGGTGCATCAGCAGGAACTGTGCGCCGCTGGCTCAAGGCTGAAGGGCTGGAGGCAGTTGTCGGGATATGGCCACCCATCATTCGAGGCGTCGATATCATCGCGTTCTTTAAGAGGCGGAACGCCGGACGTAAGCAGCGGTGCGGACCGGGACGCATCTATTGCCTTCGCTGCAAGGCCCCAAAGGCACCGGCATTTGGCGAGGCAGACTACCAGCCCGACACACCTAATAGGGGCGTCTTGATAGGCCTCTGCCCGGATTGCGAAGGGCTCATTTACCGACGCACTTCTCCGGCCAATCTAAGAGCAGCTGCGGGGTCTCTATCGGTTTCAATGCCGAGCGCGGATTCGCGCCTAGGTGAGACATATGAACCGAACTGCAATGATCAATCTGACCGGGGGGCTTGAACCCATGCCAAAATATTGTCCCGAAAATGAGAAAATGAAGCGCGCCTATTCGTTCTTTTTGGAGGCGGCGGACGGCAAGCAATCGCCCACTATAGACGCCGCGCTGAGGGCGATAGACCGCTTCGAAACTTCAACAAACCGGAAGCCGTTTCGAAAGTTCAACCCGGAGCAAGCCCGCTCCTTTCGGACGGACCTTTTCGAGGAAACGGGCCCGCGCGGCAACGGTCTGAGCGCCGCGACAATCACCTCAACCCTCAAGCACTTGCGAAATTTCTTCTTATGGCTGTCGCGCGAGCCTGGCTTTCGCGCCGCTCTGAATGCCAATGACGCAAAATGGTTTAATCCATCCGAGCAGGATCAACGCATAGCCGGCGCCCGGCGCGAAAGGCCGGTGCCGACGCTGGCGGACATCAAGGCCACGCTGGCGCGAATGCCTTGCAATTCGCATGTGCAAAAGCGGGACCGGGCGGTGCTTGCATTCGCGATCCTTTCCGGCGCGCGCGACGGCGCAATCGCCACCTTCCGGTTGAAGCACGTCAACCTTGCGGCCCAGACAGTCTTTCAGGATGGCCGGGACGTGAAGACGAAAGGGCGGAAGACCTTCAGGTCCTGGTTCTTCCCGGTCGGGCCGGAGCCGTTGGAAATCTTTGCCGATTATTATCAGATGCTGAAGGATGATCTCGGCTTCGGCCCAGATGATCCGCTATTCCCGTCAACAGCTGTCGGGCATGGTCCCGATCGGGGATTTGAAGCGCAGGGTTTGTCGCGCCAGCATTGGAGTTCGACGGAGCCCATACGCCGAATTTTTCGCGCGGCTTTCGCCGCGGCGGGCCTCCCTACTTTCAACCCGCATAGCCTGCGCAAGACGCTGGCGCTGCATGCAGATTCGCTCAACCTCACGCGCGAAGAGGAAAAGGCCTATTCCCAAAACTTCGGGCACGAAAGCATTTGGACTACGCGAGAGAGCTACGGAACTTTGCCGGAGCATCGGCAGGCAGAAGTTATGCGGCGGTTGGGCGAGCCTATAACCGGAGGCAAATACAGTGGCCTAGACATTGCGGCGCTCGAATCATTCATCAACAGCGCGAAGGGTTCCCGAGTCACACGATAGCTTTGCGATCGTCTCGCGTTTCGCTACACTATCCATTGCGAACTGGCGAATGGTCTTGCAGCTGCGGCTTGCGATCGTCTCGCGTTTCACTACACTCAATCCATCGAGGAAAGGCCAGAACGGCAGCTGCGGCTTGCGATCGTCTCGCGTTTCACTACACTTGGCCTCGCTGACTTTACGCTGGAAGACGGGCTGCGGCTTGCGATCGTCTCGCGTTTCACTACACTGCTCTCGCATTCGCGGGTTCAACTCCCGAAGCTGCGGCTTGCGATCGTCTCGCGTTTCACTACACTGCCCCCGTCGTAACTGCTTGATTTCACACAAAAAACAGGCGACGGGCGCATCAAAAAAGCTCCAGTTGCGGGGCCGCTGTGGCGGTTTTCGTGCGTTTTTTCCCCCAGAAAACCTTGATTCGCGAGAACTGCTTGTCGGTAATCGTGAGAAAACGCACCTCGCCGGCTGGCGGCAGCACGTTGCCCATGCGCGCCACATGCACATCCGCATTCTCGATTGAGGCGCAATGGCGTTGATAAACCGAATATTGCATCATGGTGAAACCGTCGTCGAGCAGGTCCTTGCGAAAGCGCGTGTAGGCTTTGCGTGAAGCCGGCGTGTCGGTCGGCAGGTCGAATGACACCCGGAAGCCCATCCGACAGGCGAAACGGCCTGGCCACCTTGTCAACAAGCGAAATTCGGGTCAGATTTGGCCTCGCGTCGGCATTCATCTGGGGAATGTCGGATGATATTTGAGCGATCAATGAAGCGGTCCCTTCTGGTTTCGGCCTCTGTTCTGGCCATTCAGGCCGTGGCCGCCGCGCCACCCGCTCAGGCAGGCCAACCCACATGTGTCGCGGCTCCCGCAACTGTCGCGGCCGGCAATTCCGACGCCAAAATCTGCGTCAACAACTCGTCCGTCACGGGCAGCATCGTCAATAACGGCACCATCGGCGCCGGCGGCATTGTTTTCACCAATGGAACCTTGACCGGCCAAATCATGAGCGGCGGGACCATCACCGGCGGAATCAGTCTGGACGCCCAGAGCAAGCTCAACTATTTCGTTCAGTCCCCGGCGATCTTCATCGTGGGCGGCGCCTTTTCGGGCGGCATCAGCAACTCCGGCACGATCTCGGCGGGCTGGCAGGGCATTTATGTCGCCCATGTCAGCACGTTCAGCGGCGGCGTCAGCAACTCTGGCACGATCTCAGCAGCGGGCTTCACCGGCGTAATTGTAACCGCTGTCAGCACGTTCAGCGGCGGCGTCAGCAATGGCGGCGCGATCTCTGCTAGCGGCGTCGGCGTTGTTGTCCAAAATGTCAGCACGTTCAGCGGCGGCGTCAGCAATGGCGGCGCGATCTCGGCGGGCGGCATCGGCGTAGTTGTAAACATTGTCGGCACGTTCAGCGGCGGCATCAGCAATGGCGGCACGATCTCGGCGGGCTATCAGGGCATTTATGTCGCCAATGTCAGCACGTTCAGCGGCAACATTAGCAATAGCGGCACGATCTCGGCGGCCAACGGCATTGTCGTGAGCAACGACGTCAGCTTCTCGGCGGGGTCCGCCATCGTCAACAGCGGCACGATTTCCGGCACGACCGCGGCGATCGAGGCCAGCTCCGCGACATTTCCCGTCACGATCGACCTGAACGCCGGCCTCGTATCCGGCGCCATCAAGCTCTCCAGCCACGCCGACACGCTCAACATCGTCGGCGGGACCCTCTCGGGCAACATCGTCGGCCAGGGCTTCAACACGGTCAATTTCATGCCGGGTGCCGGCAATACATTCACCTACGCCAGCCCCTATGGGTTCTCGGGCGTCAAGCAGGTCAATGTCCAGTCGGGAACCCTGGTGCTGACCGGGACCGACAGCGCCACCAACATGACCGTGCTCTCCGGCGCGACCCTGGCCCCCGGCGCGCCGACGGCGGTGGGAACGCTCAATTTCACCGGAAGTCTGGGCTTTGCTGCCGGCTCGGCCTATGCGGTGACGCTCAACCCGACGACATCGTCAACGACGGCGGTCACCGGGACCGCGACCGTCAATGGCGCCACAGTGGTGGTGACGCCGCTGCTGGGAACCTATGCCGCCCATACTTACGACATTCTCAGCGCCACCTCGGGTGTTCACGGTACATTCAGCCCGACCGTGACCGTGACGACGCCCAAGCTCATTCAGAACACCCTCCTCACCTATGACCCGAACAATGTGTATCTGAGCGTCGCGGCCTATGTGAACACGCTGACCGTGCCGACCGGCAGTTCGCTGAACGCCCAAAACGTCGCCAACGCGCTGAACGCCTATATCAATGGCGGCGGCACGCTTCCCAACGCGCTCCAGACGCTTGGCGCGCTGGGCGGCCCCGGCCTCTCCACCGCGCTCAACCAGCTTGGCGGCCAGGCGCCGGCGAGTTTTCCGACCGGCGGGTTCAAGGCGGGCGACGCCTTCGTCAACCTGTTGCTCGATTATTTCGAGGGCGCCCGCGGCGGTGGCGGACAGAGCCCGCCGCTCGCCTATGCGGAGGATGCGCCGGGGGCCAACGTGCCCAGCGCCTTCAAGGCTCTGTCGCCCGGCGCCGCCGATGCGCGCGCGCCCGCGATGCTCGCAGGGTCGCCCACGGTTTGGGGCGCCGCCTACGGCGGTGGTGGCCGGATTTCCGGCTCGGCGTCCACAGGCGCGGCGGCGACGACCAGCACGACCTATGGCTTCGCCGCCGGCGTCGATTACAGGCTCGATCCCAATGCAACTGTGGGCTTTGCCCTCGGGGGCGGTGGAACAGGGTTTGGCCTCGCCCAGTTGGGGCAGGGCAGCGGCTCGTCCCAGATGCTCCAGGCCGGCCTCCATGGCCGCTACGACTTCGGCCCGGCCTATGTGTCGGCTGCGGCCGCCTATTCCATGCACTGGGTCTCGACCAGCCGATATGGCGGGTTGTCCGGCCTCCAGAACGCCAACTTTATCGCCAATGTCCTTACGAGCCGGCTCGAGGCTGGCTATGGCCTGCCGGTTGGCGGCGGCCTGACGTTGACCCCGTATGCGGCCAATCAGGCGCAGGCCATGTGGCTGCCCGACTATTCGGAGACCTCGCCGGGCGGCATAAACTCGGCTCTGTCGCTGAATTACGCCGCTCGCAGCTTCACCACCGACCGCGTCGAACTTGGCGCCCGCATGGATTATGCGCTTCCCGACAGCGCCGGGGTGCTGAAAATCTTCGGACGCCTGGCCTGGGCCCATGATTTCAACAATGGCTCGGCGGTCACGGCCGCCTTCCAGTCGTTGCCGGGCAATAATTTCCTGGTCAACGGCGTCAGGCCCGCGCCCGATGGCGCGCTGACGACCATCGGCGCGCGATATAGTTTTGGCGACGGCTGGACGGCGATGGCGAAGTTCGAGGGCGAATTCTCGAGCACGACATCAATCTACGCGGTGACCGGCGGAATCCGCAAAACCTGGTAGCGCGCCAGACCGCGACCGTTTCGCCGGCCCAGGGCCGGGGGGCGAAACGGCGATGCATGAAGGCTTGAAAGGAGGCTGGGCGTGAACTCGACGTTCTTGAGTTGTGGCGCCGGACTGGCGGCGATCATCCTGGCGTTCGCGGTCATTGGCGGTAGCGCGAGCGCCCAGCAGGCGACATCCGCCACGTATGACGATTGGGTCTTGCAATGCGAGATATCCGCCGCCCCCGCGCCGAAAAAGCAGTGCGCAATTTCCCAGCTGAGCAGGATGTCGGAGAATAACGCGCCCTTCTCGCGCTTGGTGATCCAGAGGCCGGCCAATGGCAAGCCCGCCATCGCGCAGGCGCAATTGCCGGTCAATATTTCAACGCGCGCGCCGATTGCCTTGCGTTACGCCGACGCCGATCCCGGCGTTTCCAACCTGCTTGACCGTTGCACGCCGGGCGGTTGTTTTGTCGATATCGAACTCAAGGACGATGTCGTCAAGAAATTCCTCGCCGCCGCCGGCCCCGGTAAAATGACGTTCAAGGATTCAAGTGGCCACGACGTGATTGTGCCGGTGTCCCTGAAGGGCTTTAGGACCGCCTACGACGCCATGCTAAAGGAATGAGCGATCGCGACCTGATTGGATGCCCTCATGCGACTTCTCGCGGAAATTTCGACCGGTGAATTGATCGATAAGCTCACCATCCTGGAGATCAAGCTCGATCGCATCGACGACCCGGCCAAGCGCGCCAATGTCGCTCGCGAATATTCCATTTTATCCAACGTGCTGCCGGTTGAGATCGACACAGACGAGACGATCAAGCATCTTCGAGGCGAGCTCAAGGGCGTGAACGCCGAGCTCTGGCGTATCGAGGACGATATCCGCGCCGAGGAACGATCGGGCAGATTTGGCGTCGAATTCATTGCGTTGGCGAGGGCGGTCTATCAAATCAACGACAAGCGCGCCGCCTTGAAACGCGAAATCAACATGCGAACGCAAAGCGCCATCGTCGAGGAAAAGAGCTACGAACCGTATTGAGCGCGGACCCGCGCTCCAGACGAAATGCCCGGATCATTGCCATCCGCCAGCTGTAGCGATACTGCTGCCGCCAGCCCTGCTACTTTTCGTTGGATTCGCTGCGGCCAGGATCGTCTAGGGCTTCCGGAATAGCCACCCACAAGGGGAGGAGCGCGGCGGTACTTTCAACCTCCACGACCCTCGATATCTTCCGGTTTCCGGTCGTGCGCGCGCGCACTGCTGTCGAAAAATGTGGGGGCAGCTTTCAGCTTCCGGCTCCAACTCCCGCCCTGAAGTTTCTTCACCGTATGAATTTCATATGAAATTACTTCAGCCTCGCCCCCGGCGAAGGCTCCGAGAACAAGATCACCCCATGCTCCAGCAGCGCCCGCTCTATGCGAGGATGATGCATTACGCCGGTGGGTTGGGAATGATGCCTTCGCTCCCAAAAGCGGATTTGGCGCTCGTCAACGCCCACAGCGGCTCCAAGGGTGCGCTGGGTCAGGCCAGCCAAGACGCGAGCAGCACGAAGCTGGCGTCCCGTAATAAGGTTTGAGGCTATGTGCATAGGCTCCTCACGTAACGCTTATTGGCGTTGCGGAAATTAGGTTGCGGAACACAGTTGTTTCGATACCGAAATAATATCAGAATGCTGACGACCTACAAGGGAAAGCACCTGATTGCAGCACAATTCCTCGAGAAGGCCGCCGGTTTATCGGCAGGATTTGCGTCCCGCCCACATGCCTCTTGTGGTTCAACTACGGAGGATTACTTCAATGAGCGGAACGAAGCGGATCGGCGTGTTCTCGAACTGCTCGGCGAAAAATTCAGTCTGTTCAATGGCGTCTTCGGAGCCTCTGATGATGTGCTCGGCAGTATCGAATCCGGGGTCGATTTCGAAAAGCGAATCCTCGCTATTTATCAGGAATGCCGAACGTCGGAAGAGATCGAGGTGGCGTTTCAGAAGCTCCAGGAGGAGATGGATGAGAGCATCCGTTCCCGGATGGACGATACCCGGCGTAAACTCTTCGAGCGGTTTGACGAGGATGTGCACCAAAGGCTTCGGATCAAGCTCGCCGATGCGAAAGCCCAGCTCGATAGGGTTGGTCAACGTTTCTGGTCGCTGACGCGTTTCATCCTCGCCGAACGCGCACGGTTCGACGATGACGCCCTTGCTTTCGATCTCATGAGCCCCCCGAGCCCGGACATCGCGAAGGGCCGCTATCACCTTATCTCGAAATCACAACCAGAACCTGGCTTGGACAGAAGCGACGAACAGGGGCGGTTCCTCTATCGCCTGTCGCATCCATTGGGTGAATTCGTGATCGAGGCAGGCAAGGAACTCTCGACGCCCCTGGCAGGCGTGGAATTCGATGTCTCCCATCACCCCTCCCGTGTCCATGTGGTCGAGGCCCTTCGCGGAAAATCGGGCTACCTCACGCTGCAGAGGCTCCAAATCGAATCATACGAACAGGAGGACTACCTGCTGTTCTCCGGCTTCGACGATGATGGGTCGGCGCTTGACCAAGAGACGATGGAGAAACACGATCCTGGGAACTCCGGGGCGGATCTCGGCGATTCTGCGCGACGGTGAAAATGGAATATGCTGGGCCGCTTGACAAACGACGTTCACTTGACATAGTGTTTTTCACGGTGAATTAGATGTTTTATCCCGCTTCTTGTTGAGGCGGGTTTTTGCGTTTTGGGCCTATGTTTTGCGGTGCCTGGCGTTTGAATTCCCGCCCCAGTCGCCAACGTTCATTTGGCTGGCACCGCCTTTTTGAGACGAACTCCAACGCCCTCTCCATTTTCTGGGACAAAGATAGCGCCAGCCCGTTCCAGGGCAGATTTTACGGCGGCGACGTTGTTCAACAGCCCCTGAGCCTGGCCATCACTAGCCTCCATCCGCTTTAGCGTTGGCACTGAAATATTCGACGCGGACGCGAGATCAGCCTGACTGATGCTTAGCAGCGCACGCGCGGCGGCGATCTGACGTCCCGTGATATAAAATTGATCCATAGGTATCTTTTTTATCCATAGATATTGTTATTTGGATTGTTGTGATCTATATGTATCGGGATTGGCCATATGGAGCAATTAAAATGATGCCTTCAGCGTCCTCTAAAATCCAAGAGTGCGACTTTTCCAAAGGCGCGTTCGCGTCGACAGCCCTGCCCGAATTTTCCCCCGAATCCGAAAATCGTGACATGCATGTCGCCGATACCGAGCTTTTGGCTTTAAGGCCGGCTTGGCTGTCCTCGATTGCACGCATCGCCAAAGCCGAAGCCGAAGTGGATGGAATTCAGGATCGTGTGGCGTCTGGATCTCCAAAAGAACGGGCCGACCTGAAAATCCAAAGAGGCGACGAAAGGTACTTTCAGCTGCGCGGGCGCCCAACGGATGGCACGCACCCATAATTTACGGATGAAATCGATTTTTTCAGAGCGTCGCTCAATCGCTGTCCGTCCGGCGATGGCTTTTATTTTTCGACAGGGTTGAGCCGACAACGTGGCGAAACAATCGTCCAAGCGTTCGACGTCGTCAAACGCGCCGAGAAGGCAGCCCATGCGCGCCTCGGCTGGGAATCAGCGGTGAAGGAATACGAAGCCGCGGGCGCTGAAAACACCACTTTGCGAGCACGCATCTTGCAGCACGGGGCAAAGACATTGGCCGGATTATTGTTCAAGGCAGAGGTGGTCGGATGGTGCTTTGGATCACCGAGCGATATCGAGGCTGAACATATCGCCGGCAATAGCACCTGCGATGCCATTTTTTATTCGATCTTGGTGGACCTGCTGAGAATCCGCCAGACCATCGACTAACGAATTGCAATCGCGTTTTCACAAGGAAAACGAAACCTACTTTACGATCTGGTTTGCCGACAAAGTGACGCACGCCCGATCGTTGAGCCACAACACGGGCGATGCTTTTTTGTTGAGGGCTTTAGTCAAATTGAATTGGGGAATTCTGCCCGTTCGAGCTCATGCCTCACTCTCCGAAAACTTACGCTCTATTGGGGTCACGATTATGAAAATTTCTTCATTGGCTCCGCGTGAAATTCTGACCGAGGTGGAAGTCGCGGAATTACTGAACATGAGCCCCCGCACATTCCAGTCCTGGCGAGTAAAAGGCGGTGGTCCTGACTTCGTTCGGCTTGGGTCGCGCGCCATTCGATATCGCCGTGAAGATATTCAACGATGGATCGATTCCGGTCGATTGACGAGCATATCGCAATCGTCAGGCACGAAGTCCGAAGCGTGAGCGATCTTATGATCGACGGCTACCAAAAGATTGTCGAGATCGTCGACCCCGACGACGCCGAGCCAGCGGAAGGCGCGGGCGATGACGCGCCGCCATTTTCCGAGGCGGGCGCGGCTGGCGGCGATGGCAAAAAGCCGCCCGTCGGCGGGGTCGGTGTCGACGGCATGGAGCCCGACAACGCGCGCGATGAAATCGACCGGCTGAACCGCGAATGGTCGCTGGTGCTGATGGGCTCGCGCGCGGTCGTCATGCGCGAGACGCCTGACGCGCCGATCGAGGATCGCACGCGCGTTCTTTCCCTCGACGCCTTCAAGGCCTATCTGCAAAACCGCCGCATCCGGCGCGAGCGCGAGGTCGTCGACGAAAAAACCGGCGAAACGGTTGTCAAGACGACCTATCAACAGGTCGCGCCCCTGTGGCTGTCGTCGCACGAGCGGCGCACCTATGACGGCGTCGAGTTTTTTCCCGATCCGGACAACAGGCCGGGCTCCAAGAATTATTTCAACCTGTGGCGGGGATTTGACGTCAAGCCGGCGTTCGACCTGCCCAAAAAAGAGCGGCTGCTGAAATACTCGGTTTTTCACGACCATCTGCGCGTCAACATCTGCAATGGCGACGAACGGGTATTTGAGTGGATGTTCGGGTGGCTCGCCCATATCGTGCAGCGCCCGCGCGAGCGCCTCGGCATCGCCATCGTGCTGCGCGGCGGCGAGGGCTGGGGCAAGACGATCATCGGCAAGGTTGTCGGGTCGCTGTTCGGCTCGCATTACTTTCTGGTCGACGACCCGCGCTATCTCGTCGGCCAGTTCAACGCGCACATGGCCTCATGCCTCTTGCTACAGGTCGACGAAGGGTTTTGGGCGGGCGACAAGGCCGCCGAGGGCCGGCTCAAGGGCCTGATCACGTCCGACCGGCAGATGATCGAGGCCAAGGGGATCGACCCCATACGGCTCGACAATTACGTCCGCCTGCTGTTTTCGAGCAACGAGGACTGGGTCGTGCCCGTGGGCCTCGACGGGCGGCGATTCGTCGTGCTCGACGTGTCGCCGGCGCAGGCGCGCAACGCGGTCTATTTCGGCGAGTTGGAAAAGCAGATGAACGAGGGTGGGCGCGAGGCCCTGCTCGCCGACCTGCTGACCATGGATATCGACGCGCTCAACCTGCGCGACCCGCCGAAAACCCGCGCCCTGCTGGAACAGAAAACCCGCTCGCTCGATAGCGTCACCGCCTGGTGGTACGAGCGCCTTCAGGACGGCGCATTGACGCGCCGGCGCACCGGATGGGCCAGCGAAAAGGGCGGCGAGGGCTATATCGCCGTCGACACCCTGTTCGACGATTACGTCCACAACGCCGAAAAGGTCGGCGTGCGTCGCAAGGCGGAAAAGACGGCGCTGGGCATGCGCCTGACCAAATTGCTGAAACTCGACGGCGTCGGCCTGTTGCGGCCGTGCAAGCGCACCATGTCGGTCGAACTGCCCGACGGGTCGTCCGTCATGCGGCGCGTGCCCTGCTACCACGTGCCCGACCTCGCCACATGCCGCGCCGCCTATGAGCAGGCGGTCGGCCAATCCGTCGAATGGCTGTTCGATCACGACGACCGACCGCCCGATGACGACGACGCGGGCGCGGGCGAGCGCGGGGAGATCGGCGATGATTTTTGATCGCGCGACGGGCCATCGGGCCAAAAAATCGCCGAAAACGCGCTCGCTTGCCCAAAATGGGCGAAATATGTCCGACCTGTCCGACCTTTTTTAGCCGAAAGCAAAAGGTCGGACACCATTTAATCGCTGGGAGACAAGGGTTTGTCCGACCTGTCCGACCTGTCCGACCTTTTCGCCTCGCGGGCGCGTGCGCGCGCGCGCGGACATGCGCGCGATGCTGATCATCTGGCTTACCTTTTCTTCTACTTCCAAAAAAAGGTCGGACAGGTC
>CAISJZ010000255.1 GCA_903885755.1 uncultured Hyphomicrobiales bacterium | reverse complement strand
GCGCGCCGCGCGCCGCGCGCACAACGAGGCTTTCGACGGTCTCCGCGTCCTGCTTGCCGAAGGGCAAGTGCGACCATCCAACAATGCATCCCGTCATTATCGCCTCCGCTCTGGTCCCCGCGCGCGATCGCCGCGCCATGATTTCGCCGCAAGCGCTGAGCATTCAGGGCGCCTGCTCGAGGCTCTCCCGCGCTTCCCAAGCCCGTTTCGAAAAGCTAGGAATGAGAACCGCGGAATCGCCGCGCCCGACGACATCGTATTCAGGACTTGTCTATGAGCCTCTTCCCGAGTCAACCGCGATGGGCCGTCCTTGCCGCGGCGCTCGCGCTCCTGCCCCCGGCGGTCGCCGGGGCGACGCCCCTGCTGGTCGTTGACGCGCGCAGCGGCGACGTTCTGGTGGAGCGCGAATCGACAAGGCGCTGGTTTCCGGCGTCGGTGACCAAATTGGTGACGGTCTATGCCGCCCTGAAGGCGGTGCGCGACCACAAGCTGACCCTCGATACGCCGTTGCGGGTATCGGCCCGCGCGTCCCGCATGCCGCCATCCAAGATGGGCTTCAAGCCCGGCCAGGAAGTCACCCTCGACAACGCGCTGAAGATGCTGATGGTCAAATCAGCCAACGATCTCGCGATCACGATCGCGGAGGGCGTCTCGGGCTCGGTCGAGAGTTTCGCCGGAGACATGAACGCGGTCGCCGCCCAGCTTGGCATGCATGAATCCCACTTCGTCAATCCGAACGGGCTTCACGATCCCAACCATTACAGCTCGGCGCGCGACATGGCCTTGGTCGCGATGGCGCTCTATCGGGACTTCCCCGAACATGCCGATCTCTATGGCATTGGCGCGTTGCGTCTCAGCGGCCAGATCATCCCTACCCACAACGGGCTGCTGGGTCGCTATCCCGGCGCCGAGGGCATGAAGACCGGCTTCACCTGCCCCGCCGGCCTCAATGTCGTCGCCAGCGCCACGCGCGGCAGACGGCGGCTGATCGCGGTCGTCATGGGCTATTCCAGCGCCAAGTCGCGAACCCTCGAAGCCGCGCATATTCTGGACGTTGGTTTCGCCAGCGGCGGCACGGGGCGAAGCCTCGCCGCCTTGCCTACTACCCCCGGCGACCCGCCCAATATGCGCGAGGCCGTGTGTGGTCGCCATCGCCAGGAGATGGTCGAGGACGACTTCGCCGTCAAGGTCGCTGGCGCGCCGCAAGCCGCCAGCCATATAGACGACAGTCCGGCGGCTTTCTTTCTGAATCAGACTTCCGCGCCGACTCCGGTCGACGTTGGCGGCGTCGCGGCCACCCAGGCCGCTCTCGCCGAACGACCCGCCTTCGAGCCGATCGACGTCTTCGTCGGCCGCGTCCCGGGCTGGACCGGCCCCGTCGCGGGCCCCACGGGTCCGGAGCCTTCAGCCGTCGCCTCCGCCGACGATGACGACAAACCGACGCGCCATCACCGCCGAAAGGCGCGGCCCGTGAAAGCCGCGAAGGCTAAACCGCAGCCCGCCAAGAAGGAAGCTCACGCGGCGGCCGGCAAGCCCAAAAAGGTCAAGACGGAATAGAATCGCGAACCCCGAGCATCGCCATGCCCGACGCGCCAGGATCGCGACGCCCGCCCCCGCCCATCCCGGTCGCCGTGCTGACCGGCTTTCTCGGCGCTGGCAAGACCAGCCTGCTCAACCGCCTCGTCAAGGATCCCGCGCTGGCCGGGACACTGGTCATCATCAACGAGTTCGGTGAAATCGGGCTTGATCACCTGCTAGTCGAGCAGGTCGATGGCGACATGATGCTGATGTCGTCGGGCTGCCTGTGTTGCACGATCCGGGGCGACTTTGTCTCGACATTCGAGGATGTCCTGCGTCGTCTCGACAACGGACGCATGGCGCCCATAAAGCGCGTGCTGATCGAAACCACGGGCCTCGCCGATCCCGCGCCCGTCCTGCACACGATCATGGCGCATCCCTATCTCGCCCTGCGCTTCAGACTCGATGGCGTGATCACGTTGGTCGACGCTGTGAATGGCATGGCGACTCTCGACGCGCACGAGGAAGCGGTGAAGCAGGCCGCCGTTGCCGATCGGATCGTTCTCACCAAGACGGACCTGATCAACACCGACGAAGGCGCTGCTGGCGTCGACGCGCTGCACGATCGACTGCGCTCGCTCAATCCCGGCGCGATATTGCTCGATGGAGCGAAGGGAGAGGCGACCGCCGCGAACCTTCTTGACGCCGGCGCCTTCGATCCCGCCAGCAAGAGCGACGACGTGCGCGGCTGGCTCCGGGCCGAGGCCTACTCCCTGATGGGCCATCGCCACGATCACGGCCGCCATGACGTCAACCGCCACGATGCGCGCATCCGCGCCTTCTGCCTGACCAGCGACAGGCCCATGCCGGCGAGCGGCTTTGGACTCTTTCTCGACCTCCTGCGCCAGGCGCATGGCCCCAAATTGTTGCGCGTCAAGGGGTTGATCGGCCTCGATGACAATCCGGCGCGGCCGGTTCTGATCCACGGAGTCCAGCACGTCTTCCATCCGCCGACACGGCTTGACGCCTGGCCCGACGCTGATCATCGCACCCGCGTCGTTTTCATCCTGCGCGACCTCGAACCATCCTTCGTCGAGGGCCTGTGGCGCGCGTTTACCGGCGAGCCCCGGATTGATGCTCCCGACGCATCCGCCGTGGTGGACAACCCGCTGGCGCCCCGCCGCGGCGGTCTGCTTGGCTGAGGGGCCCCTACCTCACGATTTGGAATGTCAGAACCCGCCCGTCGCGGTCGTGCGAGACCACGCGCCCGCCCGCGCTGGCGACCGCATGTGGAATGTCGATGGCGCTCATCGGGTCGGTGGCTCGAACGACAAGCCGCCCGCCGGCGTCCATGCGAGCCAGCGCCCTGATGGTCTTCATGGCCGGCAGGGGGCACTTCAGACCACGCAGGTCTAGTTCGCCGGCCTCGGCCCAGGCTTGTTCCTCCGTGTCGTCAACCATGGATCACCATCGCCAATTGACTTGGTCCAGACGATTTCATTTATCACGGAATGACCGATGCGAAATCATCGGGCGGGAGGAAGTGGTTTGTCCATTCTTGAACGTCTGGCGAGCGAATGGGCCTATGCATCCGGCGCGATCAGGGCGCTGCGGCGCACAGCGCCGATCGCCCGCAATCCGACGCGCACCGTTCGCGACCTCTTCGAGGATCTCGCCCGCGAACACGGGCCGCGCATGGCGCTGTTCACGGACCGCGAACAGTTCAGCCACGGCGAACTCAACGCCCGAGCCAACCAGTATGCGCGATGGGCCCGCGCAATGGGATTCGGCAAGGGCGATGTCATCGCCCTGCTCATGCCCAATCGGCCCGAGTATGTCGCGATCTGGCTTGGCGTCGCCAAGATTGGCGGCATCACCGCGCTCCTGAACACCAATTTGCCAGGCGTCTCCCTGGCCCATTGCGTCAACAGCGTTGGCGCGCGCGCGATCATCGTCGACGAGACGCTGCGCGATGTCTACGAAGCCGCGCGACCGATGCTGAACGACGATCTGAAGCTCTATGTTCACGGCGAGGGACAGCGCGGAGAAACGCCCGACGCCCCGCGCGTCGACAAGATGCTGGCCGGATTCTCCAGCGCCGACATCCCGGCGGCGGAACGCACGTCGCTGACGGTCAACGATGGCTGTCTCTACATCTTCACGTCGGGAACGACGGGCATGCCCAAGGCCGCCAACATGAACCATTACCGCGCGCAACTGGCGTTGCTGGGGTTTGCCGCGGTCGCCAATTCCAATCGCGACGATCGCATGTATATCACGCTGCCGATGTATCACACCAACGGTGGCCTGGCCGCCGTCGGCGCGGCGCTGACCGTCGGCGGCTCGTGCTATATCCGCGAAAAATTCTCGGCGCGTGAGTTCTGGGCCGACGCGGTCAAGCATGACTGCACCATGTTTTTCTACATTGGCGAATTGTGCCGCTTTCTTCTCGCCGCGCCGCCGGGCCCGTTCGACACCAGCCATCGCATTCGCCTGTGCATCGGCAATGGATTGCGACCCGATATCTTCACCCAGTTCCGCGACCGCTATCGCATTCCCGTCGTTCTGGAATTCTACGCCGCGACGGAAGGCAACATCACCATCTTCAATTTCGATTCGAAGCCCGGCGCGGTCGGCAGAATTCCGAAATGGATGGAACGGAAGTTCGTCGTCAAGATCGCCCGCTTCGATGTCGAGACCGAACAACCGGTGCGCGATTCAAACGGCCACTGCATCGAATGCGCGCCCAATGAAATCGGCGAGGCGCTCGGTCAGATCCTCAACGATCCATCGAAGCCAGCCAACAGATTCGAGGGTTACGCCGACAGGAGCGCCTCGGAAAAAAAGATTCTGCGCGATGTCTTCGCGCCCGGCGACGCGTGGTTTCGCTCCGGCGATCTCATGCGCAAGGACGAACTCGGATACTTCTATTTCGCCGACCGGATTGGCGACACCTTTCGCTGGAAGGGCGAGAACGTCTCGACGACGGAAGTCGCGGAGGCGATGACCGATTTCCCCGGCGTCAAGGAGACGACCGTTTATGGCGTCGCGATTCCCCACATGGATGGGCGTGCGGGCATGGCCTCGCTGGTCGTGGAAAGCCTGTCCGATTTTGATCTCGCGGGCTTCCGCTCCCACCTGACCGATCGTCTGCCCGATTATGCGCGCCCTCTCTTCGTGCGATTCCAGGACCATCTCGAAATGACGGCGACGTTCAAGCTCCGCAAGGTGGACCTCGTCGCCGACGGATTCGACCCGCTGCGCATCCGCGATCCGATCTTCTTCGCCGACCCTCGATCAACTTCCTACACGCCGATCGACGAGGTGCTGTACATCGATATCTGCTCGGGCAAAATCCGGTTGTAAGTCGGATCGTGGCCCGGCGGCCCGAGTCTTGAACGTTGACGCTTCAGGATCGATCCAGACTCGTCATCCGTGCCAATTCGGCACGGAAACGACCCGGATTGACCCGATTTCAGAGGCGTCATGGTCGATCATTTCATTCCGTACCCTTTCAGGCCAACAGGCTCCCAGATTGGTCCATGGATCAGCGAGAGCCTTGGGCTTGCCGAATTCGGCGGCGCCTCGCCACGACCGGTGGGGGGCGCGAGCCTGCGCGCGATCACCAACGACAGGCCTTTGCGGGTGGAGCTTGTGGACTGGGAAGGGGCGTCGAAACGGGTGGACGCCTGGAACGATCTCCTCGGCCGGTCGCTGGAAGAAAATGTCTTTCTCGAGCCCGGCTTCGCCCTGACCGCGGCCCAGCATTTCGCCCCGGCGCGCCGCCCTTCCTTTCTCATCGTCTCCGACGTCAGTGGCTTCGATGATCGCGATCGCATCATCGGCGTCTGCGCCCTTGAGGTCGCCGGCGGCTTTTCGCCGCTGACCCGGGGCTGGCTTCCCAAGCAGGCGGCGCTCGGGACGCCGCTTCTCGACAGGGCGCAGGGCGTCGAGGCGCTCGACATGATGCTGGCATGGATCGAACGGCTTCATCCCAGGACCGCTGGCCTGCTTTGGCCGGCGCTTGCCAGCCATGGCCCTACAGCCGACCTGATCCACGCCCGCGCCAAGGCCCGCGGGCTTGACCTGCACCTCTTCGACAAGGGGGAACGCGCCATTCTGTTCGGCGGCGTCGATGTCGAGGTCATGCTGCGCAAGGCGATGTCGGCCAAGCACATCAAGGAACTTCGTCGGCAGCGGCGGCGGCTTGGCGAACTGGGCGAACTGACCTACGTCAGCGCCCGGCGGCCCGAACAGATCCGCCTCGCCGTCGAACACTTCCTGACCCTTGAGGCCGGCGGCTGGAAAGGCGGGAGAGGAACGGCGCTGCTGTGCGACCCCGCCATCGCCGCGTTTGTGCGCACCATGACGAGACGCCTATCGCGCGACGCAAAGTGTCGGGTCGAATCCCTCGAGCTGAACGGCGAGCCGATCGCCATGGGCATCGTTCTGGCGACCGGAAAATCGGCGTTTCTCTGGAAGATCGCCTACGACGAACAGCACTCGGCCTACTCGCCGGGCGTCCAGTTCGCGATCGAATTCACGCGCCGCCAGGCCATGAATGGCGATATCACATCGACCGATTCGTGCGCCATTCCGGATCACCCGATGATCGATCGGCTATGGCCGGACAAACTGGCGATTTCCGACATCGCGCTGGCGATCTCGCGCGCGCGCGGCAAGTCGTTCGACGCAGCCATCCGAAAGGAAGTGCTGCGACGAAAGCTGCATGATTACGCCAAGCGAGTGTTTTACGCCGCGACTGGTCGGCGGCGAAGCTGATCGCCGATCAACCGCGATGGGGCGCGCGACGCGGCGCGGTAACCATGTTTGCTAACGATGCCTTAACCCGCCTCGTCGCGACCCCGCATCGATGCTATACAGGACTCTGATATTGCCTGAGTGGGCGCGTATATTGCCACGGGAGTTCGAAAGATGAAGCCTGCCGTCATTCTGGTCGGTGCCGACAAGGGAGGCGTCGGCAAGACGACCGTATCCCGCGTTCTGCTCGATTATTTAGCCGCCAACAATGTGGTCGCTCGGGCCTTCGACACGGAGTCGCCACGTGGGACGCTGAAACGGTTTCATCCGGGCATCACCGACATCGTCAACGTGACGCACACGCCCGACCAGATGCGGATCATCGATACGCTGAACAACGCCGCCGCGAAGGTGTCGATCATCGACGTGCGGGCCGGCCAGCTTGGCGCGACGCTGCGCGCGCTGCAGGAAATTGGCTTCCTCGAGGCGGCGAAGGAAGGCTCCTTCACGTTCATCGTTTTCCACATTCTCGGACCGTCGATTTCCTCGCTCGACGAAATCGCCGAGACGGCGCCTTACGTGTCGGACGCCAATTATTTCCTCGTCAAGAATTTCGTCAACGACACCACGTTCTTCGAATGGGACCCCGCGACTTACGCCTCCTATTTCAAGAAGATCAAGCACGCGGGCGACGTCACGATCCCCAAGCTCAACGAAATGGCCTACGAGCAGGTCGAACTCGCGGGCGTGCCCTTCTCCACCTTCGTGTCAAATCAGACCGCCGAAGGCGACACCGCGAAATATTCCTTCGTGTTGCGCGGCTATGTGCGTACCTGGTTCCGCAGCATTTCGGCGGAATTCGACCGGGTGGGGCTGCTCGCGCTGCTCGGCGCCAAGTCCGCCAAACGCTAGGCCGCGGAGACCGCGGCGTCGGGGGCGCTGGATGCCGGGCCGCACTCACGCCTACATCGTCTGTTCGCCGCGCGGCCGCGTTGGCGTATCGACGACGGCCCGACTGCTCGCGGATTATTTTCTGCATAATCGGCGGCCCTTCGTCGGATTCGACACCGACCCGCACGAATCGCCCTTCGCGGAGCGTTTCCCCGACGAGGTGATGATCGCCGACCTCTCCCTCGTTAAGGGTCAGATTTCCCTTTTCGATCGACTTCTCGTCAATGACGAGGCCCCAAAAATCGTCGACCTCTGGGCGCGCTCGTGGAAAACGTTTTTCACGATGGTGCGTGAAATAGGATTCTTCGAGGAAGCGCGGCGGCTTGGCGTCGAACCGATCATCGTGCTCGTTGTCGACGACTCCACAGAGTGCCTCGACGCCGCCAATGGCCTGCTTGCGCAGTGGCCCGATCTGGCGCTCGTATTGGCGCGCAACGAAGGCGCCGCGCCAATGCCCGAACCCGACCGCGAGTTGCTGGCGCGCTATCCCGCCGCGCGAACCTTCGAAATTCCGGCGCTCGACCCCTTCGTCGCGCAGGCTATCCAGCGGCGCGACGTGTCGTTTTCACGATTTCTGCTGGCGCCTCCAAGCGGCATGTCGATCGTGATCAAGACGGCACTTCGGGTCTGGTTGACGCGCGTCTTCGCGCAATTTCAGAGCTTCGAGCTTCGTTTGGCCATGAGCGACTGGCGCGAGATATGAAATTTACCGTCCCTTAGGATTAACATTCGAATTGGCGCCGGTTGACGCTCTTTACGCCGGGGAAGCTGGCGTCATTAAGAACCCGTTTAATCAATATCACGCTATTTAGTCTCGTTGTTGGTCAATTCTTATACAGGGGCACGGCATGACTTCCTTCCTGCGTTTCTGGCGCGACGAGAGCGGCGCCATGGCGATTGAATACGCCGCCATCGCCTGCTTCATGTCGATCATGATCGTCGTCGGCGCCACGGCCACCGGCACCAAGGTGTCGCGCGATTATTCAAACATCGCCGCTGCGGTCAGCTGATCGACGGACGCCGCGACGGGTGCAACACGCGTCGCCAGATTGAACAGCAAAAAGCCGGGCCTGGGCCCGGCTTTTTCGTTCGCTGCCGAACCCGATCAGAGCTTCAGCGCTGTCTTCAGATCCTTGAGATGGGCCAGCTTCTCGCTGGCGGCGCGGCGCGCGTCGTCGCCCTGGGCGTCGGCGACGTCTTCCTCGAGATTCCTGATTTCCTGATCGAGTTTGGCGGCGTCGAGATCGGCGAGCGGAATCGCCTGCTCGGCGAGGATCGTCAGGCCCTTGTCCGAAATCTCGGCAAAGCCCCCACGCACAAAGTGCTTGGATGTCCTTGAATCGGTTTCATCGATCGACACGACGCCGGGCCGAAGCATCGACATCGTCGGCGCATGCCCTTTCAGCATCTGGAAGTCGCCTTCCGTGCCGGGCACGACGACGGCCTCGACATCCCCCGAGAACAGAAGTTTTTCGGGCGAAACGAGTTCGAAGTGAAATGCGGCCATGTCGATGCTCCCGGATTGATCGGCGGCGCGTTACGCCGCTTCCGCCGCGAGCTTGGCGGCCTTCTCGACGGCCTGCTCGATCGTCCCGACCATATAGAAAGCAGCTTCCGGCAGGTGATCATACTTGCCTTCGACGAGGCCCTTGAAGCCCTTGATCGTATCGGCGAGCGAAACGAGCACGCCGGGCGACCCGGTGAACACCTCGGCGACATGGAACGGCTGCGACAGGAAACGCTCGATCTTGCGCGCGCGGGCGACCGTCAATTTATCTTCCTCGCTCAACTCGTCCATGCCGAGAATGGCGATGATGTCCTGCAGGGCCTTGTAGCGCTGGAGGGTCTGCTGCACCTGACGGGCGACGCCGTAATGCTCCTCGCCGACAACCAGCGGCGACAGCATGCGCGAGGTCGAGTCGAGCGGATCCACCGCGGGATAGATGCCCTTTTCCGCGATCGAGCGCGACAACACGGTGGTGGCGTCAAGATGCGCGAAGGATGTCGCGGGCGCCGGATCGGTCAAGTCGTCGGCGGGCACGTAAATCGCCTGCACCGACGTGATCGAACCCTTGTTCGTGGTGGTGATTCGCTCCTGCAGCGCGCCCATGTCCGTGGCCAGCGTCGGCTGATAGCCCACCGCCGAAGGAATGCGACCCAGCAGAGCCGACACTTCCGAGCCTGCCTGCGTGAACCGGAAAATGTTATCGACGAAGAACAGCACGTCCTGACCCTTGTCGCG
>CAISJZ010000254.1 GCA_903885755.1 uncultured Hyphomicrobiales bacterium | reverse complement strand
AGGCGTTCGATGCTCCGGCGCTTGGATTCGTTGAAGGCGTTGACGAGATTGCGCGCGATCCATGGGTTGGCTTCGAGAAGCTGCTTCTTCATCGTCATGATGTGCATGATCGGCCAGACGCGGGTCTTCTCGTAATACTGCTCTTCCATCTCGAGATAGTTCGGAAACAGCCGCACGATATCTGGATGACCTTCAAGAAAGCAGGTCGGCGGTCGAGCGATAATGGCGCAGTCGATTTCGCCGGACGCCAGCATCTCGGACAGCGACTTGTCGGAGACGCGGGTCAGCTTGACGCCCTCGGGAATGTTCAACTCGACCTTTTCCTCGCGACCGGCGTCGTTGGCGCCCGCCTGATACCAGTGCACGTCCTGCAGCTTGACGCCGCAGTCGTTATGCATCCAGCCGCGCATATAGACCGCCGCGGAATGCGCCCATTCGGGCGAACCGACGCGCTTGCCCTTGAGGTCCTCGACGGTCTTGATGCCGCTTTTCTTGTTCACGTAGAAGGAGGAGAAGCGGAACAGGCGCGAGCAGATGACGGGAAGGCCGATGATGTCGGGATTGTCGCGGGTCACCTGCGCGGAGAACTTGGCGCAGGAGAGTTCCGACACGTCCCATTCGCGGTTGAAGGTGAAGCGCGCGAAGACCTCGTGATGGCCGAGATTGAGCCAGGTGTGGTCGATACCCTCCGCGTTGACGAGACCAAAGCGGAAGTCGCGGAAATGGTCGTAATCGGTCGTCGCGATCGTCAGCTTGACGCGGTTCATGGGCGTACTCCTCCTGAACTGTTGAAATTCCCGCCCGCTATAAGGGAAGGTTGATCAGCGATCAATCTGGCTATTTCGTTGGAATCCTGAGGCCGAACGAACTCGCCAGAAACATGCCGCCATGAAGGAGGCCGCCGCCATCAATGCCGTGGCCGATGCCGCGCGACAGATGCCACTGGGTCGGGATGTTGGCCTTCGACAGATCCTCGGCCGACTGGAACAGCGCATCGACCGGGATCGTCTCGTCGGCTTCGCCATGCACCAGCAGCACTGGCGGCGGCTCGCCCTTGGGCGTGCGGGCCGTCGCCTGCGCGAGATGTTCGGGGCCAACGAGAATGCCGGAATAGCCGAGGATCGCGGCGGGCGCGCGGGCCCGGCGCAGGCCGACATGCAGCGCCATCATCGTGCCCTGGCTGAAGCCGACAATGGCCAGCGCGGAATCCGGCAGGTTGTGGCTTCGCAGTTCCTCGTCGAGGAAGGCGTCGACGACGGGGCGGGCCTTTTCCACGCCGATCCAGCGTTCGTTGGGATCGCGCATGGACAGGGCAAACCATTGCCGACCCATCGGCGACATGCCGCAGGGCTCGGGCGCGTTGGGCGCCACGAAAGCGGCGTCGGGCAACAGCTTCTGCCATTGCTTGCCGATCTCGATCAGGTCCTTCCCGTCGGCGCCATAGCCATGCAGGAACACCACGAGTTGTTTGGCGACGCCTGATTTTGGCGTGACGCGCGGGCCGGTGAGTTGGGTCGCCATGATCATTCCCGTTGCAAGACATTGATCCTGTGCCGGGCGGCGACCGTGGCGTCAAGGGCGCGTTTAACGGACTCGCACTGGAATGATCTCGGCGGAGAGCTGCACGCGGTCGCCAAGGCCATAGTAGTAATAGGCCGGTCGCGAGACCACGCGCAGGAACAGGAACAGCCGTAGCCGCAGCCGCCGGAAAAGGCCCATCCCGCGCGATGGCAGCAGATTTTCGTGCGAAACATGCACGATCCATCGTCGCGGGTCCGTCGGCAGGTCGATCTCCCGGTGCCGCGCCAGGTCCTCGAGCAAGCGTTCAACGTTCGGCTCCTCCATGAAGCCGAAACTGACCTCGACGCCGATGACGCCGCGTTCGGGATCGCGGTCGAACACCGTCACCTTGTATCTGCTGTCCCTGATGTAGGGAATCTTGAGGTGCGTGACCTCGACGAAGATCATGTGACGCGGCAACACGCCATAGCGTTCCCACAGCATGGTCGCCAGCGCCGGCGCGCTGTCGGACGGCCGACGCAGGGGACGCGGCGACATCAGCACGGCGTTGCGATCCATGAAGAAGGCTTCGCCGCGATGCAGGTCCACGACCTCGGCCATGGTCATCGTCGATTTGGCGGAATAGGCGGCGAAAGTTGCCTTGCGACCCCAGCGCCAGGTCGCCATGACGGCGAACACGATTACGCCGACAGTTAGCGGGACAAATCCACCCTCCATGAACTTGAGCGAACTGGCGACAAGGAAGAACAGGTTCACCGCCGTCAGCGCGCCCCAGACGAGATTGGTCGTGGTGGCGCTCCACTTCCAGTAACGCCGGGCGATGGGAAACATGGCGATCGAGGTGATGACCATCACGCCGGAAACGGCGAGGCCATAGGCGGCGGCGAGCGCCGCGCTCGAGCCGAAGGCGAGGACGAGCAGGATGCAGCCAGCTAGAAGCGCCCAGTTGATGACGGGAACATAGATCTGGCCGGAATGCGCCTCGTGCGTGTGCAGGATGTCGATGCGTAGAAACAGGCCGAGGCGGATCGCTTGCGACACCAGCGAGAAGGCGCCGGAAATCAGCGCCTGCGACGCAATGATGGTGGCCGCCGTCGCCAGCAGGACCATGGGGTAGAGCATCGTGGTGGGCACGAGACTGTAGAAGAGATTGTCGCCGGCAAGCGGGTCTCCCCCGAGGAGATAGGCGCCCTGTCCGAGATAGTTGAGAAGCAGCGAGGGAAACACCATCGTAAACCAGCTCAACCGGATGGGGCCGGGCCCGAAATGTCCGACATCGGCGTACATCGCCTCGCCGCCGGTCACCACCAGCATCAGCGCGCCGAGAACCAGCAGGGCGTCGAAGAGGCCAATATTTCGCAGAAACACGGCGCCATGAACGGGATTGAACGCGGCGAGAATCTCGGGATGGCGAATGATCTGCCAGCCGCCCAGCCCGGCAATGACGACAAACCAGATGAACAGGATGGGGCCGAACACGATGCCAATGCGCGCCGTTCCCTTGGACTGGATGGCGAAGAGGCCGATCAGCAATACGATGGTGACGGGCAGGACCGCGTGTTGCAACGAGGGCGTCGCCACCTGCAATCCTTCCACCGCGGACAGCACGCTGATCGCCGGCGTGATCATGCCATCGCCAAACAGAAGTCCGGCGCCAAGCATCAGCGCCCACAGGAACGCCCGCGCGGACGCCTTCCGGTGGTCATGCAGCAGGCCATACAGCGCGAAGACGCCGCCTTCGCCGTCGTTGCGCGCGCGCAGGACCAGGATCGCGTATTTGATCGCGACAATGATCGTCAGCGTCCAGATGACGAGCGACACGCCGCCCAGCACATTGGCGGCCGTCACCGCGACGCCGGCGTGAAATATCTGGTCCATCGCGTAGAGCGGCGAGGTGCCGATGTCGCCGAAGACAATGCCGAGGGCCCCGACCGTCAGAGTTGCAAAGCTCCCATGCGGAACGTGGTGGGGCGTCGTGGGCGGCTTTCTGATATGGCGCGGGTTCATGGGCGGCGAAACAGAGGGCGTGACGGCGGCATCTTGCACGGCGTAAGAGCGGGAACAACGGCATCCAGATCAATTCAGGCGTTCGCCGAGCGCGTTATTTCCCCGGCGACTTCGCAACGCCGTACCACGCCCATAAAATGCGCGCCGCCACGCCGCGCGCCGGTCGCCAGCGTTCGCCGATGATTTCGAGCTGTTTCGCGTCCGGCCGGCTCTTCAGGCCGAGCGCCATGCGGGCGGCTTCCTGAAGCGCGAGATCGCCGACAGGCCACGCGTCGGGGTGACCCAGGCAAAACAGCAGGTAGATGTCGGCGGTCCAGGGGCCAATGCCGTGAACGGCGGTCATGACCACGTGCGCGGATTTCGCGTCCATGGTCGCCAGCGCCTCGAAGTCGAGATCGCCCGACGTGATTGCCCGCGCGACGGCGCGCAGGGTTCGCATCTTGGGCGCCGAAAGACCGCAGGATTTGAGAGCATCGTCGTCGGCCGCAAGGAGATTGGCGGGAGAGAACTCTGGAAACCGCGCCGCCAGACGTCCGTGGATCGCCCTGGCGCTGGCGGTGGAGACCTGTTGCGACACCACGATCCAGGCGAGGCCGGCGAAGCCGGGTTCGCGCAGGCGCAGCGGTGGCGGGCCCGCTGTCGCGACCAGCCGGTCGATCAGTTCGCGATCGCGCGCGCGCAACGCCTCGAAGGCGGCGGCGAGCGTTTCCTCGCAGCGAATGACGGGAACGGACGGACCCGAATAAGGCCCTGCTCGCGGAGATGTTTTACGCGCGGGCTTGCGCGGCGCCCGGGCAGGGGGCACTTTTGCCCTGGAGAGTTTTTTTGTCATGACTTTGCCCGACCCAAGCCCCGTATTGCGCTTCGCGCCCTCGCCCAATGGCTACCTGCACATCGGGCACGCCTATTCGGCGCTCGTCAACCAGCGTCTGGCGCGCCAGCTTGGCGGTCGGTTGCTGCTCAGGATCGAGGATATCGACACTGGCCGTTGCCGTCCGGAGTTCGAGGCGGCGATCCTCGAGGATCTCGCCTGGCTCGGAATCACGTGGGAACAGCCGGTTCGTCGCCAGTCGGAGCGCTTTTCGGCCTATTCGCGGGCGCTGGAGCGTTTGCGCGAGGAAGGGCTCGCCTATCCCTGTTTTTGCACGCGCGGCGATCTTGCCCGCGATGTCGCGGATCGGCCGGATTGGCCGCGCGACCCCGATGGCGTGCCGCTTTACACCGGCGCGTGCAAGCACATGAGCGCATCCGAGCGCGGACGGCGTCTGGCCTCCGGGCAATCCGCGGCGGTTCGGCTGGACATGGGCGAGGCGCTGGCCCGCGTCGACGGCCCGCTGGGCTGGCGCGAATATGGCGAGGGCGCGATCGCGCGCGATGTGTCGGCCGAACCATCCCTGTGGGGCGACACGATCATTGGCCGGCGAGACGTGCCGGCGAGCTACCACATCGCTGTCGTGGTGGACGACGCCGATCAGGGGGTGACCGACGTGGCGCGCGGGATGGATCTGTTCAACGCGACGAGCCTGCATCGGCTCCTGCAGGAAATGCTCGATCTTCCCGCGCCAGTTTATCGTCATCATGAACTTCTGCGCGACGAAGCGGGCGCCAAGCTGTCCAAAAGCGCGCGGGCGAAATCCATTCGCGCGTTTCGCGAGGAGGGTATCGGCGCCGAGGCGCTTCGGCGCCAGCTCGGCTTCGCGTGAGAAGGCGCTAGTTTGAGGGCGTGGTTCGCGACGCCGCCACGCGAGTGGCGCCCGGCGCCTTGGCGATCAATCCATCGATGCGTTCGCGCTCGCGCTTGAAGGCGGCGATGGCCCGTCCGTCGAGTTCGCGCGTGCGCGCCAGCTTGACCCTCATGGGGTCAACGAAATGGCCGTTGACGATGACCTCGTAGTGCAAGTGCGGTCCGGTGGCGAGGCCGGTCATGCCGAGATAACCAACCGGCTGGCCCTGCTTGACGCGTGCGCCCTCGCTGATGCCGCGCGCGAAGCCCGACATATGATTGTAGGTGGTGATGTAACCGTTGGCGTGCTGGATTTCGACGCGGTTGCCATAGCCCGATTCCCGCCCCGCCTTGATGACCGTGCCGTTGCCCGCCGCGAAGATCAGCGTGCCCATGGGCGCGCCGAAATCGACGCCCGTGTGCATGCGTGTATAGCCAAGGATGGGATGGAAGCGCCCACCAAATCCGGAGGTGATGCGGGCGGCGGCTATGGGTTGGCGAACCAGGAACTTGCGCGAGGAGCGACCGGTCTCGTCGTAGTAATCGACCATGCCGTCATCGGACGTCTGGAATCTGTAGTATTTATAGGTTTCGCCACGGGTCGTGATCGAGGCGAAGAGCAATTCGTTTCGTCCGTCGGCCTCGTCTGGCTCGGTGTAGAACGCCTCCAGCGAATCGCCGGCGACGACGGCGCGCTGGAAATCGACGTCATTGGCGAATACGCGCACAAGGTCATCGATGACCGGCCGCGGCAATTCGTTCTTCAACGCGGTCTCATAGAGGGAATCATACAGGCGCATGCCGCCAGTATCGTCATCGTCGTCGTCATCGGCGGCGGGCTTCTTGCCGGCGGCGACCGGCGCCGGCGTGGCGCCTTCCACCCGCACGAAGGATCCGTCGTCGGCCATGGCGACCGCCGATTCGATCTTGTCATCGGTGTAAATCGACAGCCGGACGATCTGCTGCGGTTGTTCGGGGCTGGCTCCCTCGGCGAGCAGCAGCTTGACCCGCTGGCCTTCGGTTACCGGCGGTTGCCCGCGGCGCGCGTTGATGGCGCCAACGATTTTCCCGATCTGATCGCGCGTCGCGCCCTGCGCGCGCAGGATGTCCTCGATGCCCTCGTTGTGGCGGACGACGATCAGGCGCTGATCGCGGCCCTTGCTGTCGTCGCTCGTCATGGTCTTGGCGATATTGGTGACATTCTCCGGCACCATGCGCACCTCGATGGAGGAGAACGGCGCGGCGATGATGCCGGAATTGAGCGGCGCGTAGCCCAGACCGCCGCTTGGATCGAGCGAGGCGCGCGTCGTTCGCATGAGCAGGATCTGCGAGGGCAGGGGAAGCGGCGCCTTGCTTCCCGCCGCCAGGGCGTTTTTCAGATGCTCGGCGATCTGGGCCTGAACTTCGTCGATCGACAGCCCGACCCTGGCGACCTCGGTCTCCGCGCCAGTCAGGTCCTTCAGCGAGAAGGAGACCTCGGCGTCGTCCTGCAGGGGCCCCGCGTCGGGAACATCGGGCAGGGGGTTGCGCGAATCCGAGACGAGTTTCAGGGGATCGAAGGGCGGCACCTCGTCGGCGAAACCGGTCGAGGTCGTGGTCAGCGAGGTCGCCACGCGGGTGAATCCCCGAACACGGACAACTTCCTTGTCGCCGACGCTGATGGTGGTCGGCGCGCGGAAAGTCTGGCGGGCGGCGACGATATCGACGGATTTGACGAGACGGTCCGCCTTGCGCGGATTGACCAGTTCGCTGGTGGCCTGATCGCGCCTGCCGGTCGAGGCGAACTGCGGAATCTCGGCGAATGTCGCCTGTCGACCCAGCGCGGTGAATATCGCCGATCCGATCAGACAAGCCCCGGTAAAGCCGGTCAGGACCGTGCCGCACAGCCACCGCCACGGCACACGGCGGCGTTCATCCGGGTCGTGCTTGCGGCCATCGGCTTCGATAGGCGGTTCAACGCCAAGATCGACCGGGGACATAACCCGGTCCAGGCGGCGGTCGAACAGATGCAAACGCGTCCGAGATCGGGTTTCCAGGGTGCGCGTCACCGTCGGTTCCGTCGTTTCCAGGGCAAGATCGCCCAGAAGGCCTTCGTGGATTCGCTGGCGCACGGGCGCGGAACGAACATGGCGGGGTCGCGCGGCTTCGTCAACCAGATCCCCGGCGAAGGCCCCGCGCGATGAACGGCGGAAAAGCATGGGGATCATGGCTCAAATAGGGCGCCGATCCAGCTTCCCCCGGGGCAAGCCCTGGCTGGGAAGCCGGCGTGGTTCCGGACCATTCGGTTGGCGTTTCGAATCGTTCCGGCGGGATCGGCCGAAGGCGCCGCGTTGCAATGGAATTGCGACAAAAGCGACGACCGGCGAAGTTTTTTTGAATCGGTTGTTGACAGCCGGCGGGGGCTGGACCTATATGGCGTCACGAACGGCGACGCGGCGATGACCCGCGGGACGCCGGACTTCGTTTCTATCAAGCTTTTGGGCTTGTTTGACCTGGCTGAAATGTCGGGTGGGAATTCGGTTCGGCTGTCGGGTGAAAGCCTCGTTGTTGACTGCGCTGTTTGACATTT
>CAISJZ010000253.1 GCA_903885755.1 uncultured Hyphomicrobiales bacterium | reverse complement strand
CGCCGACCATGCCGACGATCCAGCCGGTCGAGCATCGCGCGGCGGTGGTGAAGTTCATTCTGCCCAACGCCTTGTTCTGGTTCCGCTACGGCGCGTTGTCGACCGTCGTCACCGGCCTGCTGCTGGCGTGGATGAACGGCTACATCTGGGACGCGCTGCTGCTGCACAAGGGCCATCACGCGATCGGTATCGGCATGTGGCTGGCGCTCATCATGGCGTTCAATGTGTGGTTCATCATCTGGCCGAACCAGAAGAAGGTCATCGGCCTTGTGGAAGCCTCCGCCGACGACAAGGCGGCGGCTGGCAAGCTCGCCGGCATGACCTCGCGCATCAACACCATGCTGTCGGTTCCCATGCTGTACTGCATGGCGGCCCAGTCCTTCGGCGGACTGTAGACGGCTATCCATAGACTGAAACGAAAGCGGGACCCGGAGGGGTCCCGCTTTTGTTTTTGGCCCTTCGCTCGCCCGCGGCGGCAAAAGCCCTTTCCGTCGCCTTTGCAAGTCGCAGATCAGCCCCGCGCGACGTTGCGCAGGAAGCTTTCGATCGTATCGTTGAGATGACGCGCCTGGGTGGCGACATCGTTGGCGGCCTGATGCACCTGCGTCGCGGAATGGTCGGTCTGGGTGACCATCGCCGACAGGCCTTCCATGTTCTGGGCCGCGGTGCCCGCGCCCGCGACCGCCTCGGACACGCCGCGCGAAATCTGGTTCGTCGCCGCCGCCTGTTCCTCGATGGCGACGGCGATGCCCGCCGTGAAGCCCTCGGCCTGATTCATCGTGGTCACGATGGAATTGATTGCCTGCACGGCCTCGCCCGTGGCGCTCTGAATGGCCTGCACGTGCTCGGCGATGCGATCGGTGGCGCGCGCCGTCTGGTTGGCCAGCGACTTCACTTCCTGCGCGACAACCGCGAAGCCGCGGCCCGCTTCGCCAGCGCGGGCGGCCTCGATGGTTGCATTGAGCGCGAGAAGATTGGTCTGCGCGGCAATGGCCTGAATGAGGCCGATGATTTCGCCGATCTGATGGGCTTTTTCGGCGAGGCCGCCAATGGTTTGCGTCGTGGTGGTCGTGGTGCGCGCCGCCTCGACGACGACCGAACGCGTGCGGATGACCTGATGCTCGATCTCGCCGATGGAGGCGGAGAGTTCCTCGGCCGCGTTGGCGACCGTCTTGACGTTGCCCGACGCCTCGGTCGTCGCGGTCGCCGCGGCGCGCGAACGGCGCGCGCTGTCGGCGGCGATGGAGGACAGGCTGTCGGCGGCGACGGTCATCTGGTCGGTGTGATCGGTGACCTTGCGAAGCGCATCGCTGACGGTTCCGCGGAATTCCATGATGAGGGCGTCGACTTTCTTTTGACGCTGGGAGGCGTTGCTCGCCGTCGAGGCGATCTCGTCCTGAAGCTTGAGGCGTTCGACGAGGCCGTTCTTGAAATGCTCGACCGCGCCGGCCATGGCGCCGATTTCATCGCGGCGATCGAGCGCGGGAACAGAAATGGTCAGATCGCCCTCGGCGAGCTTCAGCATTCCGGCGGTCAGTTCGTCGATCGGCGCGGTCACGCGCATGAGGATGACGTTGAGAACGGCGGCGACAAACCCGATGATGACAGCGCAGACAAAGGCCGCCCAGCCGATGTCGGACATCGACATCGCGCCACGGCCCCACAGCATGGCGGCGAACAGGGACGCGACAACCGCGCCGACCACGATGCTCGCCTTGAGGACGATAATGCCCCGCAGCGAGGTCACGCGACCGCCGAATCCGGACGCCTTCTCGGCGACCTTTTCGGATGGCCTGGATTGGATGATCGTCATATCTTTATCCAAAATTCGCGCGTGGCGGACTGGCGGCCCGCCCATGAGGAATGCCGCATCTTCTCCCGGATGTGCTTAAGGCGGGGTTAACGTTTGGGCCAACGGGCAAGAACGGTCGCATGGCGCGCGAGAAGTTCGGGGAAGGCCGGCGACAGCAGGAAAGCCAGTTCCGCTTCGCGCGAGCCCGTCACTTCGTCAATCGCGCGAAGGTCCGCGTCGACATGGCCGGGATGGCACATGACGAGATGCCGCGGCCCCGGCGCAAGGAGATAGGTTTCAAAGTCGGCCTCGACGGAACGCGCGGAATTGAAGGCCGAAAACCCGGAAAAGCCCCGGTTCGTTTCGAAACCGGCGGCGCGGGCGGCGCGTGCGAACCCAAGCGCCAGCCCCGCGACCTGCAGCGCCTTGGGCGCCTCGACGTTGCGGGCGAGAATACTGGCGATCCGGTCGGAACTGTCGCGCAGCCAGACCTTGCCGGCCCTGCCCCTTCGGGCGAGGTCCTCGATCAGCCAGCGCCGGACGCCGGGCAACACCTGCACATGCTGGTGCCCATCGACGAAATCAGGTGGACGGCCCATCGCCGCGACGAAGGCGTCGACCTGCCGGGCGATCTCGGCGCGGACCTCCGCCTCCGGCAGCCGAACGGTCAACGCCCGGCCGATCAGCGACGTCAAAGCGGGAAACTCGCCGCCCGGCGCGAGGATGGGCATCGGGCCAAGCGGCTCGCCGGTCGTCAGATTGAGATGCAGGCCGAGATCGGCGCTATCGGCGAAGGCGGAAAGATCCCGCGCGGCCGACGGCCACGATGGCCGGTTGGTCATCGCGCAGGTCGCCGTCAGGCGACCGGCCTGAAGGCATTCGAGAATGCCGGCGTTGACGCCCGGCGCGAGGGCGTAGTCGTCGGCGCAGAGCATGACGGGACGAGGTTTCACGGCGCCGACTTAGCATGGCGGCGACGCGGGAAACAGGGGAGCCGGATTTACACGCTTTCAAACGCGTAGGTCGCGCCCTTGCGTACGACATGGCCGAAGCCCGGCGCGTTGACGTGCGCGCCCGCGACGACAATCCGCTCATTGGCCACCATGTCGAGAATGCGATGGCGGGATTTGCGCGCCATTTCCTTGTCCTGATCGTAGGTCAGCGATGTGTCTGGATGGGAAATCTGGATCGCCGAGAGATGCACGATGTCGCCCCAGGCGAGAAAGGACTCGCGACCGGACATGACGCGCCAGCAGGTGTGACCCGGCGAATGGCCAGCGGCGAGAACCGGCGTGCAGCCAAGCACCTCCTCGCCGTCGCGCATCCGGCGCGTGCGCTCTTTATATGGCTTCATGTTGAACTTGTTGCGGTCGCGAACGGAGATCAGCTTGTCCGGATCGTTGGGGCCGTTCTCCGCCATCCAGAAATCATATTCCTGGGCATGAACGAGAATTTCGGCGTTGGG
>CAISJZ010000252.1 GCA_903885755.1 uncultured Hyphomicrobiales bacterium | reverse complement strand
GCTTCCATATCCCGACGCTGTCTGGATCGCGTTCAAAAATCTGATCGCCTCGGGCGATTTCTGGCCGGATCTTGCCACGACGCTTTACGAGGTTTCGGTTGCGTTTGTCGTGGCAAGCGTCACGGGGCTTACCCTTGGCTATGCAATTTCGCGATCGCGCGACATGGTCAGGATATTCGAACCGCTCCTGTCGAGCCTGAATTCCATTCCCGCGGTCATGTTCCTGCCCCTGTTCGTGCTGTTATTTGGGCTCGGTATTTCGTCGAAAATCGTCATGGGAATTGTCACCGGCTTCTTCCCGGTCGTTCTCAACACGATCGCGGGATTCGGGGATATAGACCGAATTCATCTCAGGGCAGCCCGCTCCATGGGGGCATCGAGAAGCCAGCTGTTTCGTCGCGTCCTGTTGCCTGGAGCCTTTCCAGTCATTTTAACCGGTCTTCGCATGAGCGCGGTTGTCGTGGTTCTTTCGGTCCTCGGCGCGGAAGCGATTGGTTCCTACGCGGGCCTTGGCCACCGCATTGTCGATAGCGCCGAAAGCCTTGCGATGCCGCGCATGTATGCGTTCATTTGCCTGGCCATACTCCTGTCGGCAGCCGTCAATTTGAGCCTCACCTGGGTCGAGCGGCGTGGAAACTCAAAATAGCATGAGCAACTCCATCAAAATCGCGGCTGGTCTTTCCGGCGTCCGCGTCGGCCGCGACCGACGTAGACACCCCTCCCTTTGGACCGGAATTGCCCAACGTCCAGGTTTAGCCCGCGGTCTGTTTATCCTGACGTTGTTCGCCATATGGGAAGCCGCCGCCCGTGCCTTTGGGGATCCGCTGTTTGTCGCCTCGCCAACCCAAGTGATGGCCGCGCTTCCCGCGCTCGCTTTCACGCCGGGCCTGCCTTCGGCGCTCGCGACGACCGCTGGAGAACTTCTGCTGGCCTTCTCCATATCCCTCTTCTTCGGCTTCTGGATCGGGCTCCTACTTGGGCGGAGTTCCCTCGCCCGTCGTGGTCTGATGCCTATCGTGATCATGCTTTATGCTCTTCCCCAAATAACAATCATCCCGATATTCATGATGTCCTTTGGAATAGGTCCCGCCTCGAAAGTCGCCTACGGTGTAACCCACGGTATTTTCCCGATCATTTTGACGGTCGCTTCGGGCATGCGCAATCTGAAGCCAGTGCTGCTCGCCAGTTCTCTCTCAATGGGCGCGACGCACTGGAAAGTCCTCCGTCACGTTCTGTTTCCCCACGCAATTACGACCTTGTTCTCCGGAATGCGGCTAGGAATGAACGCCGCGCTCCTCGGCGTCATTCTGGCCGAACTCTATGCATCGAAGAACGGTGTCGGATATTTCGCCCAAAAATTCGCGGTCAACTTCGATCCAAAGATGCTTTTTGGGCTGATTGCCGTCGTCGCGGTTATCGCAATCCTGATGAACGAGGGACTTCGGCGTCTCGAAACGAGGATGAATCGATGGAGAAGCGCGTGACTAACTTTCTTGGGCGTCGAAGTTTGGCTTTCAAGCCGGCTTTTTCAAACCGAATAAGTCCTTCCTTCAAAGTTTTGCTCGCGGCTTGCGCGTGCGCGCTTCTTGCGATCGGTCCCGCAAAGGCATCCACGAAATTATCCATCGCGAAAGTTGCCGATGACTTTGCGCTGATGATGGCGGACTACGGCAATGAGCTTGGTATTTTCCAGAAGCACGGCCTGGATGTCGATGTATCATTGATTACGCAGGCGAAGATGATTCAAGCCGTGATTGCGGGCGGCGTCGATGTCGCTCTCGCTTCGGGCGCGACGCTCGCATTTGCCGCAAAAGGCGTTCCGCTCAAGGGGATCGCCGCGATTGGCGGACCGCCGTTGCTTCTGGTCCTCGTGGTTCGCCCCGACAATTCCATCGCGACGATTTCCCAACTCAAGGGCAAGGTCGCGGCCGTCACGAACACGGGTTCTTTGACCGATTGGGCCGTATCGCAACTTGCGGTGTCCCAAGGCTGGAAACCTTCCGACATTCCGCGAGTTTCCGTGGGCGACACGCCCGTTCGGATCGCCACGCTCAAGACGAAAGGGGCTGACTCCGCCGTCATGGATATTGCGGCCGCTCTTGATCTGGAAGCGCGCGGAGAGGCGAAAATCCTTGTTCGGTTCGGAGATTTGATTCAAGACTTCGAGAATCAAATGATCTTCGCCTCCGACGCTGCCATCAAGGGCAAGCATGAAGCGATAAAGGCGTTCACTGCCGGATGGCTGGAGACGATTGATTACGCCTATCTTCACAAACCGGAGACCGTTGCGTTCACCCAAAAGGCGCTACACATCAGCGAGCCCATCGCCACAAAAGTCTATGATGAACTGATTTCGCGACAATACCTTGTTCGGGATGGCGCGATCAATCCGCGCGCGCTGGCGGCGATGAGTAAAGGTCTCGTGGAACTGAAACTGCTCGACCAAGAGCGGGACCTCTCGGAATTCGTAACCAACGAATTTCTACCGTCGAAAAACTGAAATATACCAATAATCCGGAATTGAAAAATTTCTTGCAGCCGAACTTCGAACTCGTCCGCTTGGGGTCATTCGCGTCGTTTTTGGCTCGTCCCAGCGCTCCGAAGGGGGCGTCCGGTTCCCAGCCTAAAGCGGACAAGTCCGCGTTCCCGGCAACCGGGAGCCGAGGATGCACGGAGCGCGAGCATAAAGTTCCCCACAGGCACGCCTTGCAGGCGAGCTACGCCAGTGGCCTGTAGCCCAGGGATGAATGCGGCCGGATGGTGTTGTAGTGACGCCGCCAGCGTTCGATGACGATCCTGGCCTCCTTCAGCGTGTAG
>CAISJZ010000251.1 GCA_903885755.1 uncultured Hyphomicrobiales bacterium | reverse complement strand
CGGTCTCGATCAGAAAAGGTTCGAGGAAAGCCCATTCCACATCCGACATCGATCCACGAATCAAATCCGCCTCCCTCCAAGAGGCAGCCTTGAATCAAGCAGCGATTCCAGCGTCAATCACTTTGTCAACGGGACCTAGATTTCGAAATGACGCCATTTCAAGCGGGCGATTGAAGCAGGGGGAGCGACGCGTGGTATCGATCAAGGATCTCTACTCTGACATCGTGACCGGCCTGCACGCCGAGCCACGCCTCACGACGATGAACAAAAAACTCATTATCAATGTAGCGCCCACCGGCAGCTTTACGTCGCGTCAGCAAAATCCGCTACAACCCTACACGATGGACGAGAATGTCCGCGCGGCGGTCGAGGCCTGTAAAGCGGGCGCGGCGGTCTGGCATTGCCACGCGCGCGAACCCGATGGACTCCCAAGTAAGGACCCAAAGGTCGTAAAGGAGACAATAGATCGGGTTCTCGACCAATGTCCCGATATCGTGACGTCGGTCATTCCTTACGCTGATTATACCAAACAGGGTGTCGAGCAGATCAAGCCTTGCGTAGACTATCTTGTCGCGGCCGGGCCCAGGTACATGCAGACCGCCGTACTGCTCATTATGTCGACGAGCTTCTCGTCGAAGTTTACATATGTCGTTACCGAGTCCTCTCTGAAGGAAACAGCGGAATACCTCGAAATCAACGGCGTCAGACCTGAATATCAGGGTCACGCCTATTCGGGGCTAAAGGATGTCATGGATTGGTTGATCGCGACAGGCATCGCCAAAAGCCCGCCGATCACGAATATCATGGCCGGTTTTCACGGATTCAGCCACGCAAGTCCCATCACTCCAGACCCATGGAGTTATATCTATCTCATGTCGCTAGCGCAAACATTGCCCGCTGGCGCCGTGCACGGCATGTGCGCGGGCGGCCGCAATTGGCTGCCGTTCACGACGCTTGCGATCATGATGGGGTTCGACATGGTCCGGGTTGGAATGGAGGATTCGGTTTATATGTATCCGCACAAGGACGAGAAAATCCGAACCTCCGCGGACGCCGTTCGAAAAGTCGTCGACATAGCTCACGCTCTTGGGCGCGAAATCGCCACGCCCGATGAAGCTCGCGCCATTCTCGGCGTCCAGACGCTACATGTATAGCGCATACGATTCACTATATTGGGACCAAATGGCAACGGCAGATTGTCAGTAATGCGAGGCGCGGAACGTCTTTATCAACCAGACTCATCGATTGGGGCCATTGTTCTTTGGCGCGAAGCTCGATGAACTCCAGGTATCAATTTTACATTGACGTCGGCCGGGCAACCGGTCAAGCTCCATCCAAGGCGCTAGGAATGCCGCGACGCCGAAGGGTGGAAATATGTTCCTATGGGTTGCGCGATTGGCGGCGCTCACCCTTTGTCTGGTGGGCCTGACATTCCCGGCGGCGGCGGAATGGCCCGAGCGGCAAATTCATATCATCGTGCCCTTGCCGGCTGGATCGGCCGCGGATGTCGTCGCACGCCTGATCGCGGCAAGGCTTTCAGAAAGTCTTGGCCAATCCGTCGTTGTCGATAATCGCGACGGCGGTAGCGGCGCGATCGGCACCGGTGCGATCGCTCATGCGGACCCGGATGGTTATACGATTGGAATAGCAACTTCGACGACGCTAGCGACCGCGCCAGCGCTCAATCCGCGTATAGGTTACAATTCGCTCGCCGACTTCGCGCCGGTTTCGCTCGTTGGCTATTCGCCCTATGTACTCGTCACGAACCCCTCCGTACCCGCCAAAAGTGTCGCGGAGTTCATCGCGCTGGCAAAATCGAGGCCCGGCGTTCTGACCTATTCATCGGTGGGCGACGCGAGTCTGGCGCATCTGGCGGGCGAGCTTTTCGGCAAAATGGCCGGCGTGAAGCTCAATCAGGTGCCCTACAAGAGTTCGACGCAGGCGGTGATCGATTTGCTTGGCGGGCGCATCGATTCCCAGTTTGGCATTCTTACGACAACGCATCAGTATATCCGCGAGGGAAAGGTCAACCCGCTGGGCGTCACGACGCTCCAGCGCGTGACGGGCTTTCCGGAAATTCCCACCATCGCGGAATCCGGCCTGCCGGGCTTTGATGCTTCGCTCTGGCTGGCGGTTGTCGCGCCGGCAAAGGCGCCGCTCGCCGTCGTTTCCCGACTGAACAGGGACATCAACCGGATGCTTGACGACCAGGAGATTCGAAAGCTTCTGTTCGCCCAGTCGATTTTCGTGGAACTGAAGGCGCCTGGAGAACTCGCGGCGCTCATCGCCGCTGATTACGCGAAATGGAAAGAGCTCGCCGCGACCGCGGGCTTGTGAACGGAGACCGTGCGTGGACGACGCGATGGATTCTGGCAAGCTGTCGGGCGAACGGGTGATCGCGACGCTAACGCAATCGCGTGTCGGCGTGGTCGCGGCGGTGCCCGACATCACCACGAGCGCGGGATTGCTCTGGCCGCTTTCGAGACGCGAGGACATCCGCCTGATCCGCCTTTGCAAGGAAGACGAGGGCGTTTCGATCTGCGCGGCGCTCGCCTATTGCGGCAAGCGCGCCGTCTTGTTGATGCAGCAGACGGGTCTTTTCGATTCGCTCAACGCGGTCGAAACCATTGGCGTCGTGCATCGACTGCCGGTTGTCATGCTCGTGGGTCTGTTGGGCAAGGAGGCGGGGCGACCGCCGCGTCAATCGACCAAGCACTCGGTCCGGGTCGTGGAGCCGGTTCTGCGAGCGATTGAGGTCGATTATGTCTGCATCGAGGACAACGCCGATATCGATCTGATCGGGCCGGCGATCGATCGGGCCTACGAACTCTCGCGCCCCGTCGTCATTCTGTTCGGCAGGAGTTTCGCGGCATGATGATCCGGACGGAATGTCTCGCCGAAATCGCCGGTTTGCGCGGCGACGCCATGGTTGTCGCGGTTTATTCGTCGGCGTTCGAGTGGATCGGCATCTCCCCGCACCCCTTGAATTTTCTGTCCGTCGGCGCGATGGGACAGGCCTCGTCGCTCGCCCTCGGCTTCGCGATTGGTCTGCCGAACAAGAAGATCATCGTGCTCGATGGAGATGGAAGTCTGCTGATGAACCTCGGCAGTCTGGTCACCATCGCCGAAATCGCGCCAACGAATCTCGTGCATTTCGTTTGCCAGAACGGCTGCTACGAGGCCAACGGCGAGCACCCGATTCCCGGCAAGGACCGGGTCTCATTCGCCGCCATCGCGCGGGGGGCGGGTTATAAAAACGTCGCGGAGTTTTCGGACATCGCGAGGTTGACGACCGAATTGCCGGCACTGTTGTCGGCGGCGGGGCCCACTTTCGCGACCTTGCACGTCCAGCCGGGGATCAAGCCGAAACTGGACTACTCGCTTGTGCATGGCGCCGCGGCGCGAGACGCCTTTAAATCCGCGCTGGCCAGGGAAATATCGGCCGACGCCTGACACGATCAACAGGATCCATCCATGAAGCATCAACCAATCGCCGCCGTCAGCCTCGATATGCAAACGCATCTGGCGGCGCTGGAGGCCAGGGGGCTTCTCATTCGGGTTGAGGAACCTATCAACAAGGATACGGAACTTCACCCGCTCGTGCGTTGCCAGTTTGTCGGCGGATTGCCGGAGCAGGACCGTCGGGCCTTCCTGTTCACCAATGTCGTGGATTCCGCGGGTAAGCGATATGACATGCCCGTCGTGGTCGGCGCGCTCGCGGCCTCGTCGGACATCTACGCCGCTGGCATGGGCCGGCCCGCGGCGGATATCCGCCAGGCGTGGATGAACGCGATCGCTCATCCGGTTCCGCCCGTGGAAGTGGCGTCCGGGCCGTGTCAGGATGTGGTAATCACGGGCGATGAATTGCGCAAGCCGGGCGGCGGGCTCGGCCGCCTGCCGGTTCCCGTTTCGACGCCAGGATTTGACGCCGCGCCGACGCTGACAGCGACGCTCTGCATCACGAAAGACCCTGAAAACGGCGTCTCCAACATGTCGACCAATCGCGCCGCGCTGAAGAGCGAGACCCGGCTTGGCGTTCGCATGTCCTCGCGCATTGGCGGCTCCGGCGGTTATCAGCATTGGTTGAAGTACCAGAAAATGGGCAAACCGATGCCTTGCGCCATCGTCATCGGTAGCGCGCCGGTCGTTTGCTATACTGGCCCGCAGCGCCTGCCGATGGATTTTGATGAAATCACGGTCGCTGGCGCGCTGGCGGGTTCGCCGATCGAGGTTGTCAGGGCGAAGACGGTCGATCTTCTTGTGCCAGCGCAAGCCGAAATTGTCATCGAGGGCCTGATCAGCACCGAGCTTCTCGAACCCGAGGGCCCATTCGGCGAGAGCACGGGCTATGTCGCGCTCGAGGACTTCAATCTGTCGATGGAGGTGACGGCCATCACCCATCGACGCGCGCCGGTCTTTACGTCGATCATCAGTCAGGTGACGCCGAGCGAATCCAGCGTCATGCGCAAGGTCGCGCTGGAGTCGCTTTTTCTCAATCATCTGCGCGACCAGATCGCGATCAAGGGCATCAAGCGCGTCGTCATGCACGAGGTGCTGAGCAACCTGCGTCCGCTGATCTTCCTGCAATTCGCCTCGAACGCGCCGAAGACCGAAGTCTGGCGCGGGTTACAGGCCGCCTCGTCGCGAGTGGCCGATTGCGGCAAAATCTGCATTGCGGTCAGCGAGGACGTCGATCCGAACAACGCCAATGCCGTATTCTGGTCAATGGCATATCGGAGCAATCCAATCGAGGACGTGCTGGTGCTGCCGTTCCGCTCGCCCGGCCATGGCCCGAGTTCGGACCGCAAGGGCGGCGGCGCGCCAGACCCGCGCACGGCCAATTCGACGCTGTTGATCGATGCGACGCTCAAGCACGTGATGCCGCCCATCGCGTTGCCGGCGAAGCCTTACATGGAGCGCGCGCAGGAGCTCTGGAACAAGCTGAAGCTTCCGCCAATTGCCCTTCAGTCACCCTGGCACGGCTACGCGCTCGGGGACTGGAGCGATGTCTGGGAGGAGTTCGCCAACAACGCCACATCGGGCCAGTGGCAAAAGAACGGGCTCAACACGCTCGCCCGCCGGCGCGGTGGGTTGACGCCGGAAACGCCGACCCGCTCGGTGGAAAAGTAAAGGCAGGCGTCGTTTCTAGCGTCCGTCCTGCAACGGCGCCAGAATCGCCTTAAGGCGCTCCACCGCGGTTGGCGGTGTCGCGAACAATTCGGCGACAATCCGCTGAAGCTCTTCTCCGCCAACGGGATTGAGATCCATGTTGGCGGCCTTTGCCGCGGCGAGAAAGGCCGGGTCCTTCATGGTTTCATCAAAGGCGGTTCGCAACGCCGCGACGCGCTCGGGTAGAACGCCCGGCGTGGTGAAGATTGGGCGACCGATGGTTGTGGGGGCGGACAGGAGTTTGAGCGCGGCATGATCGTCGGCTTTGGAGACTAGGTCCATGAACAGCGGCACATCCGCCAGTTCCCGGTCCTTGCTCAATCCGATCTGCACGAGAATCCGGATTTTTTTCTCCGCGATCCAGTCGGCGTGTTGCGACTTCCAGGACGACCAGGAGTTCTGGCCCCGTACCGCGACTTCGCCTCGTTCCATGGCAAGGTTGATGTCCGTGCCGCCGGGATAGCCGGTGATGATCTTGAATCTGGTCCCCAGCAGAACGTTCAGCGCCTGCGGGTATTGCGCCGAGGCGGTGATCCCGTTCGCCCCCACGACGACTTCGCGCGCTTTAGCGTCATCGATACTGGAAACGCCCGACGCGGACCAGGCCGCCATGGTATTGTTGTCGGCGATGGGATTGCCAATCCAGTTGAACTTGCTGGCGTCGAACTGGATGCCGGGATCGTTCAGGACCTGCTGGAGCGGCACGGCCTGATCGACGGTCGCCAGTTGCGTGCCGTCCTTGGGCGCGAGGGTAAACATGTGGGTCGCGGCGGCGCGGCTTCCCGCCCCGACCATTTGCCGCGGAACGATCCGGGGCCTTCCCGGGATATGCTCGCTCATGAACTGGGCGACAAGCCGGGAATAGGTGTCATAGGTGCCGCCGCTCGTGAAGCCGATGTAGAGGTCGATCGTCTTGCCCCGGTAGAATGTTTCGACCGCTGATTGGGCCCGCGCCGCGGACGGGCAGGCGGAGCTCAGAACAAGGCAGAAGACAGCGAAGGCGCGCGGGCGCCAACCGGTCCCTGGTTTTGTCACGCAATCCTCCCTCAACGCGTCCGCGCGCATTGTTGCGCAGGAAAACTCAAGCACGCCACGCGCCAATAATCCAGATGCGGTATAGCGACCGGCGGCGCCCTTCGCGAGCGTCCAGTGTTCCCGCCCCGGCGGGAAAAACGGGAGCGGACCCACAAAACGTGGTTGTCTCGCGCCGGCATTCTCTTATGGTGTCGGCAACGGCTCAGGCCGACTACAGGGGCATTCGCCAGCGGGAAACGCGGCGAATCCGAACGGGCGAGGCAACGATGGCGGGCGATTATGACGAGGGTCTAACGGCGCGGCGGCGTGTTCTGGGCGACGCTTGGGTCGACAAGAGTCTGGCAGGCCTGAACGATTTCAATTCGGAATTCCAGAACTTCATCACGCGCTATGTCTGGGGCGAAATCTGGACGCGTCCTGGAATAGACGAGCGTACGCGGCGCTTCATGGTTCTGTCGACGATGATGGCGCTTGGCCGCTGGGAAGAATTTCAATTGCATGTCGGCGCGGCCCTGCGGTCCGGCTTCACGAGGGATGATATCAAGGAAATCATTCTGCAACAGTCGGTCTATTGCGGCGTGCCAAGCGGCAATCACGCGACGGCGGTGGCGCAAAAGGTCATTGACGGAATGAAAGCCTGACGCGGGCGTTGAGTGAGGGATCTGGAAGATGATTGTTGACGCGCACGCGCATTACGTTCCTCCCGGGCTGATCGCGGATATGCAATCGGGCGCGTCGAAATTTCCGTCCGTCAAGATGGCGGTTGATGGCGAGGCCGTGCGCTTCGCCTTCGCGGGCAATGAGCCAAAGCGCCCGATTCCCAAGGGAATGCGCGACGCCGAGGGACGCCGTGACTGGCTTGCTCAACGCGGAATTGACAAGCAGATAGTGGGCGGGTGGCTCGATATGTTTGGCTATGACATTCCCGCCGAAGAGGGCGCGGACTGGAGCCGCTTTCTCAACGAACACATGCTGAAGGGCGTGCGCGACTATTCATTTTTCACGCCGCTCGCCACGGTTCCCATGCAGTCGGGACGGCTGGCCGCGCGGGTGTTGGAGGAAGCTCTCGATGCCGGCTGCCATGGCGCGATGATTGGTACGCAGCCCAGGGGCGCGACCGGCGTTCTCGACGATCCGGATCTCGACGCGTTCTGGGAAGTCGCATCCGCGCGCAAGGCCACATTGTTCGTTCACCCGACGTTTGGCGCGCGCGACGATCGTCTGAAGGCTTACGGGCTTGTCAGCGCGATCGGCCGCTTGACCGATACAAGCATCGCGGTGGCTCGCCTGTTGTTCTCCGGCCATCTCTTGCGCTACCCCGACGTCAATCTCGTCCTTTCCCATGGCGGCGCGGCCCTGCCGATGGCGCTCGGTCGGCTGCGCAAGAGTTTCTCCACCAGCCCCGCCGACAACGCGGATCCTGTCGAAGGGTTTCGCAAGCTCTATTTCGACACAGTCGTTTATGACGCGGCTACATTGCGCTTTATTCGCGAAATCGCCGGCGCCGACCGCATTGTCATGGGGACGGATCAGCCCTTCGCGATCGGCGAATCAGATCCCGTGACCTTTGTGGAGTCCTGCGGCTTCACGCCGACCGAGCAGGCCAGCATTGTTGGGGGCGCCGCCCGAAAATTGTTCGACATTGTTTGAACCGGGCTTTTGAATACGTTCATGAGGTATCGATAAACGACATGGCGCATGCAAAAAAACGCTCGGGCATTGGCGCGCCGGTTCGCCGAAAGGAAGACCAGCGGCTGCTGTCGGGCAATGGCTGTTTCACCGACGATATTGCATTGCAAGGTCAGGTCCACGCCATATTCGTGCGATCCCCGCACGCGCATGCGCGTATCAAGGCCATCCGCGCCAGCGCGGCGTTGGCGGCGCTGGACGTTCTGTCGGTTCTCACGGGCGCCGACCTGCTCAACGATAGGATCAAGCCGCTGCCGCATCACGTGTGGGCGTTGCATCCCGCCGACATCGCCATCGAGGCCGCGGACGGATCGCCGACATTCACCGCTCCACATCATGCAATGGCGGCGGACAAGGCCCGTCATGTCGGCGAAGTCGTCGCCATGGTCATCGCTGGCTCCGTTGCGGCGGCGAAAGATGCCGCCGAACTTATCGAAATCGACTACGAGATACTGCCCTCCATCACCGATACGCGCGGGGCGGCCGAGCCGAATGCGCCCAGAGTCTGGGACGAGCACGCCAACATTTGCGTTGACGCCGATGTTGGCGATCGCGGCGCGACGGAGGCCGCCTTCGCCGCGGCTTCCCATATCGTGAAGCTGGATACGTGGATTCAGCGCGTCACCGGCGTTCCGATGGAGCCGCGCGCGGCGGTTTGCGAATTTGATAAGGCAACGGGCCGCTACACATTTTATGCGGGCAGCGGCGGCGCGGTGCGGCTCAAACACGATCTTGCGCACATGCTCGGCGTTCCCTCCGAGTCGGTGCGCGTCATCATGCGCGACGTCGGCGGCAATTTTGGCACTCGCGGCATGATTTATCCGGAGTTCACGCTCGTCGCGTGGGCGGCGCGACGCATTGGTCGCCCTGTCAAATGGACATGCGAGCGAGGAGAAGCATTTTTGAGCGACTATCAGGGGCGTGATCTGGCCGTGGTCGCCGAATTGGCGCTGGACAAGGACGGTCGCTTTCTCGCCATGCGCGGATCGAATATTGGCAACGCTGGCGCGCACACCAGCAATTTCTCGCCCCTGCAAAAGGGTGTCGAGATCATGACGAGCATCTATAATATTCCCGCCGCCAGTTTCCGCGTCCGTCCGGTGGTCAGCAACACGACGCCGACGCGGCCCTATCGCAGCGCGGGTCGACCGGAAGTTATGTTCGTGATGGAGCGGCTGATCGATCTGGCGGCGTTGCAATGCGGATTCGATCGGGTTGAACTGCGTCGCAGGAACCTTCTGAAAAAGTCTGATCTGCCGTTTCGCAATCCATTCGGAATGTTGTTCGACAATGGCGACTATCACGCCGTCATGGAGAGCGTTCTGGCTCTGGGCGACTGGAAGGGTTTTGGCGAACGACGCGCCGCGGCGCGCGGGCGAGGCAAGTTGCGCGGCATTGGTCTGGCGAACTATGTCGACACAGCCACCGGCGTACCGCGCGAACGCGCTGAAATCACGGTGCGCCCCGATGGCGTCGTCGATGTCGTCATCGGCACGATTTCCAATGGACAAGGGCACGAAACCAGTTTCGCGCAGCTCGCATCCGAATGGCTGTGTGTCGATATTGACCATGTTCGCATTCTCACGGGCGATACGGACGTGGTCAGCGTCGGCGGCGGCACCCATTCGGGACGCGGCATGCGCCTCGCCAGCATCGTTATCTGGAACGCCTCCAACGAGATTATCGAGAAGGGCAAACGGCTGGCGTCGATTTTACTCCAGCAACCTGTTGACCGGATCGCTTTTCGCGATCGCCGGTTCTTGGCGCCTGACGGCGCGTCCATCGATCTCTTCGAAGTGGCGAAAGCCTGCGAGGAGGACGGCGCGCTTTCCCTCGATTTGCGCGGGCCACTGCGCGCCATTTCGGACGTGACGATCAACGAGGCGAGCTTTCCCTATGGAAGCCACGTCTGCGAGGTCGAAATCGACCCGGATACCGGCGTCGTGGAAATCGCTCGTTATTCGACGGTCGACGACGTGGGCCGCGCCGTCAATCCGATGATCATTCACGGGCAGACGCACGGCGGCATCGCGCAGGGCGCTGGACAAGCCCTGATGGAACAATGCCATTATGATCCTGTCTCGGGGCAACCCTTGTCCGGCTCGTTCATGGACTACGCGATGCCACGCGCGAGTTCATTCCCGATGTTCGACGCGGAATTCGCGGAAATTCCCGATACCGCGCATCCCCTTGGCATTCGCCCCGCCGGCGAGGGCGGCACGACGCCGGCGCTCGGCGTCATTATCAACGCGATTGTCGATGCCTTGTCGGAATTCGGCGTTCGGCACATCGAGATGCCGGCGACGCCGGAGCGAGTCTGGCGCGCCATGGAGAATGCGCGAAATTCGCGCGCCTAGGGCGGCTCGTTGAATTTTTGAAATCGGCTGAGTTCCATCGTCCTTCGGGGTGTGATCATCAAAATGCCGGCTGGGGTTGAGGCCAGATTCCGGTAGTCCGAGGGCATGAGGAATGGCGCGAATTGTTCGAAGCCGCTGACCAGATAATTCGATCCATCGCGGTCTTTTCGTTGCGGATTGCGGGGCCATTTGGCGTTGTCGCCTGGCGAACGCCGGAATTCAAACGGTCATGGCCGTGATATTCCGACGGCGGTCACAAGCTCGCGCCACCGCAGATGGAAATCTCTTGCCCCGTGATCGCGTCGGCCGCTGGCGACAGCAGGAAGGCGACAACTCCCGCCACCTCCTCCGGACGAACGAAGCGCCCAAATGGCGGTATCTGTGGCGGCGCGCCGGCGCGCGCGGGATCGACCAGCATCGGGGTCTCGGTGGCCGCGGGAGACACAACATTGACGGTCGCGCCGCGCGCGACGAGTTCCTTCGCCCATGCGCGGGCGAGCGCCGTCAGCGCCGCCTTGCTGGCGCCGTACTGACCGCGCCCCGCGAGGCCCTGCGCGCCCCGGCTGCCGATCAGCACGATGCGGCCGCCCTGCCCCATGCCGGACGCAAGATGGTCGGCGAGCGCGATGGCCGCGTCGACGTGCACGCGCCAGAGCAGTTCGCCCGCGCCGAGATCGATCGCGCCGAGCGCGCCAGCGCGCATCAGGCCCGCGGCGTGAACCAGCGTGTCGGCGTGGCCGAGCCTGGCGATGACGCCTGCGCGGTCGCCGGGATCGGCTAGATCGACGACAACGGGCGCGAAGAATTCGTGCATCAACGTCGGCGGCGCGCGGTCGAGCCCCGTCACGCCGAAACCATCGGCGAGCAATCGCTCCGCGATCGCGCGTCCGATCCCTGAACTTGTTCCAGTGACGACGGCCTTGCGCATCAAGTCGGCTCGAAGCCGACGCTTTTGAGCAGCGCCGCCCCGCGCGCAACCTCGCCGTGGATGAAGAGCTGGCTGTCCTCGACGCTCTCGGCGACCGGCTCGATAAGTAGCGCGGACATTCGACGCGCGGTCAGCGGATCGCGCATCGTGTCGATAACCAGCTTGTTGAGCGCGACTTGTACGTCGCGCGGCGTGCCCCTGGGCGCCCAGATCGCGTACCATGAGGAGAACTCGAAGCCGGGAAGCCCCGCCTCGGCCATCGTCGGCACCTCCGGCGCGAGCGACGAGCGGCTCGCCGTCGCGATGCCGAGCGCGCGCAAGAGCTTGTCATCCCTGGTCTGCGGCAGCAGCGCGAAGCTCGGATCGATGAAGAGCTGCACGTTGCCGGCCATCGTGTCCTGCAACGCCGGCGCCGTGCCGCGATAGGGCACCATGGTCAGATCCAGGCCGGTTCTGCGCATGAATTCGATGGTCGCCAGATGTCCCGCCGAGCCCAGCGCGGAAACGGCGAAGGTCCATTTCGAGGGTTCCGCACGCGCCGCCGCGATCACTTCGGCCAGAGTCTTCTGCGGACGCTGGCCCGTCATGACGCAGACAAGCGGGGCGACGGCGGTGCGTCCGATAACCGCCAGATCGGCTTCCGGATCAAAGTCGGCCGACTTCAGCACCGCCGGCATGTGGTCTGCCCCCTGAAAAGTGATCCTCCCTGAAGTATGGCTTTTGGGCCAGTTGGAGGACTGCGAAATGGCAAGGAAAAGGCACAAGGCCGAAGAGATCGTCATGAAGCTTCGGCAGGTTGAGGTACTGACGGCGCAGGG
>CAISJZ010000250.1 GCA_903885755.1 uncultured Hyphomicrobiales bacterium | reverse complement strand
TGGCGCCGGGAATCTTGGCGAGCATGTCGGCTACCGGGCCCGCAGGCCCTTCCTTCTGGACAAAGGATAAAATCTGCGAAACCGCCTGACTGGCCACGTCATCGCTCACGCCAGCGGCCGCGGCGACGCGAGATACGATTTCATTCATGATTTTCTCCCTGGGGAATGAACGTAGATACCTTAGCTCAGGATTTGTGGCGAAGCCATGACCAGGCGATAGCGCATTCGTCCGTCGCGGCCTATACTCGCGCGACGCATTTCTCCGGACCCCGACATGACCGATGATTCCGATGCCATCGCTGGCAAAATTCTTGTCGGCAAGAGCGACAAATACGAATATCTGACGCTGCGGCTGGGCAATCGCCATGGCCTTGTCACCGGCGCCACGGGCACCGGCAAGACGGTAACGTTGCAAAAGCTGGCGGAAGGCTTTTCCAACGCGGGGACTTCGGTCTTCGCCGCCGACGTCAAGGGCGATCTGTCGGGCATCGCCATGCCCGGCGATTCGAAGCCGCCCTTCGTGAAGCGCGCGGCGGATATCGGCGTCGCCTATACGCCCGACCGGTTTCCCGTCGTGTTCTGGGATCTGTTTGGCGAGCAGGGTCATCCCGTGCGCGCCACGCTTGCGGAAATGGGGCCATTGCTGGTCGCGCGCCTGCTCGAACTCAACGACGTTCAGGAAGGCGTGCTCAACATCGCCTTCCGCGTCGCCGACGAAGAGGGCCTGCTGCTGCTCGACCTCAAGGATCTGCGGTCGATGCTGCAATATCTCTCGGACAACGCGGCGAAATACACCACGACCTATGGGAATGTCGCGCCGGCGACCGTCGGCTCCATCCAGCGTCAGTTGCTGGTGCTGGAAAATCAGGGCGCGGCGAATTTCTTCGGCGAGCCCGCGCTGGATATCAGCGACTTCATCAGAAAAGATCGCGACGGCCGCGGCGTCATCAACGTGCTGGCCGCCGACAAACTCATGCGCAGTCCGAAGCTTTATGCGACCTTCCTGCTGTGGATGCTGTCGGAACTGTTCGAGACCCTGCCGGAAGTCGGCGATCCCGATCAACCCAAACTCGTATTTTTCTTCGACGAGGCGCATCTGTTGTTCGACAACGCGCCCAAGAGCCTGATGACAGCGATCGAGCAGGTCATACGCCTCATCCGCTCCAAGGGCGTCGGCGTTTATTTCGTTACGCAGAACCCGCTCGACGTGCCCGATATCGTGCTGGGCCAGCTCGGCAATCGCGCCCAGCACGCACTGCGCGCCTTTACTCCGCGCGACCAGAAGGCGGTGCAGTCGGCCGCCGACACTTTTCGGCAAAACCCCGCCTTCAACACGGCCGAGGTCATCACCCAGCTCGCCGTCGGCGAGGCGCTGGTGTCGATGCTGGAAGGGCAGGGCACGCCCTCCATCGTCGCGCGCACGCTTATCGCGCCGCCGGGCTCGCGCGTCGGGCCCATTACGCCGGAGGAGCGCAAGAGCGTCATCGACGCGAGCCCGCTCAATGGCAAGTACGATACCGCGATCGATCGTGAATCCGCCTTCGAGGTGCTGAAGGCGCGCGCCGAGGGCCGGGCGCCGACGGCGCAGCCAGGGCAGGGCACGACGACGATCAACGGCGGCGGCGGCATACTGGGTTCACTTGGCGGCATGATCGGTGGACTGTTTGGCCAAGGCGCGGCGCAGGCCGGAGGCCGTCAGCGCATGTCGACGGGGCAGATGATCATTCGCTCCGCCGCGCAGTCGGCGGCGCGTTCGGTCGGCACGCAGATCGCGCGCGAGGTCCTGCGCGGCATTCTCGGCGGCATGTCGCGAAGCTGAAGCGAGACCGCGGCGCATTTTGGTGGCGCCGGAGCGACCGCGCGCCTATTTTGGCGCGAACGCCCGCGGAGAATCGCCATGCCTGCCCTCGACGCCGTGCTGTCGCGCATCGACGCCAATCTCGACGAGGCGCTGAAGCGTCTGTTCGGCCTCATCGCCATTCCCTCGGTCTCAACCGACCCGGCCTACAAGGGCGACTGCGCGAGGGCGGCGCAATGGCTTGTCGATGACCTCAAGACAATCGGCTTTGACGCTTCCGTTCGCGAGACCGCCGGCCATCCCATGGTCGTCGCGCATGCGAAAGCGACCCGCCGCGATGTTCCCCACGTGCTGTTCTATGGCCACTACGATGTGCAGCCCGCCGACCCGCTGGACCTCTGGGAGACCGAGCCCTTCGCGCCGCGTCTCGCCGACGCGCCGACGGGCAAGCGCATCGTCGCGCGAGGCTCCGCCGACGACAAGGGCCAGTTGATGACCTTTGTCGAGGCGTGCCGCGCCTTCATGCAATCGGGTGGTCTGCCTTGCGACGTGACCATTCTCTTCGAGGGCGAGGAAGAAACCGGTTCGCCCTCGCTGCCGGCCTTTCTGGCCGCCAACAAGGACGAGTTGAAGGCCAGCCTGATGCTCGTCTGCGACACCAACATGTGGGATCGCGACACGCCGATGATCACCGCGATGCTGCGCGGTCTGGCGCTCGAGGAGGTCATCATCCGCGGCGCGACGCGTGATCTGCACTCGGGCCTCTTTGGCGGCGCGGCGGTCAATCCCATTCATGTTCTCGCGCGCATCATCGCCGACCTGCACGATGGGCAGGGTCGCGTCACGCTGCCCGGCTTCTACGACGGCGTCGCCGAATTGCCGGAAGAGGTCGCGGAGCAGTGGAAACAGATTCCATTCAAGGGAAGCGATTTTCTCGGCGCGGTGGGGCTATCGACGCCAGCGGGCGAGGCGGGCCGGAGCGTGCTCGAAATGATCTGGTCACGGCCGACCTGCGACGTCAACGGTATCAGCGGCGGTTATGCCGGCGCGGGATCGAAGACCGTTTTGCCAGCCCAGGCGAGCGCCAAGTTTTCCTTCCGCCTCGTCGGCAAGCAGGACCCCGAGGCGGTGCTCAACGCCTTTCGCGCCTTTGTGCGCGAGAGATTGCCGGACGATTGCCGCGTCGAATTCCAGCGCCAGGGCGCGTCCCCCGCGTTGCAGTTGCCGTTCTCATCGGAAATGCTCAGCCGCGCCCGCCGCGCGCTGCTGCAGGAATGGGGCAAGGAGCCGGTCGTTGGCGGCTCCGGCGGCTCCATCCCGATTGTCGGCGATTTCAAGCGAAGCCTCGGCATGGACGCGCTGATGATCGGCTTTGGCCTTGACGACGACCGTATTCATTCGCCGAACGAGAAGTACGAACTCTCTTCATTCCACAAGGGCGCGCGCTCTTGGGCGCGCGTGCTCGACGCATTGGCGAAGTAGGGGGGTAGTCAGCCCCACACCTCCCGCGCCACTTCGACCACCAGTTCCAGCTTGCGCTTCTCGTCGTCGACCGTGAGGCGGTTGCCGCCGATGGTGGAGGCAAAGCCGCATTGCGGCGACAGCGCGAGCCGCTCCAGCGGAACGAATTTCGACGCTTCGTCGATGCGCCGCTTGAGCGCGTCCTTGCTCTCCAGCGCCGGTTTCTTCGACGTGACGAGACCGAGCACGGCGACCTTGTTCCCGTTGAGATGGCGCAGTGGTTCAAATCCGCCCGCGCGGTCGGTATCGTATTCCAGAAAAAACCCATCGACGTCGATCTGTCCGAAAGCCACCTCGGCGACGGGTTCATAGCCGCCCGAGGCGACCCAGGCGCTTTCGTGATTGCCCCGGCACATATGGATGCACACGCGCATGTCGGCGGGGCGTTCGCGCGTCACGTCATTGAGCAGCCTGGCGTAGGTGTGCTGGATGGTTTTGGGGTCCTCGCCGATCGAACGCACGTGATCGTGAAGCTTGGGATCGCAGAGGAAGGGAAAATTCGTCTCGTCGATCTGCACATAGCGGCAGCCGGCCTCATAGAGCGCGGCGATTTCCTCGCGATAGACGCGGGCGAGATCGGCGAAATATTCGGCGATGTCGGGATAGGCCTTGATATCGACGCCGGCGCGCCCGCTGCGAAAATGCAGCAGCGTCGGCGACGGCATCACCTGTTTAGGCATCAGGCCGGCTGCGTCGGCGAGCGGCTTGAAATCCCTGAATTCATCGACCGCCAGCGCGCGCGACCGCTTGAGCTTGCGAACCGTCACGACACGCGGCGGCGCGAATTCGATGGGCCCGGCTTCCGTCTGAAAGGTTGTCTTGAGCCCGCCCTCGAAGGCGATGCCGTCGATTTTTTCCACGAAATCCATGAACCAGTGACGGCGGTGATATTCGCCATCGGTGCAGACCTTGAGGCCCGCCGACTTCTGCAACGCGACGGCCTCGCCGATGTGTTCGCGCTCGATGGCCCACAGGGCGTCGCGCGTGATCTTGCCGGCGCCAAGGGCGGCGCGCGCGTCGAGAATGGCTTGCGGGCGCAGCAGCGAGCCCACGACATCGGCCTTGAAGGGCGGAATGAATCTGGCGTTCGCGGTCATGGTCTTTCCCTCCGACTATTTGTAAATCTCGGTGGCGAGATCGAGCATCTTCTGCTGCGTGCTCGCGACGATCGTGCCCATGAATTTCGCCTTCGCCATGGGCTGGACCTCCGCCGGCAGGGCGCTCTCCGCGCCCTTGATAACAGGCAACACGCCCCATGCGGCGATGCGCTTCTGATTTTCCTCGGAGAGATAATATTCGACGAACAGCCGCGCCGCGTTGGGGTGCGGCGCCTTGGTCAGCAGGGCCAGATCAAGCCGCACATAGGCGATGCCCTCCTTCGGCACGACAAGGCGCACCGGCAATCCGCGCAGGCCTGTCAGGTCGGACGAGACTTGCGGCGTGTAGATGGGATATTCGCCGCGCGCGGTGCGTCGCTCCGCCTCGCCAACATCGCGCGAAAGGGTGATGTTGTTGGCGGCGAGCTTGCGATGGAAGTCCTCGCCCAGAACCGAATAGGTCGCGGAGAACAGCGCGTTGCCACCGCCCGCCGCGCGCATGTCGTCAACCAGGATCTTACCCTTCCATTTGGGGTCGAGAAGATCGAGCCAGCTCTTGGGCTCGTCGTCCGGCTTGACCATGTTTGAATTGACGAGAATGGCGTAGGCGCCGATGAACGAGCCGATCTGGTTGGACTCCGCGGGCTGCCCGTCGATGAGGTCGGCGGCGGCGCCAATCGGCGGCAGGGGCAGGGTGTTCCCCGCCGCGGTGAAGCGATTGATCGAGGCCTGCCCGTGCTGCACGACATCGCCGAGAAAACGTCCCGCGGCCTGCTCGGCGCGCACGCGTTCGTTGAGCTCGCTGGCGCGCACGTTGAGCAGTTCGACGGGAATGCCGTAGGCCTTCTCGAAACCATCCTTCACCGCCGCGTGCATCTGGGGCGTGACGTATGAGGTGTAAAAGACCAGCTTGCCTTCCTTCTTCGCTGCCTCGATCAGCGCCTTGTCGATGTCGCGCGCCTGCGCGGGCGACCCGATGGTCAGCGCCGCGATCGCCGCGAATACGAGCGATTTCCTCATGCGTTTCTCCCCGAACCGACTTTATTGCCCGACATTATGCCGTGGCGATCGAAACTTCAGTACCCATGTTCCGGCGCCGGGAAGGCGCCGCTCTTGACCGCGGCGACATAGGCCTTCACCGCGCCTTCGATCGTGCCGGTTCCCGGAATGAAGTCCCGCACGAATCGCGGTCGCTTGCCGGGGAAGACGCCGATCATGTCATGCAGCACCAGCACCTGTCCGTCGCAGTCCGGTCCGGCGCCGATGCCAATGGTGGCGCAGGTCGTCAGCGATTTCGTGATCTCGGTCGCGACCTCGGTCGGCGTCATCTCGATCACCATCATCGCCGCGCCCGCCTGTTCCAGCGCCAGCGCGTCGGCCTTCATGCGCGCCGCGGCCGCCTCGCCCTTGCCCTGGATGCGATAGCCGCCAAGCTGATGCACCGCCTGCGGGGTCAGGCCAATATGCGCGCAAACGGGAATGCCGCGCTCGACGAGAAAATGCACGGTCTCGGCCATGTAGGCGCCGCCCTCGAGCTTCACCATCTGGGCGCCGGTGGACATGAGTCTCGCCGCGTTGCGCATCGCCTGCGCGGGGCTCTCCTGATACGTGCCGAACGGCATGTCGGCGATCAGGAAGCCGCGCTTCATGCCGCGAAATACGCAGTCGGTGTGGTAGATCATGTGTTCGAGCGTGACGGTCAGCGTGGTCGGATGGCCCTGCACGACATTGCCGAGGGAATCGCCAACCAGCACCACGTCGACGCCGCAGCGATCCAGCATCGCCGCGAAACTCGCGTCATAGCTTGTGAGCATGGCGATCTTCTCGCCTTTCGCGCGCATCCGCGCGATATCGCCGAGCTTGAGCGGTTTTGTATCCTCGAGATAGGCCAACGCCTTGCCTCCCTCTCAATCGCCGATGGCGATATTATCAATCAGCCGCGTGCGTCCGAGCCTTGCCGCCGCGAGCAGGCGCAGCCCGCTCGTGCGACCTTCCAGCGCGGGCGCGAGGGTAACAGCGTCGCGCGCCTCGAGATAGTCGATCACGAAACCGGCGCCGGAGATCACGGCGCCCGCCTCGTTGAGGGCGATCTTCATCGGTTCGCCCGCGTGAATGCGCTCGCCCGCCCAGCGCATGGCCTTGATGAGGGACGGCGCGAATTTGCGCTGGCGTTCGTCGAGATAGGCGTTGCGCGAGGACAGCGCGAGGCCGTCGGGCTCGCGCATGGTCGGCGCGCCGACGATCTCGACGGGAATGTCGAGGTCGCGAACCATCTGGCGAATGACCGCGAGCTGCTGGAAATCTTTTTCGCCGAAGATGGCGACATCCGGCAGCGGCTGCAGCAGCAGCTTGGCGACGATGGTCGCG
>CAISJZ010000249.1 GCA_903885755.1 uncultured Hyphomicrobiales bacterium | reverse complement strand
GCGTGTTGCCCTGGGCCGCGCGCCACGTGAAGCGGCCGATCAAGTGGGTCGCCGAACGCTCGGAGTGTTTCCTCAGCGATTATCAGGGCCGCGACCTCACCGTCGAGGCGGAACTTGCGCTCGACGCGGATGGAACATTTCTCGCGGTGCGCGGCGTCAACACGAGCAACATCGGCGCCTATACCGCGCATTTCACGCCGCTCCGCAAGGGGCTCGGCATCATGTCGGGGGTCTACAACATTCCCGCCGTGCATTTTCGCGGGCGGGCGGTTTTCACCAACACCATCCCGACGACGCCCTATCGCAGCGCCGGGCGGCCCGAGGCGATATACGTCATCGAGCGGCTGGTTGATCTGGCCGCGCGCGAACACGGGTTCGACCCCGTCGAATTGCGGCGGCGCAATTTTATTCCACCAAAGGCGTTCCCCTTCACCAATGCCGTCGGCCTCACTTATGACAACGGCGAATACGCGTTCGGCATGGACAAGGCGCTGGCGCTGGCGGATCGCGCCGGTTTCGCGGCGCGGCGCGAGGCCTCGCGCCAGAAGGGAATGCTGCGCGGTTTTGGCGTCGCCAATTATATCGAGGGCGCCGGCGGCGCGCCGCGCGAGCGCGCCGAGGTGACGATCGAGCCAGATGGGCGCGTCGAACTCGTGCTTGGCACGATGAACAGCGGGCAGGGACACGAAACGAGTTTCGCGCAATTGCTAATGGAATGGCTGGGCGTGCCCTTCGCCAGCGTCGATTATGTCGCGCATGACACCAACCGCGTGAAGGCGGGCGGCGGTTCGCATTCGGGCCGCTCCATGCGCATCGCCAGTCTGGCCATCGGCGAGGCGTCGGACGCCATCATCGAGAAGGGCAAGGCGATCGCCGCGCATCTGCTCGAAGTCGCGCCGGTGGATATGGAATTCGGCAAGGGCGTCTTTTCCGTCAAGGGCGCGGATCTGCGCGTTGGCATTTTCGAGGTGGCGAGGGCGGCGGCGACGCACGCCGACCTGCCCGAAAATCTGCGTGGAAAACTTGATGGCGTCGGCGATCACACGGTGTCGGTCGGCGCCTTTCCGTCGGGCACCCATATCTGCGAGGTCGAGATCGACCCGGACACCGGCGTCACCAGGATCGCGCGCTGGTCGGGCGTCGACGATGTCGGCTTGGCGGTCAATCCGATGATCCTGCATGGCCAGACCCATGGCGCGGTGGCGCAGGGCGTCGGCCAGGCGATGATGGAGGACATCCACTACGATCCCCAGAGCGGGCAGATGCTGTCGGCGAGCTTCATGGATTACGCCATGCCGCGGGCGAGCGATCTGCCGTCGTACGATTGCGAACTCGTGGAAGTGCCGGCGACCAGCCACAAACATGGCATCAGGCCGGGCGGCGAAGGCGGCACGACGCCGGCGCTCGGCGCTTATATCAACGCGGTCTGCGACGCGCTCGCCGAACGCGGCGTGCGCCATGTGGAAATGCCAGCGACCGCGCAGAACGTGTGGAAGGCGATCAGGGCGGCGGGGAGGGGGTAGGGGGGCGCTGGCTACGTCGATTGGTTGATATTTCACGAAGGAAAGGTCGCCGAGATGGATAGCAGGCAAACGGTACTTATCCTAGAGAAGCTTGTAAGGCTTGGCTTCGATGACGATGCGTTTTGGCGGCTTCACCATTTCAGGGAGCCGACGGAAAAACGCCCGAATTCCGTTCATGAAACAATCGAGAAGCATCTCAAATACTGTGCCGCGGGAAAGGTGTTTGAATCCGGCGGAGAAAATGAGCGTGTTTATAAGCGACTAAAATTCGTATGGAAGGTTTACACGGATGTTGGCTTTCCGGCTCAGGAGAAAATCGCTTTTGTTGCTCTGGCCGAGGCGGCATTTCACGCGATACCAACGCATCGCCGATCCGTCGGTTGAAGCCGGGCGTGGCGATCATTGGCACCCGTTGACCTAATCCATATCGTCCGCCTGAATGTCCCGGTGGCCGTTGAGCGCGCGCACCAGTTCCACGCCGTCGGCCATCGGGCGGTAGAACAGGACATAATTTCCAACGGGGAACCCGCGCAGATCGACCGCCAGTTCGGGCCGCGCGCGACCCATCAGAGGATTGTCGCATTAATTCGCCAGAGCGCGCTCGATCCTGTCGAGAAACCGGTCAGCGGCCGCCTCGCTGTCGTCGGCGATGAATTGCCAGATTTCCATCAGGTCGAGTCGCGCCCGCGGGGTGCGAAAGATTTTATTCGCCATGGCTTGCGGCGGTCCGGACGCGCTGGCGTTGACCACGCGCCGCCGCCTTGATTTCAGCCATGTCGAGCGCTTCACCGGGCCCGCTCTCGAGCCCCTCGCGGATATCGGGCTGCAACGCGGTCAGCCTGGCCGCGCGAGCCTTTTCCCGATCCTCCATGAGGCGTAGCCCGTCGCGCATCACTTCGCTGGCGGAGGCATAGCGTCCGCTCGACACCATCTGCCGCACGAAGTCCTCGAAATGAGAGCCCAAGGTGTAGCTGGAAGCCATTTCACGATCTCCTTTATATCATAAAGTATCACTTTATGATATTTTTCGAAAGCCCCCGACTCTCCAGCAATGCCCCCGCCCCCTACTTCGCCGGGGCGTATTTGCCCGTCAGTTGCGGCGCGATGGGGTCGAGCCCCTTGTCCTGCCGCTCCAGCCGCGTTTCGCGCGACCATGTGCGCTTGAGTTCGTCGCGCACGTTGATGGCGAGGCGGCCGAGGCCCTCGACCTCGAGTTCGATGCGGTCGCCGTCCTGGAAGGCGTGCAGGCCGCGATGGTTGGTGCCGGTGGGTAGGAGATCGCCGGGCACGAGCGGATGGATCGAGCTGATGAATTCCACGCAGCGCGGGATCTTGTGGGCCATGTCGCTGGTGTTGAAACTCTGGCACAACACGCCGTTGTTCCAAAGGCGCACGGAGAGGTTGTCGACGTTCTTGATCTCGTCGGCGGTGACGATCCAAGGGCCAACGGGCGCGAAAGTGTCGCGCGATTTCATCTGGTAAAACGTGTTGCCGGCTGGCGGCAGGCCGCGCGCCGAGCCATCGATGAAGTTGGTGTAGCCAAAGATGTAGTCCATTGCCTTCGACGCTGGAACGTTCTTGGCGTGCTTGCCAATGACGAGCGCGATTTCCGCCTCGCCCTCGAAGACGGTGGCGGGAATGTCGGTCAGCACCATGGTGTCTTCGGGGCCGATGATGCCCGTTGGCGACTTGAAGAAGGCGTTAATGGGCGCCGGCTCCTTGCGGGTGCCGTCTTCCATGTAGTTGACGGCCATGCAGTCGATGTTCACCGGGCGCGGCAGCGGCGGGCGCAGCTTGACCGAGGCGATCGCGATGCCGGCCTCTTTCGCCACATGGGCCTCGAAGGCCGCGCGCAGGTGGACGAACCGCTCGATGACGCCGTTGATAAGGTCATGCGGGCCAGTGTGAGGAATGTTGGCGGCCAGCGCCGTGACGTCGACCACATGGTCGCCCTTGACCACGCCCAGCCGGAAATCATTGAAATAGCCGATCTTCATGAGGTTTCTCCACGGGCGGGGGCGTCCGCGCGACGCGCGTGGCCGGTTCCTCCCTGATGGCGCCATGATGGTGGGACGCGCGGCGTTCGTCAACGCGCGGGGCTGCCCACTTCACTGGCGCGAGTAGAATTTTATCAATTAAAACAAATTGTTGATGCGCCCGTGGAAATTCGCTGAAATTTTGCCGCCTGCCTCTTGAACCCGGCTGCCGAACCACCATTTAGGACCATTAACCTAAAAAGAATTTATTCAAATTCCAGAAATTCATGGATGGAGTTGGTCATGGCCGGGATCGACAGAGAAGCGTTTTTCGCACGGGTGCGCGCCAGTCTTTTCGAGGGCGTTCTCACGGCGTTGCAAGCGTCTGGATTGTCCGCCCTGCTCGACGAATGGGCGGCGGCGCACGCGGGGCAAGACGCGCGCTGGCTTGCCTACATGTTGTCGACGGCCCACCACGAGACGGCGCGCGGGATGCAGCCGATCCGCGAGTTCGGACTGGGGCGACGGCGCGCCTACGGCAAGGCCGATCCCGCCACGGGCCAGCACTATTACGGTCGCGGCTTCGTGCAACTGACGTGGGATTACAATTACAAATCCATGGGCGCGCGGCTTGGCCTTGGCGACGCGCTTTACCGCGAGCCAAACCGCGCGCTCGAACCCGCCATCGCGACGAAGATATTGTTCACGGGCATGATCGAGGGCCTGTTCACTGGCAAGAAGCTGGCGGATTATTTCTCGGCGGGTCGGGAAGACTGGACCAACGCCCGGCGCATCATCAACGGAACCGACAGGGCGAGCCTGATCGCGGGTTATGGCCGCAAATATCTTGCCGCGATCGGGGGCGGTCTGTGACCGCGGGCTCGACATGGCAAGGCTTGCAACAAAATGCCCACCCATGATAATCTGGTCAGTATGATCAGAATTCCCAGACCGTCATCGAAACCGTCGAGGCTGCCGGGCGCGTGGCTTCTACACGACGCCAAGGCCAGATTCAGCGAACTGGTGCGGCGCGTGCGCAGCGACGGGCCACAGCACGTCACCGTTCACGGCCGCGACGAAGTTGTCGTCGTTTCGGCGGAGGAATACCGGCGGCTCAAGGGCGAGCGCACCGGCGAGGCGCTGATCGAGGCCATGCAAGGCTCGCCCCATCGCGACATCGATATCGAACCCCGGCGCGGCCGCATGCCGGTGCGCGAGGTCGATGTGTGACGGCCTGGCTGCTCGACACGAATATTCTCTCGGAATTACGTCGTCCCAAACCCGACCGCAAGGTCGTCGCCTTCATCGCGGCTCAACCGCTTGACCGGCTTTACGTCAGCGCGGTCACGCTCGCCGAAATCCGTTTCGGCATCGAGGTCGCCGCCTGCGCAATCCGCCGCGCCGAACTCATGGACTGGCTGACGCACCGGGTGCGTCCGATGTTCGACCAACGCGTTCTGGCGATCAGCGAGGATATCATGCTGAAATGGCGGCTCCTCGTCGAGGATGGCCGCAAGGCCCGCCATACCTTCTCGCAGCCCGATCTCATCATCGCGGCGACGGCGCTCCATCATGGGATGACAATCGTCACCCGCGATGTCGGCGATTACGCCCGCGCCCGCGCGCCCATGTTCAATCCCTGGGTGGATCACCCGCCGGGTTGACGTGCGCGCTCAGTGTCCGAAAGCGGATGTTGCGCGGTTGGATCATTTGGCGGCGATGCGACCGTCAGAGCCCCTCATTTCGCACACGCCGTAATCCGGTAATTTATGCTGAGAAGCGTACTATTAAAGGGGGGCGGCATGAGACGCGGGCGTCGTCAATTTCTGCATCTGGCCGCAGGCGCTTTCGCTCTGCTGGCTCTGCCGCGAACCGGGCAGGCGCAAGCCTTTTCCGACATTGTTAGCCGTATCGCTGGAAGCTGGACCTTGAAGGACGAAAGCTTGACCTTTCCCGATGAACGCACAATCAAGTCTTGGGGTGACAATCCCCTCGGCTATCTCAGCTTCTATCCTGCTGGATATTTCTCGATGTTGCTCATCAGGTCCGATTTGCCGAAGTTCGAGACCCGTAACGGCGGAACGCTGGAGCAGAATGATGCTGTAGCCAAAGGAGTGATTGCCTATTACGGCTCTTTTGCTCCGCGCGAGGACGGAACAAGCGTGGAAGTAAAGATCGTCGGAAGCACCTTCGCAATGTTCAACGGCATTGTCAGCCAGCGCCCACTGGAGTTTCATGGCCCCGACGAATTCGTAATGCACGTACTCGTTCCCGATTCCAGCGTAACGACCCAGCTCATCTGGCGCCGCGCCGGCAAGTAGCCCTTGGTTCTCTCCAAAGCCGGTTTTTCGCATTGGCCCGCCGTCGCCTTCTTCCGCACGCCCCCGACTTGTGCGAAGCTGTCGCTCGGGAGCGCGATCATGAGGCGATGTCGAACTTCGGGTTGCACGGCAAGGATTTTCATCAGCAGGAAATCTCGCGATTTGTTGCGCGCAAGCGTTGTCGCCGTCGCGCTCGCGGCGGGCGTTTCCACGGCGTTCGCCGCGGGGCGTCTGTCAACGATGAAGCGCGATGTCTTCGCCTGCGTGTCGTGGGCGGGATGGCACGACTACACCCTGGCGTCGCTGACGCCGCGCGGCGCAAAGGCCAATCGCGATTGTCCCATTCGCATCCCCAAGGGGGCGAAGGTGGAGGTGGTCGAGGACAGCGACGAGAGCGGAGCCGCCACCGTCAAATACCGCGGCAAGACCTGGATTATCGATACCGGCTACGTCAGGTGAGCGCGCTCCGCCTCACACGATCCTGATCGACATATCCGGCAGGCCCTCGATCTTGCACAGGAGCACATCGCCTTTCTTGACCGGGCTCACCTTGTCCGGCGTGCCGGAATAGATGATGTCGCCGGGGAACAGTTCGAAGGCCTCGGAGAGTTGCGCGATCTGTTCGGCGACGCTCCAGATCATCCACGACAGATCGGCTTCCTGCTGCACCTTGCCGTTGATCGCCAGCGAAATCGCGCCCTTGGTGAAATGGCCGACATCCTCGACCCGGTGCAGCGGCCCCATGGGCGCCGACATGTCAAAGCTCTTGCCGATTTCCCATGGCTTCTTCTCGTTGCCCATGGCCTGTTGCAGATCGCGGCGCGTCATGTCGAGGCCGACGGTGTAGCCGAAGACATGGTCGAGCGCGTTGCCAACGAGAATGTTCTTGCCGCCGGATTTCAACGCGGCCACGAGTTCGACCTCGTGATGATAGTTCTTCGTCAGCGAGGGATATGGATGGTCGGCGACCTCGCCGATTTTCACATTCTGCACGGCGTCGCGTGGCTTCTGGAAATAGAAGGGCGGCTCGCGCGTCGGGTCCGATCCCATCTCGCGGGAGTGGGCGGGGTAATTGCGCCCGATGCAGTAGATGCGACGCACGGCGAAGACATCGGTCGTCCCGACGACGGGAATGGTGGTGACCGCGGGCGCGAAGAGCGTTTTGGGGCCGGCCTGCGCGCTGGCGGCGCCGCTGGCGAGCGTCGCGCCCGCGCCGGCCATGGCGGCGCCGGTGATGAGATCGCGTCTGCCGAGTTGCATTCTGTCCTCCCCTGGATTGTCCAGGGACAGAACCACAAAGTGGCGGCAAAGCCAACGTGGGCGAAACCTTGCCATCGATTTCCGGGGTTGTTATGGGCGGGTTCGGTGGCAGGCCGTCAGGAAGAGAATCAGCCGTGAAAACACAGATCATCGCGCTCCTTGCCCTGGCCGGACTGTCCAGCGCGGCGCTTGCCCGCCCAGCAATCACCATCGCGCCCGCGACCATGCGCGCGGGCCCGACCATGCGGTCTCCGGTCGTGCAGCAGATTCCCGATAACGCCGAGATCGACGTTGTGAGCTGCTCGCAATACTGGTGCAACGCCTCGTGGCGAAACATGCCCGGCTATATCCCGGCCAACGCGGTTGCGTTTCAGCCCGCGCCGCCGCCGCCCGTTTATGCCCCGCCCGTGGTCGTGGCGCCCTGGGGCTGGGGCCCGGGATACGGCTATTACGGCCATCGCCGGCACTGGTAGCCTCGACCGCCTTTGTCCTGAAAAAATTGCCAGTCGGCCTGTAAGCCGGGTTCTGTATGGCCGACGCGCTCGCGCGCGCCGACGTGACGGCCATTCCTCTGGGATCGCCGTTGCCGGCGACCTCAAGCAACCAACCCGGGCGACGACCCGAAGACGGGTTGGGATGTCGCCATCCCGTGTCGCCCCTATTCGGTCTTGCTCCCGGCGGGGCTTGCCATGCCGCTGCCGTTACCGGCCGCGCGGTGCGCTCTTACCGCACCCTTTCACCCTTACCTCCCGCATCGCCCGAAGGCGGCGCTGGAGGCGGTTTCCTTTCTGTGGCGCTATCCCTGGGGTCGCCCCCGCCGGACGTTATCCGGCGCCGTGTCTCCGTGGAGCCCGGACTTTCCTCTCCCTCGCGGGAGCGGCCGTCCGGCCGACTGGCGTCGTAGACATAGAGGGCGCGCCGACGACTGGCAAGAAACCAGCGGGAAACCCTAACGCAAGCGCGGCCTCACTCGCGCCGCGATTGGATAGTGGATAGTCTTCCGCGGGGAATCGTTGAAGCCTCAGCGTCCGCGCGGGCGCGTTTCGGGAGAATGAAGAATGAAGAAGTTCATTGTGCTGGCGACCGCCTTGTCGTCGGCTCTGGCGCTGGCGGGCTGCGGTTCGACGCAGGAGGATCGCACGGTCGGCGGCGCCGCGGTTGGCGCTGTCGCGGGCGGCCTTCTCGGCGCGGCGATCACCGGGCGTCCGGGCGGGGCGGTCGTCGGCGCGGTCGCCGGCGGCGCCACCGGCGCGGTCATCGGCGCCAATTCGCCGGGGCCGAATGGAAACCGCTGTGTGCGGGTGCGCTACGACTACGACGGCAATCCCTATTGCGTGCGCTACGCGCCAGTCTATTGATCTGAATGGATTATCCGCGACCCGACAGTCCGCTCGCCGAGTCCTTCGCCGCCTCGCCCAACCATGGCGAGCGGCGGGGCGGCGGGCGGCCTGACTGCGTGATCCTGCACTACACCGGGATGCCGACCGGCGAAGAAGCGCTTGAGCGTTTGTGCGACCCGGCGAGCGAGGTCTCAAGCCATTATTTTATCTGGAAAAACGGGCGCATCCTGCAACTGGTCGCCGAGGACCGGCGGGCCTGGCACGCCGGCGCCTCGAGCTGGAAGGGCGAGACCGATCTCAACTCCCGGTCGATCGGAATAGAGATTGTAAATCAAGGACATATCAATGGCGTCCCCGCGCCGTTCCCGGAGGCGCAGATCGTGGCGACGGCGGCGCTCTGCCGTGACATAGCCTCCCGCCATGCCATTGTTCCCGAACGGTTTCTCGCGCATTCCGATGTGGCGCCGGGGCGCAAGATCGACCCCGGCGAGGCCTTCCCCTGGGAGCGGCTGCACGAACTGGGCGTCGGACGCTGGGTTGAACCGGCGTTCGGGGGCCACGCGAAGGCCTTGCGCGAGGGCGATTCAGGGCCTGAAATCAAGGCCTTGCAGGAAGGCCTCGCGCGCCATGGCTACGCAATCGCCATCGACGGAATCTTCGGTCCGCGTACCCGCGCGGTGGTCGAGGCGTTCCAGCGGCATTTCCGCCGCGCGCGCGTCGATGGCGTCGCGGACGCGCGCACGCGCGCCGTGCTTGCCGCGCTCGTTTCCGCGTAAGCGTCGCGTGCGTCTCGCGTCAGTGTCGCGTGCGGTTCGCGTTACTCCGCGGCGGTCGCGATCGTCGCGCGCAGGCGATCCTCCAGCCCGGCGAGGTTGGGCAGGCCGAGGTGCAGGATGACCGTCTCGGCGCTGGCCTTGAAGGTAGGCGCCTCGCCCTCGGCGGCGTTGACGCCGGTCAGGGTCGTGTAGGTCTGGCCGCCGACCTCGCCGGCGCCCTCCAGCACGAGATAGATCGAGCGACCCTTGCCGGTCCACGCGGCGCCCGCGTCGAGGCGGATCAGATTGGCCTCGGCGCGGCGCTCGGTGAACACGCCCATGGGTTTTTCGGCGACGCCCTCGCCGATTGGCGCCCACTCGTAATGGTCGATGTCGATCATCACGGGGTCGCGCACGCGGGGTTTTGGATATTCCATCGCGCGGCCGCGATAATGTTCCCAGATCGCCTGATAGCCATCGGTGTTGCGGCGGCCCTCGACATCGTCGTTGCGCTTGAAGATGCCGGCCTCGAACTTGCCGAATTTTTCAAGCTCCTTCTGGCCGTCGCGAACCTGCGCGCGCGAGAGATAGCCCGACCCGCTGGCGCCGCCGAATTGCAGCACCGCGGTCAGCGCCGTGCCGCCGGGAGCCGACTGCGGGCCGTAGCTCGCGCCCTCGGGGAAATAGCCAAAGGTTCCCGCGCCCATCTTGCCGTTGCGGGCGAAGTCCGCGACGCCCTCGATCTGGAAGCGGAACTGCTCGAAGTTGTGGCGATGGCGCGGCGAAGTAAAGTCGCCCTCGATGCGGCCGATGTTGAACTGGAAGTTGCCGGGCGTATCGGGCGTTCCATCGAACATGTGGCGGAAGTGAAACGTGCCGCCGCGATGCTGCAGGCCGCGCTTCCACTCGATGTCCTCGAACTGAATGACTTGCATGGGGAGCCTCCCGGGATGATTTGAGCGCAGTGTAGCGGATTTTGGGATTTGGGGAAGGCTGCCTCCCCCTCCCGTTGTCCCCGGCATTCAGCCGCGCCGATATCGACCGAATCGCGCGGGGGCGCTAGGGTTCCCCACGGATTTGTTCGCGGCCGCCGGACTTGATTTGCCTTCCCCGGGCGGGCGCGGGCGCGCCCGCGGCCCGTCGCGGACGCTGCGCGCGCCGCTGTTCAACCACCGGGTCATCGAGGAGGCGCGCCGGGTCGCGCTGTTCCAGCCGACGCCCGCGCAGCTTGAAGCCGCCGCCGACTATGCCCGCAAGGCGCGCAATCCGCGCTTCCTGAAACAGAAGGAAGTTTCGGTCCGCCCGGTCTTCATCGAACAGGTGCTGGGCCGCGTGCTCGGCTACACAACCGTTGATCCCGAGCGGCCCTTTTCGCTGGCTTTCGAGCAGCAGATACGCAACGGGCTTGTCGACGTGGCGCTCGGCCATTTCGATCAGGCGGCGGGTCGGGCGGATGTCGTCGCGCCCTTCGAGCTGAAAGGTCCGTCGTCGGACCTCGACAAGATCGAATCCGGCCGCGGGCGCAGCCCGGTCCAGCAGGCGTGGGACTACGCCATCGACGCGCCGGGCTCCAGATGGGTGCTGGTGTCGAACTGTCTGGAGATCAGGCTCTACGCCTTCGGCCGCGGTCGCGACGCCTACGAAGTCTTCGATCTCACAAAGCTCGACGATCGCGACGAACACGCGCGGTTGTGGCTGTTTCTCTCGGCGGAGCGTCTGCTTGGCGATGTCGTCGACAGGATGTTGCGCGACACCGACAGCGCCTTTGCCGACATTACCAACAAGCTCTATCTCGACTACAAGGGCCTGCGCGACAGGCTCGTCGAATATCTCGTGCATTTCGCCGAAGGGCCGCGCATGGCGCGGCTGCCGGCGATCGAGGCGGCGCAAAAGCTGCTCGACCGGATTCTGTTTATCGCCTTCGCCCAGCGCACGGATCTCTTGCCGGGCGATCTCCTGCAACGCGCGTTAAAGTCGCAAAACGAATTTGATCCACGACCGATCTGGGAAAATTTCATTTCGTTGTTTCATCGCGTCGATGTCGGTCATCACGACATGGCGATCCCGCCCTACAACGGCGGACTGTTCGCGCGGGACGCGGCCGTTGACGCGCTGATCCTGCCCGACCCGCTGGCCAAGGAAATCGCGGCGCTTGG
>CAISJZ010000248.1 GCA_903885755.1 uncultured Hyphomicrobiales bacterium | reverse complement strand
TTCACCTTTGGCGACCATAACTTTAGCCATCAAGGAATTGACACGCACAACACCTGCGGAATCGCCAGGCTCGGATGACATACACCTGATCGCGCAGGAGGTTCAGAGATGCCGGGCCATCCTGTCTAAACTGACGTCGCTGGGGCGCGAGGGCGACGGATTACTGGATGTCATGAGTCTTGGCCACCTCATTGAGGAAGTGGTCGAGCCGCAACGTGGTTATGGCGCCCCTGTTCATATTCACAGTTCAGGAGCCGGGCCGGAGCCAATCTGCTCTCGCAACCCAGGAATCCTGTATGGTCTTGGAAATCTCGTCGAGAATGCGATTGATTTCGCAAGATCGGAAGTGCGGATCAACGCCGCCTGGTCGCCTCTGGAAGTTCGGATCGTGATCGAGGACGATGGACCGGGCTTCGCGCCAGAGATACTGAACCGATTGGGCGAACCCTATGTTACGACCCGTCCCGGCGATCGGGCCGCCAAATCCGACGATGACTTTGGTCTCGGGCTTGGTCTGTTCATCGCAAAGACACTGCTGGAGCGGTCGGCGGCCGTCGTCAGGACCACGAATGCGCTGCCACCCGACACGGGGGCTAGAGTTTTGATCGCCTGGCCCCGCGAAGCATTTGAAAGAAGGACCGGGAAAGCCCCGCCCAACGAGCGGACGAAATTTGATCTAAATCGGGGTCCTGAACCCGCATCGGGGCGATAGGTTAGTATAAGTCGAAGGGTTGCAAAGGGATTAGAGGGATTGGAATGACGTCAGGCAGCGAACTCGATGTTCCCGACAAGTCGTTACTGATTGTCGATGACGACAAGCCGTTCCAGACGCGTTTGAGCCGCGCCATGGAAGCTAGAGGATTTGTCGTATCGGTGGCTGATTCCGTCGCCGAAGGTCTCAAGGCGATCGATCAATCCGCGCCAGCTTTCGCCATCATCGATATGCGCCTTGGCGATGGAAACGGACTCGACGTGATCGTGGAGCTCAAAAAACGGCGTCCTGACGCGCGTGGCGTCATCTTAACCGGCTATGGCAACATCGTTACGGCGGTGACGGCGGTAAAGCTCGGGGCTTTCGACTATCTCGCCAAGCCGGCTGACGCGGACGAAATTTTTGGCGCGCTGATGGCGACCGATGCGAACAAGCCCGAGCCGCCGGAAAATCCCATGTCGGCTGACCGTGTTCGCTGGGAGCATATCCAGCGGATTTATGAACTCTGCGACCGCAACGTCTCGGAAACTGCGCGGCGGCTCAACATGCATAGACGCACGCTGCAAAGGATTCTCGCCAAGCGCGCGCCGCGCTGATCAGTCTTCGGCGAGCCGACCGTCGGGATCGTGCAAAACGTGCAATCGATCCGCCGCTGTCCGGGAAAAGCGCAGCAATATGTCCCGCCTTGTCGCCGGCGCGATTCGATGCTCCGGCGCCGGCCGGACAATGTATGCGCCATATTCGTCCGCGATGATCAGTCCGGCGTCGTTTGGCATGATTTCTTGAGGGATTTCCGCCGAAATCGCGAAATAGAATTCATCGCAATGATTCCTGTAATCTGGCCATTTATCGTCGGTTCGGAAATCCGTGATCGAGGATTTGATTTCGACAATGATGACTCGCGAACTCCGATTAACGCCGACAATATCGGCGCGTCGGCCGCTCCCCAGGGGTAATTCCGTTAGCGTCGAAATTCCCATGGAACGCAACAGTCGCCGTGATCCTCGCGCGATTCGCAATGCGGGTTCGGATTGCCGACCGTCGATCGGTGGGGATATCGGCCGCTGCGCGATCAGGGCCATTACATCAGACTTTTGCGTCGGCGAGAATCATCTCGGCCGCTTTTTCAGCGATCATCATGGTGGGTGAGTTGGTATTTCCTGAAGTAATGCGCGGCATGACCGAGGCGTCCGCGATCCGCAATCCATCGATGCCGCGAACGCGCAGGCGCTCGTCGACGACCGCCGTCGGATCGTCGGCTCGGCCCATTTTCGCGGTTCCAACGGGATGAAAAATCGTGGTGCCGAGATCGCCCGCCGCTCGCGCGAGATCGTCGTCGGACATAACATCGCTGCCAGGTCGGAATTCAACGAGCTCGAAAGGCTTCAATGCCTTGGCCCTACAAAGTTTGCGCGCCAGCCTGATGGCGTCGACGGCGATCCGCCGGTCGTCCTCGGTACTGAGATAGTTGGGCGCGATGACCGGCTGTTGCTGGCACGCGGGCGAGGAAACGTGCACCGAACCCCGGCTGGTAGGCCTGACATTGCAGACGCTGACCGTGATCGCGCCGAAATCGTGCATGGGTTCGCCGAACTTGTCGAGCGACAGGGGTTGAATGTGAAACTGGAGATTCGCGGTATCGAGATCGGGGCTCGATTTCGCGAAAATGCCGAGTTGCGATGGCGCCATGGTCAGGGGGCCACGGCGGAACAGGGCGTAGTCGATCCCCATTTTAGCGCGCTTGAGCAGGGACTGGTATTCGACATTCAAGGTTCGCGTGTTCGAAACTTTGTAGATTGGTCTGATCTGCAGGTGGTCCTGCAGATTTTCGCCGACGCCCGGCAGATCGCGGGCGACATTCACGCCGAGGCGCGACAGCACGTCGCCACGGCCAACGCCCGAAAGCTCAAGTAGTTGCGGGGTGCCGATCGAACCCGCCGTCAGAACCACGGCGCCGCGCGCCCGCGCGGTAGCTTGTTCTCCCCCGCGTTGGTACGTAACGCCAACGGCGCGCCCCCTTTCGATAACGAGCTTTGAAACCTGAACACCCGTCCGCAGCGAAAGGTTGGGTCGGTTCATGACCGGTTTAAGAAAGCCCCGCGCCGCGCTCCAGCGCCGACCGCGCTTCTGGTTGACATGAAAATAGGCGGCGCCAAAATTATCGCCAGAATTGAAATCGTCGATTTTTGGAATGCCGATTTCGACTGCGGCATCGCGAACGGCGTCAAGAATCGACCAGTGCATGCGCGGCTCCTCGACGCGCCATTCGCCGCCCGCGCCATGCAGGGCGCTCGATCCCGCGAAATGATCCTCCTGCTTTCGGAAGATGGGCAGAACATCGTCCCATCCCCAGCCGGTCAGCCCGAGTTGCCGCCAGCCGTCATAATCCGCCGCCTGGCCTCGCATGTAGATCATTGCGTTGATGGCAGAGCATCCCCCGATCACGCGTCCGCGCGGATAGGCGAGTGAGCGGCCGTTCAGGCCCGGCTCCTCCGCCGTTTTGAACATCCAGTCGGCGCGCGGATTGCCGATGGCGAAGAGGTATCCGACTGGAATATGGAACCAGATCCAGTCGTCCTTGCCGCCAGCTTCGAGAACGAGCACCCGATTGCGGGGGTCGGCGGACAGGCGGTTGGCGAGGACGCATCCCGCCGATCCGGCGCCCACGACGATATAATCGAAAATGTCCTCGCTAGCGGCGATTGGGCTGGTCATGCAATATCCCGGTGAACAGTGGCTGCGCCATTTTACAGGGAAACCTGGATCGTCGCGACCCCGGACGCACGGTCCATCTGGCGCGAGTTCAGGGGGTATCGAATTGTCGACCGTTCACGTCGGTTTCAGGTGGAGCGGCAACCCGGCGATGACGAATGTCACGCGTTCGCAAGCCTGAGCAACCGCCTGATTGAGAAACCCTTGGGCGTCGCGAAACTGGCGACCTAGCTCGTTCGCGGGCACGATGCCGAGGCCGACCTCGTTGGACACCAGTAGGATCGGTCCGCGCGGCCTGGCGAGTTCATGGGTCAGGCGCGTCGTGGCGACTTCGACATCCAATCCCGCTTCCATCAGGTTGGACAGCCAGAGGGTGAGGCAATCCACGACCAGAACTCGGCTTGGGTCACGCCAGATCTCGAGCGCCGCGACGAGATCCAGAGGCTCCTCGACTGTTCTCCAATGTTCCGGTCGTTCGGCCCTGTGGCGATTGATTCGCGCCATCATCTCCGCATCGCCGGCTGTGGCCGTCGCGATGAGCATGGGGTCAAGCCCGGACCGTTCCGCGAGGGTCAGGGCATGGCGACTCTTGCCCGAACGCGCCCCGCCAAGAATCAGCATTGTCCCGATTTCCAACGCCATGTCCCGTCAGCTTTCGTAGCGGTTCACGACTGTGATAGGTATTCTGGAATACCCATCGGACCGCCGCGATGAATACGATTTTCGCCGATCTTCCGACCACGATATTCGAGGTTATGTCGTCTCTCGCCCGGGAGAAGCAAGCCATTAACCTCGGCCAGGGCTTTCCTGACGATCCCGGCCCGGAGGATGTGCGCCGAAGGGCCGCCGAAGCGGTCCTGAACGGATACAACCAGTACCCCTCGATGATGGGCATTCCGGAACTTCGCGCGGCGATTGCCGATCATTATTTGCGGCATCAGGGAATCGAGATCGATCCGCTCGCCGAAACCATGGTGACCTCTGGCGCGACTGAAGCGCTGGCGGGGGCTATATTCGCGACGATTCGGCCGGGAGACGAAGTTGTCCTCTTCCAGCCGATGTATGACGCCTATCTGCCACTGGTGCGGCGGGCGGGTGGGATCCCTAAATTCGTGACGTTGCAGCCGCCCCACTGGACATTTTCGGCGGCGGACCTCGAAGCGGTCTTTTCGAGCAAGACCCGAGCGGTCGTATTCAATAATCCGCTGAACCCAAGCGGCATTGTCTATAGTCGCGAGCAGGTGGAGTTGCTGGCCCGATATTGTGTGCAATACAACGCCATCGCCATTTGTGATGAAGTCTGGGAGCATGTGATCTTCGACGAGCGAATGCACGTCTCCATGCTGAACATTCCGTCGATGCGGGAACGAACCATCAAGATTGGATCGGCGGGCAAGATTTTCTCGCTGACGGGTTGGAAGGTTGGTTTGGTCCTCGCCGCGCCGGAAATCATGCGTGTCATCGCCAAGGCGCATCAGTTCCTGACATTCACGACGCCGCCCAATCTACAGGTTGCGGTCGCCTATGGATTGGGGAAGGACGCCGCCTATTTCACCGGAATGCGCGCCAATTACCAACGCAGCCGTGACCGGTTTTGCGCGGGACTGATGAAATGCGGCTTTCCCGTCATTCCAAGTGAAGGAACTTATTTCGTCAACGTCGATATTGGCGCGATTGGCGAGATGGATGACGTGGTCTTCTGCCGCCGTCTGGTGGAGGAACATGGCGTCGCGGCCATTCCGGTTTCCGCCTTTTATGCTGAAAACGCCGTGCGCACGGTTGTGCGCTTCTGCTTCGCCAAGAATGATGAAACGCTCGATTCTGGCCTGTCGCGGTTGCGACACGCGATCCGCCAACGATGAAAAAGGTGAATTCATGCGTGGAATTGCGGCTTTCATGCTGGCGATTTTCGCCATCGCCAGCCCGGCGATCGCGCAACAAAAAGTCGTCAACGTCTATAATTGGTCCGACTACATCGATCCAAAGGTGCTCGAGGATTTCACGAAGGAAACCGGCATCAAGGTCATTTACGATACCTATGATTCCAACGAGACGCTTGAAACGAAACTGCTCGCCGGCAAGACGGATTACGATGTGGTTGTTCCCTCGGCGACGTTCCTGCAGCGTCAGATTCAGGCTGGCGTCTATCAGAAATTCGACAAGTCGAAACTGATAAACCTCAAGGGTCTTTGGCCGGAAGTGATGGCTCGGCTGGCCGCCTACGATCCTGGCAATCAGTACGCCGTGAATTACATGTGGTTCACGACGGGTATTGCTTATGATGTCGAAAAGGCGCGCCTGAGAATGGGCGGCAAACCCGTTGAATCATGGGAGACTGTTTTCAAGCCCGAAAACCTGCGCAAATTCGGCGACTGCGGCGTCTATATGCTCGACAGTCCCGAGGACATTTTTACCGCCGCTTTGAAATTTATTGGGCTTAACCCCGATTCAAAACGGCCCGACGATATTCACCGCGCGGCCGACACCCTTTTGCGCGTCAAACCCTACGTCAAGAAATTCCATTCATCCGAATATATCAACGCCCTTGCCAACGGCGACATCTGCCTTGCGGTTGGTTGGGCTGGCGACAGCTTTCAGGCGCGCAATCGCGCGCGCGAGGCGGCCAATGGCGTTGATATCAACTACGTGATTCCAAAAGAGGGAGCGCTGATGTCGCTGGACAATCTGGCGATCCCGAAGGACGCCCCACATGTCGCGGAAGCTTACGCCTTCATCGACTTTCTTCTGCGCCCGGATATCGCCGCCCGAAACACCGCGACCACCAGTTTCGCGAATGGCGTTCTTGCATCCAAGCCCTTCATTGAAAAGGATATTTTGAACAATCCATCGATTTACCCTAGGGACGACGCCTTACGCGGCCTCTATGTGGTAACGGCGAACGATCAGGCGACGCAGAAAATAGTCACGCGCGAGTGGACGCGCGTGAAAACAGGTCGATAGCCGAAAAGCTCGAAACAACGTCAGATTGCGCCGTTGATCCACTTGACGAGTTCGCCCTTTGGCGCGGCGCCGACCTTCTGCGAACTCAGCTTGCCGTCCTTGAACAGCATGAGAGTCGGGATCGATCGGATGCCGAGCTTGCCGGCGACGCCAGGATTCTCATCGACATTGAGCTTGGCTATCTTGACCTTGCCCTTCATCTCCGTTGCGATCTCCTCGAGCGATGGGCCAATCATCTTGCAGGGCCCGCACCATTCCGCCCAGAAATCGACGACGACCGGCTCGGAGGACTTCAGAACGTCCGCGTCGAAGGTGGCGTCGGTGGTCTTGTGCGTCGACATGGAAAAGTCCTTTCCGCCTCGGGCGGCGTTTCAAAAGTCGCCGCAAAGGTAGGTATGGGCCGAAGGTCCGTCAAGGTCGACCCGATCCCGGTCAGGAACGTCCGAAAAGACGTTCGATGTCGCCGAGCTTCATCTCGATGTAGGTAGGACGGCCATGGTTGCATTGGCCGGAACCCGGCGTGGCCTCCATTTCGCGCAGGAGCGCGTTCATTTCATCTCCAGTCAGCCGCCGGCCAGACCGCACGGAATGATGACACGCCATGGTCGCCAGAACGTGATCGAGACGTTTTTCCAGCGACAGTGCGGTCCCATGCTCGGCGAGCGTGTCGGCGACATCGCGGACGAGGCGTCCCAGATCGGCCTTGGCGAGCAACGCTGGCGCCTCGCTCACGGCGACCGCGCCAGGTCCGAAGGGCTCAATCACAAGGCCGAGCCCAGCCAGGATCGCGGCGTTCTCGATTAGCCGGTCGACATCGGCGGAGTCGAGATCGACGACGACAGGGATCAACTGGAGCTGCCGCTCCACTCCCGCCTCGGACCGCTGGCGCTTGAGACGTTCATAGACGATTCGTTCGTGCGCCGCGTGCTGATCGACGAGAACGAAACCATTGCGGGTCTGCGCGACGATGTAGGTGTCATGAAGCTGGGCACGGGCCGCGCCGAGCGGCGAATCGAGGTCCGCTGCATCCATCGGAGTTGCGTGAGATCGCGCGTCGGCCATGGGCGTCGAGACGAATGCGGCTTGGGTCGATTCCGCGAATCCCTGCCCTGCTGGCGCGGCAGGCGAAGCGCGCCAGTCCCAGTTCGCGTTGTGACCCGGTCCTCCAAATGCACGCCGTGCGAAGACGTCGAGGGCGCCGGTTCCGCCTTTGCTCGAGGCGCGTTGCGCTCCGTGGGCCAGCGTTTGTTTCAGCGCGCCGATGATCAGCCCACGAACGAGGCCCGGGTCGCGAAACCGTACCTCCGCCTTCGCCGGGTGGACGTTCACATCGACCTCGCGCGGGTCGCAGCTCAGGAACAGCGCCAGCGCGGGGTGCCGGTCGCCCGGCAGATAATCCATATAGGCGGCCCGGACCGCGCCATTAAGTAACTTGTCGCGCACCGGGCGACCATTGACGAAAAGATATTGCGCTTGCGCATTGGCGCGATGGAACGTCGGCAGGCCGGCAAAGCCGTGGAGCTGAAACCCTTCCCTCTCGGCCTCGACGCGCAAGGCGTTGGCGCGAAATTCCTCGCCCAGAATTTGTGAAATCCGCGCAAGCCGGCCTTCCGGGCCCGGCGGGCAGGCGGCATGGTCGAACCCCGTCAGATTGTCGCCGGATAGCGCAAATCGAATTTCTGGATGCGCCATGGCAAGCCGCTTGATCACATCGGCGACCGCCTGCGCCTCAGCCCGGTCGCTCTTGAGAAACTTGAGACGAGCCGGCGTCGCGGCGAAGAGATCGCGGACTTCGATTCGCGCGCCCTGCGCGCCCGGGGCGGGTGTCACAGGGCGTTTGCGACCCTCCTCGACGCGAATCGAATGTCCCTGCGCCGCGCCGCGTTCCCGCGCGACAATTTCAAGTCGCGCCACCGAGGCGATCGAGGGCAGCGCCTCGCCGCGAAAGCCCAGTGTCGCGATATTGGTCAAATCGCCATCGGGCAGTTTTGAGGTCGCATGTCGCTCGACCGCCAGTTCGAGGTCAGCAGGCCCCATGCCGACACCGTCATCGACGATGCGGATCATCTTTCGTCCGCCACCCTCGATCGACACTTCGATACGCCGGGCGCCCGCGTCCACGGCATTTTCAACCAGTTCCTTGACCGCGGACGCCGGCCGCTCGACGACTTCGCCGGCCGCGATGCGGTCAACGAGAATGGGGTCGAGCCGACGTACGGTCATGGTTTCATGCGCCTGGGGTGATTCCTCGCCAAGTCTAGCGAAACTCGTGCGTGGCGGGGAGGATAATCGCGGATATCCGTTCCTGCCAATTTCAACCGAAACAGGCGACCGTCGGACCGTGACTTGCCGCAATGCGAAAATGGCAGCATGTTTCCGGAAACGACATTCCGGGAGGCGCGCATGACGACATCGACGATTTTAGACCATGGCGCGGATTCCGATGGCTCCGCCTCGCGCTTTGGCGTCGATCTCGCGACAACGAAGCCTGGAACGCCGGGAGGCGTCTTCATGCGCCAGTTCTGGATTGCTGTCTTTCGCGGCAAGGATATCGCGCCAGGCGAGGCGAAGCCGCTGCGAATCATGAACGAGGATTACACGATCTATCGAGGCGACGGAGGTGATGTACATATCGTCGACGCGCGCTGCCCGCATCGATTCGCCTTGATGCATCTTGGCTGGATCGAGGGGGATGATATTCGCTGCGTTTATCACGGCTGGAAGTTCGATTGCAGGGGCCAGTGCGTCGAGCAACCGGCGGAAGAACCTGGTTTTGCCCGCAAGGTCCAGATCGGGTCCTATCCCGCGCGCGAATACATCGGAATTGTCTACGCCTATTTTGGCGAGGGCGAGCCACCCGCCTTTCCGCCGTTTCCCATACGCGAGACAGAGGGCGTTCTCGACATTTGGAACGCCGAACTGGTGCCCTGCAATTATCTCCAGAGTTACGAAAACAGCATGGATGAAGTGCATGTCGCATTCACGCATGCGCCAGGAGGCTCCCACGCGCCGCTGGCTATCGATCTGCCCATTGTCTCCGCCGAGGAAACCGACTGGGGCCTGTTGCGACTGGGAACGCGCAAGAACGGCAAGGCGCGCGTCTCACTCCACTACGCGCCCAACGTCACGCGGGTCATCGTGCCGCCGCGCACCGGCATGAACATTACAGGCTGGCGTGAAATCTATTTCCACTTCACGCCGGTTGATGATGAGAATCAGGTCTGGTTCATCGCTGGACATACGGAGGCCAACGCGGAAGAGGCCGCGGAGTATCGGGCCCGACAGGCCGAATATGACAAGCTCGTCGCCGCGGCGCGGCCTGCTGGAGACGTGGCGCGTGAACTGATCAATGGCGTCGGTCGCTACGCCGAGACACGCCATCCAGATCTCGCGGTGATTCAGGACATCGCCACGCAGGCGGGTCAGGGCCGCATCGTGAAACGCGAGGGCGAGCGGCTCGGTCGCTCGGACATCGCGATCATACAGTGGCGGCGCATTCTCGCGCGCGAACTGCGCGCGATAGCTGATGGAAAACCGCGCAAAAAATGGACCGCGCCACCCAGGGACGTCGTACCGACGCTGGGATTTTAGGCGATCGGCTCGCAGCGCATCACATGCCCGTTGGTCGGCCCGCCGCCGCGACCAGCAGTTTTTTGCCTTCGAACAGCCGCTTCGCCACCCGGCGCAGATCTTCCATGGTCACCGCGGCAATGTAGTCGTTGCGTCGGTCCAGAAACTCGACGGGATGTCCGACGCACTGCAGATGCGCGAGATTGCCGGCGATCTTCGTCGATGTGTCGAACTGCAAGGCATAGGAACCCATGAGATATTTGCGCGCCTTGACGAGTTCTTCGTCGGTTGGGCCGGTCTCGAGAATCTTGGCGATTTCTTCCTCGATTACGGCGAGGGATTCAGCAGCGCGCTCGTTCTTAGTCGAGGTGCCGCCGCTGAACAACGCGGCGTGGTCGAACACGGCGAGCTGTGAATGGACGGAATAGGCAAGTCCGCGCTTCTCGCGCACTTCCTTGAATAGCCGCGCCGAAAACGATCCACCGCCGAGAATGTGATTGAGCACCACCGCGGGCCAGTAATCCGGATCATGCCGATCAATACCCGGCAGGCTGAAACGAATGGTCGATTGCGGAACATCCACGTCAACGACCTTTCGGACGCCGGCGTTCGCCATTTCGACATGCGGAATTGCCTTCAGCGCGCCTTTCTCAGGGAGTTCAGCGAAGACTTCGTCCAGGATTCCGGCCAGCCGCGCCGCATCCACGGCGCCAACAACCGCGATCTTCAATCCGTCGCGCGCCATCTGCGCGAGGCGAAGCGCGATAAGATCATCGCGAGTAATCGTGGGTACACTGTCGAGCGTGCCGCGCCCGGCCATTCCATAGGGATGATTGGGGAAGGCGACTTCGCGCCAGGCCTTGCCCGCGAGCGCGTCAGGGTCCTGCGACTCGCGTTTCAGTCCGGCGATCATTTGCGCGCGTACGCGTTCGATCGCGTCCACGTCGAAACGGGGTTCGCAGACCGCAAGGCGCAGTAGTTCCACCGCCGCGTCAAGATGGCGCGTAAGGGTCTTGGCGCGGCCCTGAAGGTGATCGCGATCCGACGAAAACGAAATCTCGACCGCCTTGTCGTCCATCGCGCGATGAAATGCGTCCGCGTTGAGCGGGCCGGCGCCCTCGTCGAGCAGCGCCGCCATCATGGCGACCGCGCCTGATTTCTCCACGCTGTCCTGGGCGCTGCCGCCGCGAAAGGCGAAATCAAAGGCAACCAGCGGAACCGCGTAATCCTCGACGAGCCAGGCTTCGATGCCCGTCCTGGGACCGCGAACCTTTTGCACCATCGCCGCGCGCGAGGCCGCTTGCGGTTTTGTCTGTACGTTCATTCCGGCGTTTCCATAAGTCTTGAATCAAATATGCGATCTGGTCAGGCGGCTTCCGCCTTTTCTGCTGGCAGAAGAAAGCCGGTCACCGATCGCCTGACGTCGAGCCATTTGGCGCAGGCGGCTCTCACCGCCTCGGCGTTAACGGCGTCGATTCGCGCTGGCCATTGCAGAATATCGTCCAGCGTGCTGCCCGTGCAAAGCGATGCGCCGTACCATTGCGCGAGCGAGGCCTGATTGTCCTGGGCATAAATGGCGTCGGCGATCAGTCTGGTCTTGGCGCGCGCCAGGTCTTCCGCCTTCACGCCATGGCGCGCGACATCCGCGATCACGTCGGCCACGGCGTCATCCAGCGCTTCGAGCGTCACTTCCGGGGCGGGCATGGCGTAGAGCCAGAACCGGGTATCATCCAGCGCCGAGCCAATGTAGTAGGCGCCCGCCATGACGGCGACCTTCTTCTCGACCACCAGTTTTCTATACAGCAGGCTCGTCTGCCCGCCGCCGAGAAGATGGGCCAGCAACTCAAGCGCTTCCGCCTCTCCCGGTGCGGCGGTGGCGTAGGATGGCGTCAGATAGACGCGCTGATGGCTGGGTTGCTCGACCTTTTCGTCGGTGAGCGTCACGAGCCGATGGGCGCGTGGTTCTGGTTCGCGAGGGCGCTTGCGTTTGGGCGCGTCGCCGCGCGCGGGGATGGCGCCATAGGTTTTTTCCGCCAGCGCGCGCACCTCGTCCGCATCGACGTCTCCGGCAACGATCAAGATTGCATTCTCCGGCGTGTAGAAGCGCGTGTAGTAAGCGAGCGCGTCCTCGCGACCGAGATCCTCGATTTCGTGCATCCAGCCGATAATCGGCGTGCCATAGGGATGATGTGGAAACAGCGCCGACTGAACCGCTTCGTTGAGTTGCGCTCCGGGGTCGGAATCAGTCCTCATGCGGCGCTCTTCCAGCACGACGTCGCGCTCCGGGGCGACGACGTCGTCCGTCAGCACCAGATTCGTCATCCGGTCGGCCTCATACTCCATCAGCACCGGCAGGTGCTCCTTGGCCACCCGCTGGAAATAGGCCGTATAATCGTTCGAGGTGAAGGCGTTTTCGCGCCCGCCGAGTTCCGCGACGACTTCGGAAAACTCCCCCTGTTTGTGAAGCTTCGTGCCCTTGAACATCAAATGTTCTAGAAAATGGGCGATGCCGGATTTGGTCGGCGGATCATCCGCGGATCCGTTGCGGTACCACACCATGTGCGTGACGACCGGCGCGCGGCGGTCGGGGATGACAACCACGTCCATGCCATTGGGGAGGCTGAAACGGCCCACTTCCGGACCGCCATGGGGCGACGAATCGGAAGCTGAGGGGTTCGCGGATCGATCCATGAAAAGCGCACCGGAAATGGGCGACCGGATTTGGCCGCTCGGGCAATATAAGGCGTCCGCGCCGCCTCCGTTAGCCCCTGACCCCGGAATTCCGTGCTTTTCGTGACAAGCCTATTCGCCGCTAACCTTGTTGCGAACGTAGTCGAAGATCGACGGCGCCGGCTGCGGTGCCTCGAAACCGGCCTTAACGCTTTGTGTCGGGGCCATGTATCCCTTGGGCGGCTGCGTCAAATACTGACGATCCGGCTCAACGCCAGCCTGCAGGCCCTTCTCCTCGGGCTTGTCGGATTTGACGGAGAGGTTTTTCCAGAACGTGGTGGGATCGCAGGCGTTCCCGGCGCCCGGCGACATGCTGCACGGCTGGTTTGGCCCGGGCTTCTCGACAGAGTCGCCGGGATTGATCCGGCCAACGCGTGTCAGCTTGCCGGCATACTGAGGATTGTTCGTGTCATCCGCATTGGCGCGACCCCGAATGTCCTGGGCGCGCTTGGCGGCTCGCACGGCTTCCGGGTCCTGCGGCCAGTCAGCGGCGCGCTGGGCGGCGGATGGCGCCGGCTGCCGCAACTCAGTCTTCGGCGGCAGGACCAGTGGGGGCCGCTCGCGGTACTGAATGACGGGCTCTTCCTTCTTTTCGCCGAGGCCGACCAGATCGAGGACATCCAGCAAGGAGTTGCCTTTTCCGTCGTCGAGCGCCCTGGCTGGATGCGAGCCCATCGCCGACCCCGCGAGGACGCTACAAACGACTAAGGTCTTGACCAAACCGTCCCTGACCATGATTCACTCCATCCGCTGGGCCGCGATACGCCACACAACTGCCCCGGTTTAACGGCGAATTTTAGGCGAACGAACCTATTCGGCGTCCCGCCTAGCTTCCGTCGTATCCCCGACAAACAGGGATTCATATAGAAGAAGTCCAACTCCGGCAACGATCGCGACATCCGCGAGGTTAAAGACGTAGTTGGAGAGCGGGCCGAGGGAGAATGGCGTGTGGAAGTGGTAAAAGTCAGCCACGGCGCCATGAACGAAGCGATCGAGGGCGTTGGCGAGCGCCGCTCCGACGATCAGGCCAAGGCCGGCGGCTCCCACGCGCCCCTTTGATCGCCACAGCAGAACAGTGAAGATCAATGTAATGCCCAGCGAAAGTCCGAGCAGAATCCAGCGCCCTGCGGGCGTGTCCGTCTTCAGGAGGGAATAGGAAATACCCTTGTTCCAGGCCATGACGATATCGAGGAAGGGCAGGACCACGGTCGGCGGCCGATCCTCGATCTGAAAGACGTCAAGCATCCAGAGCTTGTTGCCCTGATCGATTGCGAAGGCCGCCGCCGCCGCAATCAGCCCGAGCAGGCGAGGACTCACGCCCAATGCCCCAGGGCCTTCAGTTCCCGCAGAGCCCTGGCGTCGCGCGGCGTGACGCCGGGATAATCGGGCTCCGCCGTCGCGGGATCGAAATACTTCCACGACCTCGCGCATTTCATCCCCGGCGCGCGTTCGACGACCACCGCGATCCCCGGCGCCTCGGCGAGCCGGAAGGCGTCGGCTGGCCCCTTGCCGGCAGTGACCGCGATGTCGGACGTGATGCAGATTTCGGCGAAATCAACGCTCCTGATCGTCTTCAGCAGCGCCTCGTTCTCGATGAAGACGCGCGGCATCGCCTCCAGCGAGGAGCCGAGGGACTTGTTGGCCCGCGCGATCTCCAGCGCGCCGGTCACCACCGAGCGGGCGCGGCGGATGTCGGCCCATTTTTCGGCGAGCGCGGGATCGCGCCAAGCGGCGGGGATCTCCGGAAAGATTTCCAGATGAACCGATCCCGCCCCGGGATAACGCGACAGCCAGGATTCCTCGCAGGTGAAGGGCAGGATAGGCGCGAGCCAGATCGTCACCGCGCGGAAAATGCGCTCGATGGCTTCCAGCGACGCGCGGCGCTTTTCGCTCGACGGCGGGTCGCAATAGAGCGTGTCCTTGCGAATATCGAAATAGAACGCCGAAAGATCGGTGTTCAGGAAACCGCTGAGCCGAGCGATGACCTTTTTGTAGTCAAAATTCGCGTAGGCCTCGCGGATGTCCGCGTCGAGCTCGGCGAGGCGATGCAACATCAACCGGTCGAGTTCCTCCGCCTTCGCGAGATCGGCGGTCACCGCGGGATCGTAATGTGCGAGCGCGCCCAGCATCCAGCGCATGGTGTTGCGCAGCTTGCGATAGGTCTCGACGAAGGTGCTCAGCACGTTCTTGCCGATGCGCAGATCGTCGGAATAATCAGACGCCGCGACCCACAGGCGCAAAATGTCGGCGCCGGCATCCTTGATGACGGTTTGTGGCGCGACGACGTTGCCGAGCGACTTCGACATCTTGCGCCCGTTCTCGTCGAGCACGAATCCGTGCGTCAGGACGACGTCGTAGGGCGCGCGACCGCGGGTGCCGCAGCTTTCCAGAAGCGAGGAATGGAACCAGCCGCGATGCTGATCGGATCCCTCGAGATACATGACCTCGTCGGCGCCGCCATCGACCTTGCGATGAATGCCGGCGAGGCCGGGAAAATGAACCGGGTCTTCCAGCGTGAAGGCGTGGGTTGAGCCGGAATCAAACCAGACGTCGAGCACGTCGTCGATCTTCTCGTAATCGGCGGGATTGTAGTCCGGCGCGAGGAAGCGCGTCGCGGCGTCCGGCGCATACCAGGCGTCCGCGCCCTCCGCCTCGAAGGCGGCGGCGATGTGCGCGTTGATCTTGTCGTCGCGCAGCGGTTCGTGCTCGCCCTTTTTGACGAAGACGCAGATCGGCACGCCCCAGGCGCGCTGACGCGAGACCACCCAATCCGGCCGGTTGGCGATCATGCCGGTGATGCGGTTCTCGCCGGCGGCGGGCACCCATCGCGTCGCCTTGATGGCGCCGAGCGCGAGGTCGCGCAGGGTGGGTTCGTTGACGCGCTCGCCGTCCGCGCGCACGCGCGGAGTAGGGGACGATACGCCGACCTCGAAGGCCTTATCCATCGCGATGAACCATTGCGGCGTGTTGCGGAAGATGACCGGCTTCTTCGAGCGCCAGCTATGCGGGTATTGATGCTTTAGGCGACCGCGCGCGAGAATATTGCCCGCCGCGACAAGCGCCTTGATGACCGCCTCGTTGGCGTCGCCCTTGTTTCCTTTATCGTCGATGACGCGTTTCGCGCCGCCTTCGGACTCCGGACCAAAGCCGGGGACTTCGTTGGTGTAAAAACCATCGGCGTCGACGGTATAGGGAATGCGCGTGTCGATGCCGCGCTCGGTCAACGGGCGACCATTCGCCATCCAGATGTCAAAGTCCTCGCGGCCATGGCCAGGCGCCGTGTGAACGAACCCCGTGCCGGTATCGTCGGTGACGTGATCGCCATCGAGGAGGGGGACGTCGAAATCGTAGCCAAACGAGGCGAGCGGGTGAGCGCAGGTTAGACCGTCCAAATCGCCAGTCGGAACATCGATGAGCCGCTCGTACCCATCGACCTTCGCCGACTTGAAAACGTCGTCTGCAAGCTTGTCCGCTAAAATGAAAGTTCCGCCGACCTTCGCCCAGTTGTTCTCAGGCGCACCAGTCACGCGATACAATCCGTAGGCGATCCTGTCGCTAAATGAGATTGCGCGGTTGCCAGGCAAGGTCCAAGGCGTCGTCGTCCAGATTATGACGGCCGTATTTTCTGGCCATTTCGGTTTGGCAACTGGCATCGGCTCGTTCGGGTCGAGCGCTCGTCCCCGAGGGTCTAAAGGCAAACCGTTCTTAACCGGAAACGCCACGAAGACAGTATCGCTGACATGATCCTCGTATTCGACCTCCGCTTCCGCCAGCGCGGTCTTTTCGACCACGCTCCACATCACGGGCTTTGAACCGCGATACAGCAGGCCATTCATCGCGAATTTCATCAATTCACGGGCGATCTGCGCCTCGGCGGCGAAATTCATCGTGGCGTAGGGGTTCGCCCAGTCGCCGATGACGCCGAGCCGCTTGAACTCCTCGCGCTGCACGCCAAGCCAGTGCTCGGCATAGGCGCGGCATTCCCGGCGGAAGGCGATCATCGCGGCGCTGTCGGAGAGTTCCGGCTTCGGCTTGCCCTTGGAGCGGTAGTTGTCTTCCTCGATCTTCCATTCGATCGGCAGGCCATGGCAGTCCCAGCCCGGCACATAGTTGGAATCCTTGCCGAGCATCTGCTGCGAGCGCGTCACGAGATCCTTGAGGATCTTGTTAAGCGCATGGCCGATGTGGATCGCGCCATTGGCGTAAGGAGGGCCATCGTGCAGCACGAATTTTGGCCGGCCCTTCGCCGCCGCGCGCAATTTTCCGTAAAGATTGGTCTCGCTCCAGCGCGCCAGGATTTGCGGCTCCTTCTGCGGCAGGCCGGCGCGCATGGGAAAATCCGTCTTCGGCAGATAGAGCGAAGCGGAATAATCGGGGCCTTTGGAGGTCTCGTCGGTCATTTCGGGCGGTCCAGAATGGCGGAAACGGGCGTATCGCCCATGTTTGCGCTGGGGAATAGTTGATTTGCGGAAAAAGCGCCACCGAAGCGGGAATGGACGCGAAACCCCGGCGCCGGGCGAGATCAGTCTCGAGCGCGGTCCGGGCGGCTAATTCGTATGATCTGGCGGGACGGCTTCATGAAAGCCTTTTACCAGCCCGCGCCATCCGCGGGAAGTGCGGGCGTCAGGGCGCCAGTTCCAGCATCTCCCGCGCGCGCGCCTTGTCAATATTCATCGCGGCGACCAGCGCGTCGAGGGATGGGAACTTTTCCTCCCCCCGGATCCAGCCGACGAAGGCGACCTCGACCGGCTTTCCATAGAGATCGCCGGTGAAATCAAAGACGAAGACCTCCAGCAGCGGCGCGCCATGGTCGTCGACCGTGGGGCGGCGGCCGAAATTCGCGACCCCGCCATGGGTGACCCCATCGACGGTCAGGCGGACCGCGTATATGCCATGGCGAAGCCGGCAGGACGGGTCTAGCGCCACATTGGCCGTGGGAAAGCCGAGAGTACGGCCAAGCTTCTGGCCATGGATGACCTCGCCGACAACGAACCATTCATGACCCAGCAGACGCGCGGCCATGGCAACGTCGCCCGCCTCCAGCGCTGCCCGGGCCGCGTTGGAATGGACGGCCTCGGGCGCGCCGCCGGCATCCGCCATGACCTTGGGAACAATCTCGACCTCGAAACCGTGGCGTCGCCCCGCCTCGGCCAGGAACGCCGGAGAGCCTTCCCGGCCCTTGCCGAAATGGAAGTCATAGCCGACGACCGCGCCGGCGATGCCCAGCCTCCCGACAAGAATGTCGGCGACGAATTTTTCGGCTGGCTGGCTGGCCAGGTTAGCCCCAAAACTCAGGACGATGACCGCATCGACTCCGAAACGACCGAGCGCGCGGGCGCGCGCGGCCTCGGGCGTCAGCCGGAAGACCGAGCCAGGACCAACAAAAAAATCAACGGGATGCGGCTCGAAGGTCAGGGCTGCCAGCGGACGGCCCAGCCGCCACGCCATGGCCCGGGCCGCGCCGATAACCACCGCATGCCCGCGATGCGCCCCGTCGAAATTGCCGATCGCGACCACCGGTCGCGCGAAATTCGAGGGCAAGCTCGCGGGGTCGCGGAGCACGGGCGGATCGGATTGGTGCGGGGAGTTCGGTTCGGACACGGGGTCAGTCATTTTGCGGCGCGGCAAGGATTGCGCGGCGGCAAACTGCCGCGCGACCCCCGCCACGTCAAGGCGCGCCGCTTGGGCGCAAGCGCGCATCCAGCCGTCAAATCACGCCGGGAAATAGCGCGCCAGCCAGTCCGACAAGACCCGCAGCTCCCGCTTGCTGTCTTCGGCGAGCAGGAAGTGGTCGGCGTCCGAAAACAGATGCATTTCAGTCGGCTGGCCGGCAAGACCAAACAGATCGATGGACTGCTGGGTCGGCGTGACCGAGTCGACCGAGGGATGCATCAACAGCAGTGGCCGCGGCGCGATCTTGCCGACAACCTCGTTGGCGCGGAAATCGAACATGCTCTGCGCGGTGTCGTGCGGAAATTCGAGGATCGATCCCGGCGCGACGTGGGCGCGCAGGTGTGGAGGAATAGGAACGATGTCGTAGCGCGGCACCATCAGGGCCTTGCCGGTCTTCTCGCGGTGGCGTTTCCCCTCGGCGAGCATGTTGGTGAATTTCGCCCAGGCTTCGGGTGTTGGATGCTGGGCCCGGAATTTCTTTTCGCCATCGCCCCAACCGCCGACGGAGATCGCGGCGGCGATGCGATCATCAACGCCGGCTGCGTAAACCGTCACCGCCGCGCCGAAACTGGTGCCCATGCAAGCGATCCGCCTGGGGTCGATGGCGGGATGACCCTGTAGAAAGGTCAGGGCGTTGCGGGTATCGGCAACCTGTTCAAGACAGATGATTCGCGCCCGCTCGCCCTCGCTCTCCCCGCAGCCGCGCATGTCAAAGCTCAGGGTGGCGTAACCCAGTCCATTGAGGAAATCGCAGGGCTGGGAGACCGTCTTCGAGGTCTTGTTGCTGCCAAAACCATGCAGGACCATGACCGCCGGATATTTTTTTCCGGAGACCGCCCCCGCCGGCAGCGAGACGAGGCCCGACAGCTTCAGCCCGTCCGAAACAAAAGTAACCTTTTCGCCCGACATTTTACATTTCCTCCATCCCGATGGGGTCGATTAGATCGCCTGGCGGGCCGGCGCGCCAGCCCTTCCCCACGGGTTCGCTTCCATACCCCGGGGAAAGTTGCTTGGTTAACCCTTGGCGCCGCCTTCCTTTAAGATTGCGGCAAGGAAAGTCGAGTATCACAGGGTACGGACCGAAGCCGAGAGCAGGCAGCCTCGGCCAGACGGGCCAAATGTCGCGGAGCGGAATTGCTCCAGGGAATGCATCATGACAGCCTCTTCCATGCCCATTCTGGTGGTTGATGATTACGCCACGATGGTGCGAATCATTCGCAACCTCTTGAAGCAGATCGGCTTTGAGAACGTCGACGAGGCATCGAACGGGGCCGCCGCCTATGAGAAGATCAAGAGCGGCGCTTACGGGCTCGTCATTTCCGACTGGAACATGGAGCCGATGAGCGGCTTCGAACTGCTCCAGCGCGTCCGGCAGGACCCCGCCACGACCCATTTGCCCTTCATCATGGTCACAGCGGAATCCAAGACCGACAACGTCATCGCCGCCCGCAAGGCTGGCGTCACGAACTATATCGTCAAGCCATTCAATGCGCAGACCCTCAAGGCGCGGATCGATCAGGCGCTCGGAACCGCCGCCGCGGCCTGAGCCCTACCACACCAGTTCAGAAATCGCCGCCACCGGGCTGACGCCCGCCTCGGTAACGAGGCGGGCCAGGGCGCGTGGGTCGAGCGCGTCATTGGCGTGCAGGTCGTCGCAGTGAATGCCCGAGGTCACAAACAGGCAATCGAGCCCGAAGTCGCAGGCGCCCTTGACGTCAGTGCCAAGCCCGTCGCCGACCGCCAGAATACGGCGGGGATCAATGGTTCTGCCGGCGCGCGCGGCGACCAGCTTGAGCGCCTCTTCATAGATGGGCGCGAAAGGCTTGCCGGCCTGGATAACCCTGCCGCCCACCTTTTCATATCGCTCCGCGATGGCGCCCGAGCAATAGATCAGCCTGTCTCCGACATGCACGACGATGTCGGGGTTGGCCGAAATCAAGTCGAGGCCGCGCGCCCGCATTTTCGCGAGGGACGCGTCATAATCCTCCGGCGCGTCGGTCTGATCGTTGAACATGCCGGTACAGACGACGTATCGGGCCTCGTCCAGCGAGACCAGCGCGGGTTTCAGACCGGTGCGGTCGTGCAGAATCTTGAACAGGGATAGATCGCGCGCCGGTCCGATATGATGCAGGGGGGCATCGCCATGATCGGCGATCCGGGCAAGCGTCACGTCGCCCGATGTGACAATGTCGTCGAATGTCGATCGCGGCACGCCAAGCCCGTCGAGTTGCGCGCGAACGGGTGGATTGGGACGCGGCGCGTTGGTGACGAGCACGACAACCCCGCCATTGGCGCGAAAACGCGACAGCGCCTCGCACGCGGCGGCGAAATGCTCGCGACCATTGTGGACGACGCCCCAAACGTCGCATAGAATCGCGTCATAACGAGGCGCGAGGTCGCGCAAACCTGAAATGATTGTCATATCGTCGGGCTAAACGCGGGCGCGGCCGGTGTCAATCGCCGCGACAAGGCGGTCTGGAACGCTCGAATGCGGAACGCCGGTCATCGCGACGACTCCAGGACCGAGGCTCCGGCCCAGTCGGCTGTCCTGGACTTTCTGGCCGCCGCGCTTGCCAGGAACGGCGCGCCGCCGGTCAAGCGGATCGACACCCATGGCGCGATTGTTTTCCTGGCGGGCGACGACGTTTACAAGATCAAGCGAGCGGTCCGCTTCCCGTTCATGGATTTCTCCACCCTCGACAGGCGCAAGGGGGCTTGCGAGGCGGAAATCGAGGTCAACCGGGCGAATGCGCCGACGGTCTATCTCGGTGTTCTGCCGATTGTCCGCGATGGCGGGACATTTGCACTGGGCGGCTCCGGCGAAGTTGTCGAATGGGTCGTGCATATGCGGCGATTCGACGAAACCATGACGCTTGATCGCCTCGCCGCTCGAGCCGCCGTGACGCCGGCGTTGATCTCGGATCTCGCGAAGGCAATCCTTGATGCGCATGAGCGCGCACCGCGTCGGGCGTCATTTGATTTCATCGCGGCCATGGCCTCGTATATCGATCAAAACGACGGCGCGTTCGCCGAGGCTCCTGACCTGTTCGATGTCGCACGACGTGCTAGACTAACCGATCAATCGCGCGCGGCGCTCTCAAACGTCGCGCCAATCCTGCGCGCTCGAAGCGCCAGCGGGTACGTGCGCCGCTGCCACGGCGATCTGCATCTCGGCAACATCGCACTGATCGACGGACAACCGGTTCTGTTTGACGCGATTGAATTTGATCAAGCCATTGCAACCTGCGATGTCCTGTACGATCTTGCCTTCACGATCATGGACCTCGAGACGCGCGATCTTCGGTGGGCGTCGAACCTGTTGCTCAATCGCTATCTTTGGGTTGCGAACGACGATTCGACCTATGGTTCTCTATCCATCCTGCCATTGTTTTTGAGTGCGCGCGCGGCCATACGCGCGAAAGTCGTTTATGCCGGGGCCGATCGTCAGAGTGGCGACATGCGCCAGGGCGCGCGCGACGAGGCGCGAAAATACTTCGAGCGCGCCGTTAATCTTCTGGCGCAAGGCAACCCTCGTCTTCTGGCGATCGGCGGACTGTCGGGAACGGGCAAGAGCAGGCTGAGCGGGGAGATTGCGCCATTCATGGGATGCGCGCCAGGCGCTATCTGGCTGCGCAGCGATGTCGAGCGAAAGCTGATGTTCGGCGTGCCGGAATTGGCGCGCCTCCCCGAGCGTGCCTACACGCGCGAAGCGACCAATGAGGTCTATGCGCGGCTGCGCGCGCGCGCGTCGGCCGCGCTTACGGCGGGGCGGAGCGTCATTGTGGACGCGGTTCATGCGAGACCGGACGAACGGGCGGCAATCGCCAGGGTCGCGTTAAAAAAAGGCATCGATTTCAAAGGTATCTGGCTCGAAGCCCCGGCCGCCATGCGCGAGACCCGGGTATCGATGCGAATCAGCGATGCCTCTGATGCGGATGCGACGATTGCTCGCTCACAACAATCCTATGACGTTGGAACGATCGACTGGCGGCGAATCGACGCGTCGCGGGAGGCACCCGCGATTGCCGATGAAATTCTGGGTGGGATCTGACGGCGCGGGATTTATTCCGGAGACAACCAGAACGACGAAACGTCGTTTCGTCCTTCCCGCCTCCGCCGGAATCTCATCAAGAAGTTCAATATCCGGATTTCATGGGGAAATTCGCTCGATCGACAAGCCGCCAATTGATTTGAATCAATCGACTTCGAGGCGCACCGGCCTAGGTTGCAAACGCGAACGTTTGGGCCCGGAATCGGGCCGACGGTTTTAGCGGGGTTCGAAATGTCGCAAGCGCTCCCATTGAAAAAGACCATGTCCTCGGGAGAGTTCGGCCTATCGGTCGTATTCGCGGGGCTCTTTTTCCTCTCCATCTTCATTGCCGCCAACGCATACGAGGGGGCCTACGCCTTCCATATGTCGTTGTTTGCCGTCGGCAGTCTGGTCGCGATCTTCGCGATCGCGAACCGATATCTTCATCGAGACGGGACGCCCGCGCCGTTGATGATCGACGGGCGGCCAAACTATAATTTTGGTCCGGTGAAATTCGCCACGATCGCTTCGGTGTTCTGGGGGATCGCCGGTTTCACCGTCGGCGTGATTATCGCTCTTCAGCTCGCCTTCCCGGCGCTGAATTTCGACCTGCCCTGGACGAATTTCGGGCGGTTGCGACCACTGCACACGTCGGCGGTCATTTTCGCTTTTGGCGGCAATGTCCTGCTCGCGACATCGCTTTATGTCGTCCAGCGCACGTGCCGCGCCCGTCTCGTCGGCGATCTCGCGCCGTGGTTCGTGGTTCTCGGCTATAACTTCTTCATTCTGATCGCCGGCACGGGATACCTCCTGGGCATCACGCGGAGCCATGAATACGCCGAGCCCGAGTGGTATGCGATCACTTGGTTGGTGGTTGTGTGGCTAACCTATTTCGGCGTCTTCCTCGGTACGATCATGCGCCGCACTGAACCGCACATCTATGTCGCCAACTGGTTCTATCTTGCCTTCATCGTAACCATCGCGGTCCTCGTGCTCGGCAACAACACCGAGGTTCCGGTTTCACTCTTCTCCTACAAGTCTTATCCTGTCTGGTCGGGCGTTCAGGATGCGATGATCCAGTGGTGGTATGGCCATAACGCCGTCGGATTCTTCCTGACCGCCGGCTTCCTCGCGATCATGTACTATTTCGTGCCCAAGCGGGCGGAGCGGCCGATCTACTCTTATCGCCTGTCTATCATCCACTTCTGGGCCCTGATTTTCCTCTACATCTGGGCGGGACCGCATCATCTCCACTACACCGCTCTGCCGGACTGGGCGCAGACTCTCGGCATGGTGTTCTCGGTGATGTTGTGGATGCCTTCCTGGGGTGGCATGATCAACGGCCTGATGACCCTCTCGGGCGCATGGGACAAGCTGCGCACCGATCCGGTACTTCGCCTGATGGTCGTCTCGGTGGCGTTCTACGGAATGTCGACCTTCGAGGGGCCGCTGATGTCGATCAAGTCGGTCAACGCGCTCAGCCACTATACTGATTGGGGTATCGGCCACGTGCACTCCGGAGCGCTCGGCTGGGTTGCCTTCGTCTCTTTCGGCGCGGTGTATTGCCTGGTTCCCTGGCTCTGGAACAAGCGCGAGGTCTATTCCCTCAAGCTGGTGAGCTGGCACTTCTGGGTCGCGACGATCGGCATCGTCCTCTACATCACCTCGATGTGGGTGGCGGGCATCATGCAGGGTCTGATGTGGCGCGCTTACACGAGCCTTGGCTTCCTCGAATATTCCTTCGTCGAAACCACCGAGGCCATGCATCCGATGTATGTCATTCGCGCGCTTGGAGGAATTCTCTTCCTCTCCGGGGCGTTCATCATGGCCTACAATATCTACATGACGATCGCGTCGCCGGGTACGGAAACCGAAGTCGATCGTGATCGCTCGCCCACCCTCGTGCCGGCTGAATAGGAGGCGGACATGTCACTCGCAACTCAACCGGCCCCGAAGCGTACGCTCTGGCAGAAACACCAGCTGTTCGAAACCAATTCGATCTTTCTGGTGTTGGGCATCATCGTGATGATCGCCTTTGGCGGCATCGTCGAGATCGTGCCGCTTTTCTATCTGAAGAGCACGATCGAAAAAGTCGATGGGATAAGGCCTTACGCTCCGCTGGAGCTGGCCGGGTTCAATATCTACATCCGCGAGGGCTGCTATCTCTGCCACTCGCAGATGATCCGCCCCCTGCGCGATGAAGTCGAACGCTACGGACATTATTCGCTAGCGGCGGAAAGCATGTACGACCATCCGTTCCAGTGGGGATCGAAACGGAATGGGCCTGATCTCGCGCGCGTTGGCGGAAAGTATTCAGAGGACTGGCATCACCAGCATCTGAATGACCCCCGTTCACTCGTGCCGGCCTCGATCATGCCAGGCTATCCCTTCCTCGCGAACACGCCGCTCAATGTCGATCACATCGGCGAAAGCATGCGTACGCTACGATTTGTTGGCGTGCCCTATACGGACGAGATGATCGCCCAGGCGGGCAAGGACGCCCAGGTTCAAGGTACGGCGGACGACGCGGACGTCAGCGCCTTTCAGAAGCGATACCCAGGCGTGATTGTTCGCGATCTCGGCGCCGACAAAGGCAAGCTGACGGAAGCCGCCGCATTGATCGCCTATCTGCAACAACTTGGCACGCACGTCGACTTCAAGATTTACGACGACAAGGCCAACATTCGCTGAGGTCCGCCATGTTCACCTATGAGGAAGTTCAACACTTTGTCGCCGCGTGGGGCACGGTCTACTTCGGCGCCATTTTCGTCGTGGCGCTCCTTTATGCCCTCGCCCCCTCGAAGAAATCGACCTTCGAAGAGGCCGCCGCGATCCCATTGCGTGAGGATTGAGTCATGACCGACACATCGCATCCGGAAGTTGACGCCCACACGGGCACGGCCACCACGGGCCATGAGTGGGACGGGATCAAGGAACTCAACACGCCATTGCCACGGTGGTGGTTGTGGACTTTCTATGCGACGATCGTGTTCGCCATTGGATATGGCGTCGCCTACCCTGCGTGGCCATTGCTGACGGGATCGACGGAAGGCGCGCTGGGCTGGCATTCGCGTTCCGCGGTGGTTGCCGATCTCGACGGCCTGAAGGCCCAGCGGTCCGGCATGATGGACAAGATCGCCAAGGCTTCGCTGGCTGATATCGAGAAGACGCCAGACCTTCTGTCGTTCTCGCGCGCGGCGGGCTCGGCGACTTTCGCCATCAATTGCGCGCCGTGTCACGGCGCCGGTGGACAGGGCTCCAAGGGCTATCCAAATCTCAATGCCGATCGTTGGCTTTGGGGCGGCACGCTCGCCGAAATCCAGAAGACGATCACACATGGCGCCCGCTGGGACGCCGACGCCGATACCCGTGTCAGCCAGATGCCAGCCTTTGGTCGCGACGGCATCATGAAACCGGAAGAGATTGTCCAGACGGCGGCGTTCGTTCGCACGCTTGCTGGTCTGACGCCAGCGGCTGGCGCCGATCCATCCAAGGGCGGCGTCCTGTTCGCCGCCAATTGCGCGGTCTGTCACGGTGCCGACGGCAAGGGCAACAAGGACCTTGGCGCGCCCAATCTGACGACCAAGGTGTGGCTCTACGGTTCCGATACAAAGGATATAATCAACCGGATCGAAAATGGCGGCGGTGGAATCATGCCGGCATGGGGCCAGAAACTTGACGCGCCGACGATCAAGGCGCTGACTGTCTTCGTCCACACACTGGGCGGCGGTCAGTGAACGCGCCATCGCCGCGCGGAGCATTTGGAATGAGTAGCCGCGTGGAAGCCCCGGTAGATGAAGAGCCGTTATACGCGGCCGCGAAGCGGATTTATCCGCAGAGCGTTCGTGGCTTCTACCGCCGCGTCAAATGGATCGTTTTGCTTGTAACGCTCGGCGTCTATTATTTCCTGCCATTCGTTCGTTGGGATCGCGGTCCCAACGAACCCTCGCAGGCCGTTCTGGTCGATCTCGCAAATCGCCGCTTCTATTTTTTCTTCATCGAGTTGTGGCCGCAGGAAGTCTATTATTTCACCGGCCTGCTGATTATCGCGGCGTTCACGCTGTTCCTGTTGAACGCGCTCGCCGGTCGCATCTGGTGTGGCTATCTCTGCCCCCAGACCGTCTGGACCGATCTCTTCCAGATGGTGGAACGACTCGTCGAGGGCGATAGGCGCGAACGCATGGCCAAGGATCAAGGTCCCTGGACCGTGGAGCGTGTTACCGAAAAAGTGCTCAAGCATTCCATCTGGCTGCTGATCGCTTGGTGGACCGGCGGCGCCTGGGTACTCTATTTCGCTGATGCGCCGACCCTCACGCTCCAACTCGCGACGTTCAGCGCCGAACCGATCGCGTATATCTGGATCGCGATCCTGACGTTCACCACCTATGCCCTCGCCGGGCACATGCGCGAGCAGGTTTGTCTGTTCATGTGTCCGTGGCCGCGCATTCAGGCGGCCCTGACGGACGAAAACGCGCTGAACGTCACCTATCGGCTTGATCGCGGTGAACCGCGCATGTCGCTTAAAAAAGCGACGGTCGCGCGCGAGCATGGCGGTTCGGCGGGCGACTGCGTTGATTGCAACCAGTGCGTCGCGGTTTGCCCGACCGGCGTCGATATACGGGACGGCGCCAGCCTCGGCTGCATACAGTGCGGCCTGTGCATCGATGCCTGCGATTCCGTGATGACGAAAGTCTCGCGACCGGTCCGGCTGATCGCATTCGATACGGACGTGAATATCAAGCGGCGGCGCGAAGGACTGCCGCCCATATATAATCTGATCCGCGCGCGAACCATTCTTTACATCGGTCTGATCACGATCGTCGCCTCGACGATGCTGTATGCGTTGATCACGCGCACGGACATGAACGTCGCCGCCATTCACGACCGAAATCCGCTCTTCACCGCCCTGTCGACGGGCGCCATTCGAGACGCATACACGATCCGGCTGACGAACAAGCTGGCGTCTGACCGCGAGATTCGACTGAGTGTTGAGGGCGTGCCGAGCGCGCAACTCGAGATCGTTGGCACGCCGGGCGATGGAAACAGCGAACTTCTCGTCGTCGGGCCCGACCAGACTCGCGAGATTCGCGCACTGGTTACCACGCCCGCTCCATTGGGCGTCAAATCAACGCCGATTACCTTTGTGATCATGGATCCAACGTCGGGCAAGACGTCGACAACCCGCGATTTCTTCGATTCGCCCTAACCGCGACAGCCGGAGCGTGTTCATGACCGCCAGAACGATTGATCGCAAGACATCCGAACGGCCGCTGACGGGTCGTGGCGTGCTGCTCATCCTGCTCGCGTTCTTCGGCACGGTTGGCGCGGTGAACTTTTATATGGCCCGCATGGCGCTTTCGACGTTCAGCGGCGAAGTCATCGAGCATCCGTACGAATCGGGGTTGGCCTATAACAGGGACATCGCCGCCGCCCGCGCGCAGGATACGCTGGGATGGAAAGTATCCGCGGATATCGGTGCGGTCGTCGATGGTCGCGCCGAGGTGATGGTTGCCGCGGTCGACGCGGGAGGAAATGCATTGCCCGGCCTTTCGGTCCAGGTAATGCTTCAATCACCCGTGGCCCATGGGTACGACACAGCGGCTTTGCTGAGCCCGACCGGAAACGGAACTTATCGTGGATCGCTGGCGGCCAGACCCGGACTCTGGGAACTGGTTATCGACGCGCGCGACCCGGTCGCCGACAAGCGCTTCCTGTCGCAAAGCCGCATGACGCTCAAATAGGCCTGGCATGCTTTGCGGGTGTGAAATATCGAGCGACCCGACCGTCGCCAGACAGAGCGAAGGCGATGTCGTCGAAGTCGACTTCGCGGTCGAGGGCATTACGTGCGCCGCATGTCTTGGAAAAATCGAGCATACGCTAATGTCCGTCGATGGCGTTGTGGCCGCGCGGTTGAACTTCACCAACCAGCGCGCGCACGTCGCATTCGACGGCGTCAAAACCACGCCTGATGCGCTAATCGAAGCGCTTCGGCGCGTGGGGTACAAGGCGAAGCCCTTCGTCGCCAGCGACGCGGAAGAGGCGCAGACCGCGCAGGCGCGATTTCTTCTGAGGTGCCTGTCCGTCGCCGGCTTTGGCGCGATGAACATCATGCTGCTCTCGGTATCGATCTGGGCCGGCGCGGGCGACGAGGGCGTTTCTGAGACGCGAGACTTCTTCCACTGGTTGTCCGCTTTGATCGCCATCCCTGTTTGCGTCTATGCCGGTCGCCCATTTTTCAATAGCGCCATCGCGGCGCTGCGCGCCGGGCGCACCAACATGGATGTTCCGATTTCGATTGGCGTCGTTCTGACGCTCGCCATGTCGTTTTTCGAAACCGCGCGCCACGCTGAACATGCCTATTTCGATGGCGCGACCATGCTGCTGTTCTTTCTGCTCTGTGGCCGCTATCTCGATCAGGCGATGCGTCGCAAGACGCGCGCCGTGGCGGGAAATCTCGCCGCATTGAAGGCGCGCGACGCGCGGAGAATCGAGCCGGACGGCGTCATCCTCACGATAGCCGCGGCCGCCTTGCGGCCGGAAGATCGCGTTCTCGTGCGACCGGGGGAGCGTATCCCCGTTGATGGCGTGGTGATTGATGGAACGTCGCTGATCGATGAAAGCCTTGTGACGGGCGAGACCATGCCGAGAAGGGTCGGCGTCGGCGAAATGATCTATGGCGGGACGCTCGGCCTTGATGGCGCTCTGACAATCCGGTGCACGGCCGCCAGCGGCGATACGCTGGTGGATGAAATTGACAGATTGATATCGCGCGCCTGCGAGCTGAAATCGCGCTATACGCTGCTGGCCGACCGCGTGGCGCGGCTCTACGCGCCCGTCGTGCATCTGGCCGCCGCTCTTACCTTCCTCGTCTGGATGCTGGTCGGCGCTTCCGCGCATGACGCGCTCGTCATCGCGATCACGGTGCTGATCATCACTTGCCCTTGTGCGCTGGGTCTGGCCGCGCCCGTGGTTCAGGTGATTGCCGCCGGTTCGCTGTTTCGCTCCGGGGTGCTCCTGAACAGCGCGGATTCGATCGAACGGCTGGCGGAGATCAACACGGTCGTGTTCGACAAGACGGGCACCCTGACGTTGCCGGAACCGCGGGTCGTCAATGCCCACGAGATCCCGGATGATCTTCTTGAAACGACCGCGCGTCTGGCGTTGTCGAGCCACCATCCCCTGGCTGGAGCCGTCGCGCGCGAGGCGCGCGTGGCGGAACCCTTTGCGAATGCAAAGGAGGTCGCTGGCCAGGGCGTAGAGACGGAAATTGAAGGTGTTCCGGTTCGTCTGGGCGGGGCCGCGTTTTGCGGCTTCGAAACCGCTTCGCCCGCGCCGGCGGACGATCAATTGTCCGAAATCTTTTTTGCATGTGGCGATCGGCGCGGGCGACTGCTCGTGCGGCAGAATCTTCGATCCGACGCGCGGGCCGTGGTCGACCGGCTCAAGGCGCGAAACTTCAAAATTGTCATCCTGTCCGGCGATCGACCGTCCGCGGTGGCGGATGTGGCGACGACGCTTGGCGTTGCGGACTGGCGAGGCGGCCTCAAGCCGAGCGACAAGATCGTAGCGCTTGAGGAAATGGCGGCGCGCGGCGCCAAGGTTCTGATGGTCGGAGACGGGCTTAACGACGCGCCGGCGCTTGCCGCCGCCCACGTCTCGATGTCGCCGAGCAGCGCGACCGACCTCACGCAGGCGCACGCTGACGCGGTGTTTATCGGCGAGGAACTCGACCCCGTCGCCGTGGCTGTCGATCTCGCGATCACCGCCAGGCGGCTCATGCGCGAAAATCTCGCTCTGGCGATTGGCTATAACGTCTTTGCCGTGCCGCTGGCCATGCTGGGGCATGTGACGCCTTTGATCGCCGCGCTGGCGATGTCGGGCTCGTCCATTATCGTTTGCGCCAACGCCTTGCGGGCGCGAGGTCGGTCTGGTTCTCGCGCCTGGTTGCGAAACACGCCCGCGAATGATGTAACGGGGCTTCGGCCAATCGAGGCGTCGCCATGACCGTCCTGCTTTATCTCGTTCCCATGGCCCTGATGTTGGGCTTGCTGGGTCTCGGAGCCTTTTTCTGGTCCCTGCGCTCGGGACAATACGATGACGTCGAAGGCGCGGCTCTCCGCGTCCTGTCAGACGACGACATTTCTCCAAAGCCGAAGCGCTGACGCATCTATTGACCCGTTTTCTCCGCCGTCGCATCGTCGAGGCAGGAGGATATCGTGCGTCCACTGCTTTGCAGGGCCCTGGTTTGCGTCGCGCTGACGTGCTATTTCGTCGGCGCCGCCTCGTCCCAGACTGTCGAGCAGTTTTACGCGGGCAGGCAGCTTCGCTTCATTCTCGGCCACCCGGCGGGTGGCGACTACGATCTCGGCGGTCGCCTTCTTTCACGCTACTTTTCCCGCCATATCCCCGGCCACCCCACGATCGTGCTTCAGACGATGCCGGCCGCCGCGAGCGTCGTCGCCACGAACTATCTATACAGCCATGCGCCGCGCGATGGCTCAGTTGTTGGCTCGATCTCGCGCAACATCCCCAGTCAGGCGATCCTGGGTCAAGGCAATCTGGAGGCCGATCCCCGCCGGTTTTTCTGGCTTGGCGCGGCATCGCTTCCAAGCCGGGTTTGCCTGAGTTCGCGCGACAGTGGCGTTTTCTCCGTCGCGGACATCTTTCGTCGCGACTTCGTTGTCGGCGGTTCCGGCGCCGGTTCCTCGCTCAGCATCGTCCCGACGACGCTGAATCGGGTGCTTGGCGCCAAATTTCGACTCGTTGAGGGTTATCTGGGTCCGCCAGACGCCTGGCTCGCCATGGAGCGGGGCGAAATCCAGGGTGTTTGCGCCTCGATCAACCAGTTTGCGTCGCGGGCGGAGGATATTCGCTCCGGTCGTGTCCGCATTCTGTTTCGCGCCGAAGAAACGCCGCTCGCGGCGTTCCCGGACGTTCCCTCGATTTACGACTACGCCAGTACCGACAGGCAGCGCGACTTGCTGCGGTTCATCTTCTCAAGCGTCGAATTCGGGCGTCCCTATGTTCTTCCGCCGGATACCCCGCCGGATCGCGCGTTGGCCTTGCGAGGGGCCTTCGAGGCCACCCTGCGCGATCCAGATCTGATCGCCGAGGCGAGAGCTTCGCGTATTGATATGACTCCGCGGCCAGCGGCGGAACTTGTCAGCCTCCTCGACAGGCTTTATGCGACCCCGAGGGAAACACTGGACGCAGTCGCGAAAATCGTTCCGGCGGGTCGCGATTGACCGGCATTCCGGAAAGACAAATATAGCTCGCTTCGGCGATCAATGGCGAGGGATCTCATGGCGGCGACGCTCATCGACAAGATCTGGGACGCTCACGTGGTCGCGCGGCGCGTCGACGGCCGCGACCTCGTCTATATCGACCGGCACGTCCTGCACGAGCTGCATGCGCCCCATGCCTTCGGGAAACTCGCGAAATCCCGTCGTTCCGTGCGGCGGCCCGATCTGACATTTTCCGCGATGGATCACACGCCGTCATCCAATCCGGGACGTGACGACACAACCAATCCGAATGGCGTCGATCTCATCCGCGCCATGCGTGACGGCAGCCGCCGCAACGGCATTCGGGTTTTCGATCTCGGCGACAAGGAGCATGGTATTTCGCATGTCGTTGCGCCGGAAATCGGCATGGTGTTGCCGGGTTCGACCCACGCGGTGCCGGACAGCCACGCCTGCACTGTCGGCGGTCTCGGCGCGCTGGCGTTTGGCTGCGGCACCTCCGAACTTGAACATATTCTGGCGACGCAGGTCATCGCGATGGCCAAGCCGAAGCGCATGCGGATTCGTCTGGAGGGCAGGATTGGCTCTTGGGCCGCGGCCAAGGACATCGCGCTGCACATCATCTCGGAGATCGGAGCCTCCGGAGGCCGGGGGTTCCTTATTGAATTCGCGGGTGGCGCGACGCGCGCCCTGCCAGTCGAGGGCCGCTTGACCCTTTGCAATCTTGCTATCGAAATGGGCTCCCGCACCGGCCTCGTCGCGCCGGACGACACGACATTCCAATGGATCGCCGGACGACCGTGGGCGCCGGCTGGCGCCATGTGGGATCGGGCCATGACCCACTGGCGGCTGTTGTCGAGCGACGCCGACGCGATTTTCGACAAGGACATCACGATCGATTGCAATTCGCTTGAACCGCAGATCACCTGGGGCACCGATCCCGGACAGGGCTTTGGCATCACCGGGCGCGTTCCAGATCCCGCCAGCGTGCCCGCCGACCGCCGCGCGGCGCTCGAGCGCGCCATCGCGTACATGGGCGTGACGCCGGGCGAGTCGATCGAGGGCCTGAGCGTACAGCGAGTCTTTATCGGCTCGTGCACCAACGCGCGTTTGCCGGACCTTGAAATCGCGGCGGATGTCGCGCGGGGCCGCAAGGTTGCCGACGGCGTCCACGCTCTCGTCGTGCCAGGTTCGGCCAAGGTCAAGCGCGACGCGGAAGCCAGGGGCCTTGATCGGGTCTTCCGGGACGCCGGGTTCATCTGGGGCGAGGCCGCATGTTCCATGTGCGCGGGCTCGAACGGCGATCGCGGGTTGCGCGGCGAGCGCATTCTGTCAACGACCAACCGGAATTTCGAGAATCGACAGGGGCCAGGCGCCCGAACCCACCTGGTCGGCCCGGCGCTGGCCGCGGCAGCCGCGGTGACCGGAAAAATCACCGACGTTCGCAAGCTCATGGCGGGAGCCGCCTGATGGAAGCCTTCACCACCCTGCGCGGCGTTGCCGTTCCGCTCCTCGAGGACGATATCAACACGGACCAGATCGCGCCCGTGGGCGATGGTCCACGGATTAATCAGGACTACGGCGAGCTGCTATTCCTGCGCCGCCGCCGTCTGGAAGACGGTCCTCTCGATCCTGATTTTCCGCTCAACAAGCCGCAATTCCGCAAGCCCGCGATTTTGGTCGCGCTTCGGAATTTTGGCTGCGGCAGTTCGCGTGAATCGGCGGTCTGGGCGTTAATGGCCATTGGCGTCCGCTGCGTGGTCGCGCGGTCCTTCGCCGACATCTATCGCGAGAATTGCCTGCAAAATGGCTTGTTGCCAATTACTCTTGGCGAAGTGGACTCGGAAAAATTCGAGACACTCGTGGTGGCCTCCGACGGAGGCGGCGATTTCCATGTCGACCTGCCGGCGCAAACGATCACCGCGCCAAATGGCGATGTCTTTCATTTCGATATTTCCGCCGCCGAACGGCTTCGCCTGCTTGAAGGCCTCGACGATATCGGCCTGACGCTCAAACACGCGCCGGATATCGCCGCCTATGAGGCCCGCTCGGCTAGCGAGTTCCCGTGGCAGCAGCGCGCCGATATAGCGTCAATCAAATGAACGGGAGATCAGCATGAGCGTGAGGAAGAAGTTTCGGAAACTCATCGCCGACCCGGGCATGGTGCTTGCGCCGGGCGCATATGACGCGCTGTCGGCGCGCATCATCGAAGCGCAGGGGTTCGACGCCATGGTGGCGGGCGGTTATGCGGCCATGGGCGCCCTGCTCGCGGCGCCTGACACCGGCCAGTCGAACATGCGCGATTACGCCGACCACTACGGGCGAATTTGCGGCGCCGTGAATATTCCCGTTTACGTCGACGCGGATACCGGGTTCGGCGGCGTCAACAACGTGCGCCAGATGGTCAAGGCGTTCGAGGCGGCGGGCGTCGCGGGCCTTTTCATCAGCGATCAGGTCTTTCCCAATCGATGCGGATACATGGCGGGCAAGCAGGTCATTCCCGTCGAGGACATGCTGGCGAAAATGAAGGCCGCGCTCGACGCGCGCACCGACCCAGACCTCGTGATCGTCGCGCGCAGCGACGCGCTGGGAGTCGAGGGCATTGATGCCGCCATCGAGCGTTGCCAGATGTACATGGAGCTTGGTTGCGACATGGCCAAACCCATGGGCGCGGATACAATCGAGCAATTCAAGCGCGTTCTGCGCGAGGTGCCTTGCCCGCAACTCGCCAACCTGTCCCACGCCAACGCCAGCTGGAAAATGAGCCTCGACGACCTTGAGAAGGCGGGCGCCGCATTGGTCACCTTCCCCTCCGCCACGCTCTTCGCGGCGGTCGGCGCGGTGACCCGAACTATGCAGGCGTTGAAGCACGATCGCTCCTTCGACGCGGTCAGGGATGAACTCTCGCCATTGAATGATTACTACGAACTCGTCGGCCTTGATCGCCAGACCGCGATCGAGGAAGGCTACCTCGACGCCGCGCGGACGGTCGTTGAAAAGGTCCGCCGCAAGCGCGGATGACGCATCAAAAGGAATCGATCGTACAAGTCCCGGCTCGCCCCAAATCGGGCGGACCGCAACTTTTTGATGGTTCCTTTTCGCCGGGTTTCTCGATAAGAGACGGGCCATCTTGACCAGCGAGATCGCCGCCATGACCTTTCAGTATTCGCCGCTGTTCCCTCTTGGGAAAGATGAAACGCCCTATCGCAAACTGAGCGCCGACGGCGTGAAGGTCGAAAAACTCGGCGATCGTGAAATCGTCACCGTGAGCCGCGAGGCGATCCGCCTGCTCGCCGAGGCGGCGATGAGCGACATCAACCACCTCCTGCGTCCGGCGCATCTGGCGCAGCTCGCCAAGATACTCGACGATCCGGAAGCGACATCGAATGATCGCTTTGTCGCCTATGACCTCATGAAGAACGCCAACATCGCCGCGGGCGGCGTACTGCCCATGTGCCAGGATACGGGCACGGCGATTGTCATGGGCAAGAAAGGCCGGCGGATATGGACCGAAGGCGAGGACGAAAGCGCCATCGCCGAGGGCATCCGTGACGCCTATGAGCGCAAGAACCTGCGTTATTCGCAGTTGGCCGCGATTTCGATGTTCGAGGAAAAGAACACCAAGAATAACCTGCCCGCGCAGATCGAAATCTATTCCGAGGGCGAGGACGCCTACAAATTCCTGTTCGTCGCCAAGGGCGGCGGTTCAGCCAACAAGACATATCTTTATCAGGGCACGCCTTCGCTTCTCACCCATGACCGGCTGATCGCCTTCCTCAAGGAGAAGATCCTGACTCTGGGCACGGCCGCCTGCCCGCCCTATCACCTTGCGATTGTCATTGGCGGCACATCGGCCGAGTTGAACCTGAAGACCGTCAAACTCGCCTCGACGAAATATCTCGACGCCTTGCCGACGGCGGGCGGAGACGACGGCCATGCTTTTCGCGATCTCGCGATGGAAGCGGAAATCCATAAACTCACGCAGCAACTTGGCGTCGGCGCCCAATTCGGCGGCAAATATTTCTGCCACGACGTAAGGGTCCTGCGGCTTCCGCGCCATGGCGCGTCACTGCCGATCGGCATCGGCGTGTCCTGTTCCGCGGATCGTCAGGCGCTTGGGAAGATCACGCGCGATGGCGTTTTTCTCGAACAGCTTGAGCACGATCCCGCGCGGTTCATGCCGCATGTCGATGAATCCAAACTCGGGGGCGACGTTGTCAACATCGACCTGAACAAGCCCATGAAGGAAATTCTCGCGACTTTGTCGAAATATCCGATCAAGACGCGGCTTTCGCTCAGCGGTCCGTTGATCGTCGCGCGTGATCTTGCCCACGCCAAGCTTCGCGAGTTGCTGGACTCCGGCAAGCCGTTGCCGGATTATTTCAAGGACCATCCGATTTACTACGCCGGCCCGGCCAAGACGCCGGTCGGCATGGCGTCCGGGTCGTTCGGTCCGACGACGGCGGGCCGAATGGATTCCTTTGTCGACGCCTTTCAGGCGGCGGGTGGTTCGATGGTGATGCTGGCGAAGGGCAATCGCTCGAAAGAGGTGCGCGAGGCCTGCCAGAAGCACGGCGGCTTCTATCTCGGCTCCATCGGCGGCCCGGCGGCGCGTCTCGCGCAGGATTGCATCCGCAAGGTCGAGACCGTCGCCTATCCCGAACTCGGGATGGAGGCGATCTGGCGCATCGAGGTCGAGAATTTTCCGGCGTTCATTGTCATCGATGACAAGGGCAATGATTTCTTCAAGGAGTTGAATTTGGGTTAGGCAATGCATTCACGGACAGGCCGAATGAGCGTCCAGCCGCGTGCTTCAAAACCACTTGAGGCCCAAACCAAAATAGATATGGGCATAGGTTGCGCCTCCGGCGATCAGGCCGGTTACAAGCAGTCGCTTGATCCAGAACCCGCGCGGGGGCGGATCGGGTTCCTGATCCGCGAAATGAAAGCGGCGGCCGGCCATGTTCATTCTCCCGAATAACAGGGAGAGAATAGGCATGACTGTCCAAAAACTTGATTAATGGCGCTGCGGAAAGCGGATTAACTAAAGAGCCGGCGTGTCATGACGGTGCGGAGCGCCACCGTGACCGTGGCTGTGACTGTGGCCGTCCGACTTGATCGGCACAAGATTGATCTGCCCGAAACGAACGCCTTTTTCCGCCAGAATAGCTTGTCCGAGATCACGAACCTGCTTTGTCGCGCCGCGCAGAAGCGTCACCTCCATGCAGTTGCGATGGTCGAGTCTCGTCCGCATCGAGGCGATGGTGATGTCGTGATGCTCATGCTGGGCCCGGTCGAGTCGCATGGCCAGATCGCGCCCGTCGTAATCATAGACATAGGAAATCGCGGCGACGCATTCCGTCGTGGCGATTCCCGCCGCGGTTGTTGGCGCCAGCGCCCCGCGCACGAGGTCGCGCATGGCTTCCGAGCGGTTGGAATAGCCATTGCGCGCCATGAAGGCGTCGATCGCCTCGGCCATGGCGTCGTCAAGGCTGATGGTCAGGCGCTGCATGTTCTTGTCTCGCTGTAATTCCGGTGGCGCGAAGCCTAGCAGCCGGTCGAATTCTTGCGAAACAAAAAAGGCCCCGTCGCGCGCGGGCGGCGGGGCCTGAAAAACAGATTCGATTTCAATCCGTCTTGCGATCCTCGATCGTGGAGCGCGCCGAGCGTTCCTGACCCGGGTTCACATGAACGTCGATCACCGCGACCTTGCCGGCCATCAGCGCCTCGACGCCTTTCCTGACGGCGGCGGTCAATTCTTCCGGGGTTTTCACCGGGCCGATGCCGACCGCGCCGTAGGAGGTGCAGAGCGCCGCAATATCGACTTCTGGCGAGGCGATGCTCTGGCCAATCCAGCGGTTGGAGACCGGGCGGTTGCGCCGGCGGGCCACCGTTTCCTGATGCAACTCGTCGTTGAAATAGGAGCGGTTGTTGTTGATGACGACCAGCAGCGGAACCTGCGCCCGCACCGCGCTCCACACGGCGCTCGCGCCCATGAGGAAGTCGCCGTCGCCGAGCACCGAGACCGTATGCCGGCCCCGCGTCGACATTGCCAGCGCCGCGCCGGTCGAGATGCCAGGGCCAGAGCCGAGGCCTCCGCCGCCGTCCTTGCCGAGATAGGCGCTCGGCTCGTGGAACGGCCAGAGATCGCAGGCCCAGCCGCGGCAGACCGAGGCGAGGGTCACCTTCTCCGGGTCCTTGAATGCCGCGCGCAGGGTCTTGCCAACCGTGCGCATGGTAACGCGCGAGGGATCGTCCGCCTTTGGCTTGCCCTCAAGCTTGCCGCGCCAGGGCGCCTTCGCCGGTCCGGGCCCGAGCGCCTCCAGCAGTTCTTCGACGACGGGGTCGTTCGAGGCCGCCATGAACACGTCCACCTGCGCCAGCGCCATGTGGTTCATATGCGCGCCATTGTGCAGATTGTGATCGACCGAATTGGCGATCACGCGCGCTGGCGCTTCGGGCAAGCCCTTGGTGGCGCGCACCGCGCCGCCAAGATCGACCCAGTCGAGCGCCAGAATCACGTCCGCTTCGCCCACGATGGCGCGAGTTTCCGGCGAGAACTGGTTGAAGGGTTCGGCGACATGGGCGGGGTGGTCGGTCGGGAAGCAGGCGCGCAGTTTCAGGTCCGTCATGACAATGGCGCCGAGGCGCTCGACCAGCGCGACGCGCTTATGCCAGGCGTCCATCGACAGGCCACAACGGCCCATCAGCACCATCGGGCGCTTGGCCCCGTTGAGCAGCTTGACGGCTTTTTCGATTGATTCCTTCGCCGGGCGCGAGGGCGCCGGGGGTTCGAAACGCGACAGATCTGGCCAGGTTACCTCGCCATCGAGCGAGGCTTCCTGCAAGCCGGCGTCGAGACAGATATACACCGGAGCGGAGGGCTCGGCGCGCGTCAGCATATTGGCGCGGCACATGGCCTCGATCAGCGCCTCTGGCGAGGTCGGCTGATTGTCCCACTTGATGAAGTCGCGGATATGCGAGGCCTGGTCAACGGATGTGTGAATCCAGTCGATCCACGGGCGGCGCTGGGGCGCATCGAGCGGGCCGGTCGCGCCGAGCACGAACATCGGCGCCCGGTCGCACCAGGCATTGTAGAGCGACATCATGCCGTGGAAGAGGCCGACGTTGGAGTGCAGCACGCAGGCCATGGGTTCCCCGGTCGCCTTGGCGTAGCCATGGGCGATCGACACCGAATGATCCTCGTGCTGGCATAGCACCATGGACGGCGTCTGATTGCCGAGGTGATTGACGATGGAATCGTGTAACCCGCGATAGCTCGCGCCAGGATTGAGCGAGATATAGGGAAAGCCGAACCGGCGCAGCATCTGCGCGGCGACATCGCTGCCCCAGGCGACTTTCTCGTCGGGGGCGCCTTCGGGCTTGTCATAAAACATGCTGGACCTTTCGTTGGTTTGCCCTCGCCCAGCCGGGAGAGGCGGCCTTCGGGCCGACGTAAGTTGTGTTCCGGGGAGGGCGAAATTTGGCTCAAGCCGCCATCTCGCGGCAAGCGAGGAATCCGGACGTCAAGCCGCCGAAATGTGACATTGCCGTGTCGTTTGGCGGTTCCTCCCTCGCGCGTCCACGCACGTTGGCGCGGAGGCGGCGGTCATGTCGGTGATGTCGGGACAGCGGCGTCGAGCGACGCTTCCCAAGTCCCTCATACTATGGACCAAGGGCGTTCGGGTACGCAAGACAGCCGAGATTTAGGCGGCCAGAATGTCCAACGGCGCGGCGGCCGTGAAATAGGTTTTGTATCTCGGGTCGATTTCAGCGACCGGCATGATGACCAGTACGTCGGTCGTGCCGAACTGGCGATCGACAACGGCGCCGTCGCCGAATTTCGCGCCGACGCGCAGATAACCCTTCACGAGCGGCGGCAGCAGCGTCCTGATCGGGGCCATGTCGGGAAGAGCCGTGTCGATGCCCATCGATGGCGCGCGCCGGTCGGCACGCGCGCTCGCGCGCCATTGCTCACAGGCGGCGGCCTCGGTCGCCAGAAACCGCAAAACCTTGGCATGGGCGATCGGGTCTGTTCCCGGCAGGCTGGCGCAGCCGATCAGAACATCGATCCGGTGATGGCGGACGTGGGTCCATATACCGCGCCACAGCAGCTCCAGAACGCGCTTCGAGCGCCAGTCCGGATGGACGCAGGAGCGACCGAGCTCCAGAAAGCGTTTGTCGACATGGCGATTAAGTAGCGGCTCAATATCAAATTCGCCGGCGGAGTAAAACCCGCCGATTTCCCGCGCCTTGTCCTGTCGCAGCAGGCGATAGACGCCCACGACTTTCGGTTTGCGCCGCCCGAAGCGGTTCACGGCCGCGTGATCGACGACCAGAAGGTGGTCGCAGACCTTGTCGAAGGGACAGATATCGCGTTGCGTCAGCGCGGCGCGCGGATCCGCCTTCGCGCCGCCATCGCGATAGAACACTTTAAAGCGCAGCTTTTGCGCCTTGCGGATATCCTTCTTGCTGGTCGCAAGCCTGACTTCCAGAGATCCCATGCGACCAAGGGAATTGGGCAGCCCGCCGGTGTCGCGAATAGCGGCCGGCCGAGGGAGCGGTGGAAAAAACAGGCCCGCCGGGAAGGGCCTATGCCCTCGCAATGGACTTGCCGGCGCTTGCTGCGACATCGAAAGCCTTCCCGAGGGATTCGCGCTACCGCCCAGCTTGGATCACGGTTGCCGGACAGTTCGATGACACTATCAGGCGCTGGCCGCCTCGTCCGCCGAAAGCGCGCGCGCCAGTTCGGAGACATCGACGGGCTTGGTCAGGAAATCGTCGATCCCGGCCTCCGCCGCGGCGCGGCGATCCTCCTCGAAGGCATTGGCCGTCAGCGCGATGATTCGCGTGCGCGGCGTTTTGGTCTCTCGCTCGGCGGCGCGGATGTGCCTTGCCGCCTCAAGCCCGTCGAGGCCGGGCATGCGAATATCCATCAGGATGATGTCGAAGGGATCGCGCTCGCCCACCATCGCCATATGGGCGATCTGCACGGCTTCCAGCCCGTCGCGCGCCCGCGACGCCGCGGCGCCGAGACGCTCGAGGTGTTTGCGCGCCAGCAGTGCGTTGATTTCGTTGTCCTCCGCGACCAGTACGCGCAATCCCCGTCGCGGCAGCGTCACGCGAATGTCGGCGACTTCGGCGCCGTCGGCCGCGGCGCGCCCGGCCTCGCCCACGAGGCGCGCGATCAGTGAACCCGAGCGCACCGGCTTGACCAGCCAGCCGTCGTAGCCGGTCAGTGAATTCTGTCCGAAAGCGCGTCGTTCAAACGGCGAGAACAGCACCAGGCTGCGCGCCACGCCCGCCGCGCGCGCGGCTCCGGCAAGACGCCGCGTCGCGTCTTCGCCCATGGCGCAATCGACAATGACGATGTCAGGCGCGGGCTTCTGTTCCAGAATCGCGATTGCCGCATCGACGCCCTCGGCGCGGATGGCCTGCGCGCCGGCCGCCGCCAGCCGCTCGCCGAGATAAGGCGCCTCGAAGGGCGACTGACCGACGATCAGCGCCCGCCGGCCTGTTAGGGTCGGAGCCTCCGCCGCGGCCGCGGGCTCGCCCGCGGGAAGCGCGGCGGTGAAGGAAAACACCGAACCACGTGAACTCGTATGGTCGAGCGCGAGGCGTCCCTTCATTTTCTCGACGATTCGCTTGGAAATCGCGAGGCCGAGGCCCGTGCCCTCGAATTTGCGCGACGCGGAACCGTCGCCCTGCTCGAAATCCTCGAAAATGGCTGCGCGCCGCTCCTCGGGGACGCCCGGTCCCGTGTCCGCCACGGCGAACCGGATCGCGCCATCCGGAGCCATGGTTACGCGCACGCCGATGCCGCCCGTATCGGTGAATTTAACGGCGTTGCCGGCCAGATTGATCAGCACCTGACGAAGCCGCGCGGCGTCGCCAATGAGCTTGCGAGGCACGTCCGGACCGATGGAGGTGGCGATCTCGAGGCCCTTGCCCTGCGCGCGGGGCGCCAGAAGTTCGACGACCCCTTCCACAAGCGCCGTGATGTCGAAGGGCTCCGTGACGAGGTCGAGCTTGCCCGCTTCGATGCGCGAGAAGTCAAGAATTTCGTCGATGAGCGAGGCCAGCGCGGTGCCAGAGGTCCGGATTGCCTCGATGTAGGAATTCTGTTCGCCGTCGAGTTTTGTCTCCGCCAGCAGGCCCGCCATTCCGAGAATGCCATTGAGCGGCGTGCGGATTTCATGGCTGACGGTGGCGAGAAAGCGCGACTTGGCCTCGCTGGCGGCCTCGGCGCGATGACGCGCGGCTGCGGCTTCCTTCAATTCCCAGATCTCGTCGCGGAGGGTCTCGATTTCCTCGGTGAACAGCGTTTCGCGACGCCTCGCCTCGCGTCGTTCGCGGCGGTAGAGCGCAAAGGAAATCGCCGCCGCCGCGGCCAATGGCGGGGCGACCCAGACGAGGTCAAACTCGCCGCCAAAAATCATCAAATCAATCCCGCGCGTTCAGAGTCTCTAAACCATCATGAAGCGCGTCGGTTGAGAATTGGTTTCACGCTGGATGGTTAACCCCGCGGAATGCTCCAAAGTTCGGCCTGTCGCGCGATCATGTCCGCGACAAGCGCCGGATTCGTGCGGGGCACGTCGTGCAGGGCGTCGAATTCCTCGCGGGTCCAACCCGGTTGCGCCTTCGTGCGCGCCGCCATCGCGTGAAAGGGGCTGGGGTTGTAGGCCGCGCACAGGACGTAGTGACGCGGCGGCCAGTCATCGGGATTATCGCGAGTCGCTATATATTTCTCGCCCATGCAGCCAAGCGGTTGCGGGGTAAACAGCGCGCCGAACTGGGCGGCGGCGCCGGGGCCCGTATTCCCTTGCGTTATGGGGCGCGGAACGGATTTCCCGCCGTCATGCGCCCATGCGGCGGCCCGCATCTCCTCGGCCCGCCGCGGTCCGGAGATATCCAGTAGCGACTCACCACTATTGGGGACAAAGGCGTCGAGATAGATCATGCCCTTCACCCGCGCCCGCTCACGATCGACCGCGCCGGTGATGACCATGCCGCCATAGGAATGGCCGACGATCAGCACATTTTGCAGGTTCTCAAAGCGCATCAGCCCGGCGATATCGGCGATGTGGCTGGAGAGATTGACGTGTTCCGGCGCGACGTGCGCGCGTTCGGCAAGCCCGGTCTGCGTCGGCGCGTAAACCTCGTAGCCGCGCTGGCGCAGCAATTTCGCGGCGTCCTTCCAGGTCCAGCCGCCGCTCCACGCTCCATGCACGAGAACAATCGTCATTCAGACCTCCCCTTGCGCCGAGGTTAGCGTCAATTTGCCGGGAAGTCTCCCGCGCCACTTTGGTGTATGCTGCGCCATCGTCCAGAATCCGGGGAAGAGGAAACATCATGCAGGGCAAGATCGCGCTTGAGGAACATTTCGCCATTCCGGAAACGCTGATGGATTCCGCCGGCTTTCTCGGCGAGGCCGTCTGGCCGGAACTCTCCGCCCGCCTCCTCGATATTCATGGTCGGCGCATTCAGGAAATGGACAAGCACGGCATCGAGACGATGATCCTGTCGCTCAACGCGCCAGCCGTGCAGGCCATTCACGATGTGAAAAAGGCCAACGAAATCGCGAAGCGCTCCAACGACTTTCTCGCCGAACAGGTGGCGAAAAACCCCAAGCGCTTTCAGGCCTTCGCCGCCCTGCCGCTACAGGACCCCGACCTTGCCGCGCGCGAACTCGAGCGCTGCGTCAAGGATTTCGGCTTTCGCGGGGCGCTCACCAACGGATTTTCCCAGGCTGGTACGCCCGACACCTGCCTCTATTACGATCTGCCGCAATTCTGGCCCTTCTGGGAGACCGTGCAGAAACTCGATGTCCCTTTCTATCTGCATCCGCGCAACCCGATCGCGGCCTGGGCGCAGATCTACGAGGGGCACAACTGGCTGCTCGGCCCGACTTGGGCCTTCGGGCAGGAGACGGCGGTCCATGCCCTGCGCATGATGGGCTCTGGCCTGTTCGACGCCTATCCCCGCCTGAAGATCGTCGTCGGCCACATGGGCGAAGGCCTGCCCTACAGCATGTGGCGCATCGACAACCGCAACGCCTGGACCGGCGTCAGCCCGAACTACAAGGCCAAGCGCAAGATCGCCGACTACTTCCACGCAAACTTCTGGATCACCACGTCAGGAAATTTCCGCACGCAGACGCTCATCGACGCCATGCTGGAAATCGGGGCCGATCACATTCTCTTCTCCGCCGACTGGCCATTCGAGAATGTCGATCACGCCGCCAACTGGTTCGACACCGCCTCGATCAGCGAATCCGATCGCATCAAGATCGGCCGCACGAATTCAATGCGATTGTTCAAGCTGGGGAATGAGTGAGCGCGGTCAAAGCTCCTTACGCATCAGCCTGTCGAGCGAAAGGCGTCCGCCGCCGCGCATGAGGACCGAAAGCGCGATCAGGCCCATGAACAGAGCGTATTCCATGCCGCGCTTGCCCCATGACCAGGTGGGATAAAGCACGGCGAAGGAGATAATGGCCATCTCCACGGAAATCGCCAGCGCGACAAGACGCGTGAGCAGGCCAGCCGCCAGCATCAGCCCGCCAAAAAATTCAAGCGCGCCGATGAAATAGGCCCACGCCAGCGGATAGGCCCAGCCGAAATTGACGAAATTCCGGGATGCCGGGACCGCGTCATCCAGAAACAACTTCGCGTATCCATGCGGCACGAGAATGAGGCCGAGCGCAATGCGCGCCAGCGTCGGCCCGTATGGATGCAGCGTCGTGTAAAGGCCCGCCAGCCCGGGAAAGATCAATCTGGTCCGATCGAGCTGCCGCACGATATTCCTCCCATTGTTTGTTTGCGTACGCGATGTGGAATGTCTTGAAGACGCCCTCGCACGAAGCCCTACCCGCGTTCATGCCGTCGATAAAAATCGATCGCCAGTTGCATCGCGCGGCGGGATTCGGCGAGCCGCGCGGTCTGCTGGATGAAACCGTGGTGCACGCCCTCGTGCACATGGACCTCGAAGGTCGCGTCGACTTCCTCCAGCCGCTCGGCGAAGCGTAAAGTGTCGCACATCAGCGGGTCCATGCCCGCCGCGTTGAGGAACATGCGCGGCAGTTTGGCCAGCGCGGCGGAACTCGCGCGCACCGGGCACAGCAGCGCATCCTGTCGCGGCGAGCCGTGATCCTCGCTCGGCGCGTACCACGACCAGAACTTCATCATGCCCGGCCGCGCGAGGCCATAGCCCATGGCGAAGCGCATATAGGAGGGGCTTTCCGTGTCGTCGTCGTAAACGCCGTAGAACAGCAGCGCGACGTCTGGCAGCCGGCGCCCCCGTTCGAGTTCCCGCAACATGACGGCCACCGACAGATTGGCGCCAGCGCTATCGCCGGAAATGCTGAGCGGGCCGCGGAAATTCGCGTCGCTCTCGGCCTTGCCGACGATCCAGCGCCACGCCGCCACGCTGTCGTCGAGGGGGCCGGGAAAGGGTGTCTCCGGCGAAAGGCGATAGTCGGCATAGAGAACGCGCTTTTTTGTTTCGGTGGCGAGAATTTTAGCCAGCCGCGAATGAGACTCAAGGTCGCCAAAAGCCCAGCCCCCGCCATGCAGGTACAACATGCAGCCCGGCTCGGCATTGAGCGGGGTGATGAGATCGCAGACGACATCCGGCGCGCCATTCATCCCGGGAGCCTTGATGCGTTCCACGCTCGCCACGGCCGGCGAATCGGCGTTTGTCCGCAACGCCTGCTTGGCGCGCCACGGACGCGATTCCTGAATCGAAATCGTGTTGAGATCGGGCATGCCCTTGTCCTGCTCGATCATCCAGTCGAACAGGGCCTGCATTTCGTCGCTGCGCTTTGTCTCCGGCGACAGCATGCGCTTGAGATCAAAGCGCTCTTTCACGCTGGCCATGTCATCCCCCGGGTGTCGATTTGCTTCGGTCGATTGCGCCACGCGTGAACGGTCGCGTCAAGAGAGTCTGCGCTTGTGTCTGGCGACGGGAATCATCGCGCGCACCCGTTCCACGCGGACCGGATCGACGCGGCCCGCCACCCAGCCGACGCCGTCGGAGGCCTGCGCCGTCACATGGCCCCACGGATCGACGACCATGGAATGGCCCCATGTGGCGCGCGGCTCGTTGCCCTGCATGTGGGTTCCCACCTGCGCCGAGGCGCAGACATAGGTTTCCGTCTCGATCGCGCGGGCGCGAATCAGAACCTCCCAATGGTCCTTGCCGGTCTGCAAGGTGAAGGCGGCGGGCAACGCGATCATTTGCGCGCCCTTGTCGGCGAGCGCCTGAAACAGATCGGGAAAGCGCAAGTCGTAGCAGATGGAACAGCCGACTGTGACGCCCTCGCAATCATAGGTCACGACCGCGTCGCCTGGCCTGAACGACGCCGATTCGTTGTATTGCGCGCCGTCGGGCGCCGTGATGTCGAACATGTGAATCTTGCGATAGCGGGCGAGTTCCCCTCCGTCGCGATCGAAAGCGACCGTCGTGTTGCCCACGCGCTCCTCGCCCTCGATTTTTTCAAGCATCGATCCCGCGTGGATGAACACGCGATGCTTTTTCGCGAGATCGCGCATCATGGAATAGGCCGGTCCGTTCGGCATGGTCTCGGCCGCCGCCATCTTGTCGGAGCGCGACCCGCCCATGAAGTCGAAGACCTCGGGCAGGCAGACCCAGTCGGGTCGCTCGCTCGCGATCGCGTCCTCGATCAGGCCGCGCGCCTGTTCAAGGTTGGCCGCCTTGTCGGCGCCGGAGTTCATCTGGATGAGGGCGACCTTCATGCAACCGTCTCCGCTTCAGTTCGCGCGCTCAAGCGCCAGCGCGATGCCCTGGCCCACGCCGATGCACATGGTCGCCAGCGCGCGCCTGGCGCCGCGATCATGCATTTCCAGCGCGGCGGACAGCGCGATCCGCACGCCCGACATGCCCAGGGGATGGCCGATGGCGATGGCGCCGCCGTTGGGGTTCACATGATCGGCGTCGTCGGGCAGACCAAGTTCGCGCGTGCAGGCCAGCGCCTGCGCCGCGAAGGCCTCGTTGAGTTCGATGACGCCGAAATCGCCGATGTAGAGGCCAAGCCTTTCCATCAGTTTGCGCGTGGCGGGCGCGGGGCCGATTCCCATGATGCGGGGCGGCACGCCCGCCGTCGCGAGGCCAGAAATCTTCGCCAGTGGCGTCAGTCCGTATTTCTCGACCGCGCGTCGCGAGGCCACCAGCAGGGCGCCCGCGCCGTCATTGACGCCCGAGGCGTTGCCGGCGGTGACGGATCCGTTCTTGCGAAAAATGGGCTTGAGCGAACCCAGCTTTTCCAGCGTCGTCTCGCGCGGGTGCTCGTCGCGATCAACAACCGTGACGTTGCCCTTGCGGTCGGTGATGTCGACCGGCGCGATTTCGCGGGCGAATCGCCCGCTGGCGATGGCCCGCGCCGCGCGATTCTGGCTGCGCATGGCGAAGGCGTCCTGATCGGCGCGGGAAATCTGGCGCTCCTCCGCGAGATTTTCCGCCGTCTCGCCCATGGCGTCGACGCCGAACTTCGCCTTGAAGGCGGGGTTGATGAAGCGCCAGCCGATGGTTGTGTCTTCCAACGCCGCGCCACGCGAAAAGGCTTCCGTCGCCTTGCCCATCACGAAGGGCGCGCGCGACATGGATTCGACGCCGCAGGCCAGCGCGACCTCGAGTTCGCCCGCCTTGATGGCGCGCGCCGCGCATCCCAGCGCTTCAAGGCCCGAACCGCACAGGCGGTTGACGGTGACGCCCGGCACTTCCTGTGGGAGGCCCGCCAGCAACAGCGCCATGCGCGCGACATTGCGGTTGTCCTCGCCAGCCTGATTGGCGCAGCCGGCGAAGACCTCGTCGATGGCGGTCGCGGGCAGGGCGGGAACCTTCGCCATCAGAGCTCTGATCGCGTGGGCGAGGAGATCGTCCGGCCGCACCGAGGACAGCGCGCCCCCGTAGCGCCCGACGGGCGTGCGCGCGCCGGCGCAAAGAAAGGCTTCGGTCATGGCGGGCTCCCGATCGCGCGTGTGTGGGTCAATCATTAGGCGGCGCCCGCCGCAAGCGTCAAGGCGCGCTCAGCGGGCCAGCGTCGCGTGGATGGCCGCCGTCAGTGTGGAAAGTTCGTCAGGCGAAATCGTGAATGCCGGCGTAAGATAGACGATGTTCCCGAATGGTCTGATCCAGACGCCATGTTCGATGAAGGCGCGCATCAGCGGCGCGCGCTCCGCCGGACGATCGAGTTCCACGACGCCGATCGCGCCGAGCACGCGCACGTCGAGCACGCCCGGCAGCGCGCGGCAGGGCTCGAGTTCGGCCCGCAGTTGCGCCGATATCGCCGCGACTTGCTGATGACGCGGTTCGGTCTCGAAGAGATCGAGCGAGGCATTGGCGGCCGCGCAGGCAAGAGCGTTCCCCATGTAGGTGGGCCCATGCATCAGCGCGTGCGCCGGATCATCCGACCAGAACGCATCGAAGACGCGATTGCTCGCTAAGGTAGCGGCGAGCGGCAGCGTCCCGCCCGTCAGCGCCTTCGACAGGGTGAGAATGTCCGGCATGACGGTTGCGGCGTGACAGGCCAGCGTCGCGCCGGTTCGCCCGAAGCCGGTGAAGATTTCATCGAAAATCAGCAGCAGATCGAATTCATCGGCGAGCGCGCGTAGCCGTTGCAACACGCCCGCTTCGTGGAACAGCATGCCGCCGGCGCCCTGAACCAGCGGCTCGACGATGATCGCCGTCAACTCGTGGAGATGGCGTTCGATCGTCGCGCGCAAGGCGGCTTCTCCCGCTTCGTCACGTGGCAGATCGGCGATGACATGCTCGGGCAACAGGCCGCGAAACATCGCGTGCATGCCTTCCTCCGGGTCGCACAACGCCATCGTCGCGATCGTGTCGCCGTGGTAGGCGCCGCGAAAACTCAGCATCTTGTGGCGACCGGTCTCGCCGCGATTGATGCGGTATTGCACGGCCATCTTCATGGCGACTTCGACCGCCACCGAGCCCGAATCGGTAAAGAAGACGCGGGTGAGATCGCCGCCGGCCAGTTTCGCGAGTCGTTCCGCCAGTCGATAGGCCGGTTCGTGCGCCAGCCCGCCAAACATGACGTGCGGCATGCATTCCAATTGGGCCTGAACGGCGGCGCGAATGTGCGGATGGTTGTACCCATGGCACGCCGTCCACCAGCTCGCGATTCCGTCGATCAGTTCGCGGCCATCTGCAAGCACAATGCGCGATCCCGCCGTCGCCACCACGGGCGCCGGCATATCGACATGCTTCATCTGGGCGTAGGGCAGCCAGACGTGGCCGAACCCGCGCGTCAGCCAGTCCAGGTCAGCGCCCGCCGGCATGGGCGTCCGCGGAGATGCCCAGTTTCGCGAACAACGCCGCGTCGCGATCATCGCCCGGATTGGGCGTTGTCAGAAGCTGGTCGCCACTGAAGATCGAATTGGCGCCGGCGAGCAGGCACAACGCCTGCAATTCGTCGCTCATGTCCTCGCGTCCGGCGGACAGGCGCACCATGGAACGCGGCATCGTGATGCGCGACACCGCGATCACGCGGACGAAATCGATGGGATCGACGCGCGAGACATCTTCGAGCGGCGTTCCCTTCACTCGCACCAGCAGGTTGATCGGTACGCTTTCCGGATGCTTCGGCAGGGTCGCGAGGGCGTGCACCATGCCGACGCGATCTTCAACCTGCTCGCCCATGCCGACAATGCCGCCGCAGCAGACCGCCATGCCGGCGTCGCGAACATGCGACAGCGTATCGAGCCGTTCCTGATAGGTGCGCGTCGTGATGATGCTGCCGTAGAATTCGGGCGAGGTGTCGAGATTGTGGTTGTAATAGTCGAGGCCAGCGTCCCTCAACCGGTCGGCCTGGCCGCGGGTTAGCATGCCCAGCGTCATGCAGGTCTCGAGACCCAGAGCCTTTACGTCCTCGACGACCGTACAGAGTTCGTCAATGTCGCGGTCTTTCGGCGCGCGCCACGCCGCGCCCATGCAGAAGCGGGTCGCGCCATGGTCGCGGGCGGCCCGCGCGGCGGTCAGAACCTCGTCATGGTCGATCAGCTTGGAGGCTTTCAGGTCGGTATCGTGGTGGGCGCTCTGCGGGCAATAGGCGCAATCCTCGGGGCAGCCGCCGGTCTTGATCGACAGCAGCGTCGAAAGCTGAACCTTGGCCGGATCGAAATGGGCGCGGTGCGCGCTTTGCGCGCGAAACATCAGCTCGGGAAATGGCAGATTGAACAGCGCGCGAATCTCCGCGCGGGTCCAGTCCGTGCGGATCGATGGCAGCGATCTGTCGATGGCGTTCATGGCAAGTCCCGTGGTTGCGGGGCACTAAATGCCCCTTTAGGGTCGCGCCCGCAAGCGCGCCCGACGCACGGCGGCCGTCATTCGACTTATTGGTGAGGCATGGATTCCCTGAACGCCTTCGCGCGGGGCAAGCTGGCGACGCTCGAGGCAGGCGGTTTGCGTCGCACGCTCCGGCCGACATCGAGGCTGGACGGCATTCATGTCGAACGCGGCGGACGCCGCCTGATATCTTTTTCCTGCAACGATTATCTCAATCTTGGCCGCGATCCCCGCGTCATCGCCGCCGGCCGCGCCGCAATCGAGCGCCATGGGACTGGCGCGGGCGCCTCGCGCCTCGTGACCGGCGACCATCCTCTCCTTGGCGAGCTTGAGGCCAGACTGGCCGCTTTCAAGGGCGCGGAGGCCGCCTGCGTCTTTGGCTCCGGCTATCTCGCCAATGTCGGCATCATTCCCTCGCTGGTTGGCCGGAGCGATATCATCCTGATGGATGAACTCGCCCATTCCTGCATTCGGGCCGGGGCTAAACTGTCGGGCGCGCGAGTTCTGACGTTTCGACACAACGATGTGGCGCACGCCGCGCAATTACTGGGCGCTGAGCGCGCCACAGGCGAGCGCTGCATCCTGGCGACCGAGGGCGTGTTTTCCATGGACGGCGATCTGGGCCCGCTGGACGCGCTGTCCCAGTTGGCGCGCCAGAATGACGCCTGGCTACTTGTGGACGACGCCCACGGGATCGGCGTTCTCAATGATGGCCGCGGCTCGTGCCTGGATATAGAGGTCCCGCTGCAAATGGGCACGCTGTCGAAGGCCATCGGCGGCTATGGCGGCTATCTCTGCGCGTCGGCGTCGGTGATCGACCTCATCAAGACTCGCGCCGCGAGCTTCATCTATACGACGGGCCTGCCGCCCGCCTGTGCGGCTTCCGCCATCGCCGCGCTCGACATCATCGCCAGCGAACCCGACCTCGTCGCGCGGCCTCTGGCCAAGGCGCGGCTGTTCACGAGGGCCATGGGTCTGCCGGAGGCGACGAGCGCCATCGTACCGATTATCGCGGGCGAGCCCCTGCGCGCCATGGCGCTGTCGACGCGCCTCGAAGAGGAGGGCTTTCTCGTGGGGGCGATCCGCCCGCCGACCGTGCCGGCGGGGACGGCGCGACTGCGAGTCGCCTTCAGCGCCGCCCATCCAGACGCCGAAGTCATCCGGCTGGCCGGCGCGATCAAAACCGCGTTCCGGGGCCTGAATGCATGAAGACGCTTTTTGTCACGGGCACGGGAACCGACATCGGGAAGACCTTCGTCACCGCGGGGTTGATCCGTTTTCTTCGCGCCAGGGGAATTGGCGCCCGCGCGCTGAAGCCGGTGATGAGCGGATTCGATCCCGCTAGCGCCGCGACCAGCGACGCCGGCTCCTTGTTGTCGGCGATGGGCGATTCGATCGATCAAAATAATATCGACTCGATATCGCCTTGGCGATTCGCGGCGCCGCTATCGCCAGACATGGCGGCGTGGCGGGAGGATCGCCGCCTGAATATCGAATGTGTGAGGACCTTTTGCCACGCCGCGATCGCCTCGACCGCCGGGCCGCTTCTGATCGAGGGCGCTGGCGGCCTCATGACGCCGCTGACGGATGATGCGACCTGCCTCGAACTGGTTCGAATGCTCGGTTGTCCGTCGCTGCTTGTCGCGGGGTCCTATCTCGGCGCCATCAGCCACGCCCTCACCGCCGTCGAGGCGATGGCGAGCCGGGGCGTCCCGCTCGCGGCGATTATTGTCAACGAAACGCCGGACGCCTCTGTAGATCCCGCTGAAACCGTCGCGGCCTTGCGCCGATTCTTGCCGGACGTGCGGATCGTCGCCCTGTCCCGCGCCGCGCCGGTCGTCGATGCGTTTGTCGCCATCGCCCAGGCCTGCGAACTCATCGACTGACGATCTGGCTCATCCAGTCCTCAAGGGCCGCTGCTTCGTCCGCGGACAGCCGCAGCCCCAGTTTGGACCTTCGCCACAAAACATCCGTCGCGGTTCTGGCGAATTCATGATCAACGAGATAACGCGCCTCGATCTCATGAAGATCGGCGCCAAAATGGCGACCAAGCGCCTCCGCCCCTCGCGCGCCGGCAAGCATCGCCATCGCGCGGGTCCCGTAGGATCGCGCCAGGCGTCGCGCGAGCGCGGGCTCAAGCCAGGGGTGCGCCGCGTGCAATTGATCGACGAGATTGTCGAATCCGTCGACGGGGAAATCGCCGCCCGGCAAGGCGGCGGCATGTGTCCAGCGAGGCGCTCCTGCTTTTGGAAGCGTCGAGGCGAGCTTGCGCATCACATGCTCGGCGAGCTTGCGATAGGTGGTTATTTTCCCACCGAAAATCGTCAGCAACGGCGCTTGGGCGCCCGATCCCCGATCGAGCAGGAGTACGTAATCACGAGTCGCGGCCTGGGCGGCCTTCGCTCCATCATCATACAACGGGCGTACGCCCGAATAGCTCCAGACGACGTCGGCGGGCGTGATCTGACGCTGAAAATACTCGTTCGCCGCCGCGCAAAGATAGGCGATTTCATCCGCGGTGGCGCGCACATGATCGGGATGTTCATGCCAGTCCCGGTCGGTCGTGCCGATGAGTGTGAAATCAGTCTCGTAGGGGATCGCGAATACGATCCGTCCGTCGGCGTTCTGGAAGAGATAGCAGCGATCGTGGTCGAACAGCCTGGCCACGACGATATGACTGCCCTGCACCATCCGCACGTGGGCGCCGGGATGAGCGTTGAACAATCCGTCGAGAACCACGCTTGCCCACGGCCCGGCCGCGTTGACGACCGCCCGCGCCTCGATGACGTTTCGCTTCTGGTCTTTTTCGACCGAGACGCGCCAGTGGCCGTCAACCCGTTCAGCGGCGACGGCTTTGGCGCGGGTTTCGATTCGGGCTCCGCGCGCCACAGCGTCCATGGCGTTGAGAACTACGAGGCGGGCGTCATCGACCCAGCAGTCCGAATATTCAAAACCGCGCGTCCGATCGCCCTTCAAGGGTTCGCCAGCGGGATCGCGCGCCAGATCGAGGCTTCGCGACGCCGGCAGGATTAGTCGCCCACCCAGATGATCGTAAATGAACAGTCCGAGGCGCAGCTCCCAGGCGGGCCTCAAGCCCTTTTGATGCGGCAGCACAAACCGAAGCGGCCAAATGATATGCGGGGCGATGCGAAGCAGAACCTCGCGCTCGGCCAGAGCTTCGTGAACGAGTCGAAACGCGCCGTATTCGAGGTAGCGTAGGCCGCCATGAATCAGCTTGGTCGACGCGGAGGATGTCCCCGACGCGAGATCGTTCATTTCGACGAGCGCGACCGAAAGACCGCGGCCCGCTGCGTCGCGCGCCACGCCGCAGCCGTTGACGCCGCCGCCGATTACGAGAAGATCATACACCACGTTTGCCCACGGACCGGTGGGCAGCTTTCAACGCCCACGTCTCGCGGTCAAGCCGCGGCGCGCTCTTGAACCGCGTGGTTGTCCGTGCAAAAGGTCCGTGCGAATTTTCCGGAGCAACCCCCCGTACGCGACCGCGTTCCCGAGCTTGCCGAACCTGGATCGACCGGACGAGGTTGACGGCCGCGCGGCGCGCGCGCCGATCAGTCCACGCAATTCCGTTCCATCGCCACCGAAAGCCAATGCAATGCTAGATGCGCAATATGTCCTCGCTCTGTCTTGCCCGAACAAGCCGGGAATCGTCGCCGCCGTTTCGACCTATTTGTTCGAACATGGCTGCAACATCCTCGACGCCCAGCAATACGACGACACCGAAACCGCCGTCTTCTTCATGCGCGTTGTCTTCAACCGCGTGAAGGATCCGGCAACCTATGAAGCCTTGCGACAGGGTTTTGCCCCGATTGGCGAGCGCTTCTCCATGGCATGGGGCATTCGCGCGCGCTCGGAACGCAAGCGCGTCGCGATTCTCGTTTCGAAATTCGACCACTGTCTCTCCGACCTGCTGTATCGCTGGCGGATTGGCGAACTTTCCATGGATATCGCCGCGGTCATCTCAAACCATCCGCGCGAGATGTACGAGCACCACGATTTCAACGGGTTCGATTTTCATCACCTGCCGGTAACCAAGGAAACCAAGCTGGAACAGGAAACGAAAGTCTGGGAGTTGATCCGGGAAACCCGGACCGACGTGGTTGTGCTTGCGCGTTACATGCAAATTCTCTCCGACGGCCTCAGCGCCAAGCTGGCCGGACGATGCATCAACATCCACCATTCATTCCTGCCGGGCTTCAAGGGCGCCAGCCCCTACACCCAGGCGCACCGCCGCGGCGTCAAGCTGATCGGCGCTACCGCTCATTACGTCACGGCGGACCTCGACGAAGGTCCGATCATCGAGCAGGACGTCGAGCGCATTTCGCACCGCGATACGCCAGACGATCTGGTCCGCAAGGGGCGCGACATCGAACGGCGTGTTCTGGCGCGCGCGCTACGGTTCCATCTCGAGGACCGTGTCATGCTGAACGGCCGCAAGACGATCGTCTTTCCGGACTAGGCTGATCTTCCATGTCCCGCCGCGGATTGGCGGCGGGCGTTTGGCGCGATCGTCCCGTTTCAGTTCGGCGAGGCGGGATTCTTCATCCATTGCTTGAGCGACTTGCCATGGCGCGTCGGCGCGTAGGCAAGAGCATGGCTGTGATGATGATGATGCGAGGCGAGCATGGTGTGGTGATGAGTGCGATGGCGATGGGCGCTGGCGTACTGCGAGCCGCCGGGAAGCGTGCCAGTGATCGAGATCCGCGCGCCTTCCTTCTGGACCATGGCGAAAAGCTGCGCGGCGTTGGCGGGCAGAAGTCGCACGCAACCATGCGAAGCCGGGTGGCCAAGCTGGGCGGTCGAATAGGTGCCGTGGATCGCGTAGCCGCCGTGGAAGAAGATTGAGTAAGGCATCGGCGACATGTGATACTTGCGTGAATAATGCATGCGCTGCAGGCTGGTTGGACGGTAGGAGCCATGCGGCGTGCCGAAGCCCGCCCGCCCGCTTGAAATCGGCCAATTGTAGGTTTCGCCGGCCGCCGAGGTCACATTGATGCGCTGAGAGGAGAGATCAACGCTGATGGAAACAGCGCGAGCTGGCTGGGTGGCGATAAAAAGGCCACAAACCATCGCGAAAAAAATTGCGAGCTTCCGCATGACGCAACAACTCCCTGAACAAATGCCCCGGCAGGGGCGACGCCGCGGCAAAAGTATGGATTCTTCGAGGCCTCGCGTAAATGGCGAACTTTTCGCAGGGTTTACGGACTTGGCTAACGCCCCGTGAGAATGCTGATTTGAATTGAGCCGCAATGCGCGTGGTTAATGGATCCTTAATGCGAATTGCTACATATTCAGGACACTTTGACGAGGTCTGGCACAATGCGATCGCTTATCGCCGCTTCCCTCCTGGTCGTGCTGGCGACCCCCGTCGTTGCGCAGGATCTCGGCACGCTCCATCCAAAGCCCTTGCCACCCTTGGCTCATCCCGAGGACCCCGCGACGCCGGCCAAGGAGCTGTTCGGTCGCAAGGTCGAACCCGCCGCCGGCGAGCCCAAGGTCATTGGCTTCTACGCCAAGGGCTGCCTGCTGGGCGCCCGCGACCTGCCCTATGACGGCGAGTCGTGGCAGGTGATGCGTCTGTCGCGCAATCGCAACTGGGGGCATCCCAGGCTGATCGCCTTTCTTGAACGGGAGTCCCGCAAGCTGCGTGAGGCGGGAATCTGGCCGGGCTTTCTCGTGGGCGACATGTCCCAGCCGCGCGGGGGGCCAATGTTTACTGGTCACGCCTCGCACCAGATAGGACTGGACTCGGACATCTGGCTGACGCCGATGCCCGCGCGGACCCTGACGCGCGGCGAGCGCGAGGAAACGTCAGCCACCAACGTCGTGCGCGCCGACCGGCTCGACGTTGATTATTCCAAATGGACGCCAGCCCATATGGCGATGATCAAGGCTGTCGCGTCGGAGCCCGAGGTGCAGCGCATTTTTGTCAATCCGGCGATCAAGAAGGCGATCTGCCGCGACGCGAAAGGCGACCGCTCCTGGATGTCGAAGGTCCGGCCCATGTATGGCCACGATTATCACTTCCACATTCGTCTGACCTGTCCCGCTGGCGAGGAATCCTGCCAGCGTCAGGACGCGCCGCCGTCGGGCGATGGATGCGACGCGTCATTGGCCTGGTGGTTCAGGGACTCGGTCCTGCATCCAAAGCCCGATCCATTCTACAAGGGGAAGCCGCCACTCTCGATGTCCGCGCTTCCGGCTGAATGCCGCGCGGTGCTCAACGCGAAGTAGCGGGGCGGGATCAGAGCCCCGCCTTCGGCTTCAACGCCGCGTGATGCTGCGCGATGCGCCATGTCTCGCCGCGATGAACAAGCGTCCATGAGAGACGGAATTCGAGCGTTTCGCCGTCGAGAGAAAAGGTCCAGAAGCCGCTGGCGACGATGACGCCCGGTGCGATCGCTTGAACCTGCTGTGGCGGAAAACTCGTCAAGGCGATGCCCATTGGCAAATCATCGAAATAGGCGCGAATGCCGGCATGATCGACGCTTAGATCAGGCGCCGAGCCGAAGAACAGCGCATTCTCGTCGTAGAGCGCGACGATTGCCGCGAAATCGCGCGCGCGAAAGGCGGCGGCCCATCTGTCACGCGCCTCCGCGACAATGCTCATGGCTTCGTCGTGGGTCATTCCAGCTTGATTCCCGCGGCGCGCACGACGGGGCCAATCGCCTCGTTCTGCTTGCGTAGAAAGTCGCCAAACTCATCGCCGCAGAGCCCGACCGGCGTCAGCTGGAACTGCGCCAGCTTGTCCCGCGTCGCGGGCCGCGCCAGAGCCTCGGAAAAATATTTGATCAAGGCGACGACGACGGGTTTGGGCGTCTTGCCGGTGGTCACCATGGCGAACCAGGCGGTGATGTCGAAATTCAACCCCTTCTCGCGCACGGTCGGGACGTCCGGCAGGGCGGGCAGACGTTTTGTCGACATGACCGCCAACGCGCGCAGTTTTCCCGCGACGATGAAGGGTTGCAGTTCCGAGTAATTCGCGACGGTTGAGGCGACTTGTCCGCCGACGATCGCGTTCACCGCAGGCGCGCCGCCGGGATACGGCACGAAAGTCATCTCGACGCCGGCGTATTTCTTGAACATCTCGGCGGCGACGTGCTGTGTCGTCGCGGGACCAAGCGCGCCAATGGTCAAGGCGCCCGGACGCTTTCGCGCGTCGGCGAGCAGGTCGTCGAGCGTCTTGTAGGGCGAGTCCGCGTTGACCGCCATGACCTGCGGGGAATCGACGAGATAACAGATTGGCTCGAAGCTGGTGATCGGATCGTAGGACAGCTTGCGAATTGCGGCGTTGATCAGAAAGGAATTCGCCACCATGCCGACCGTGCCGCCATCTGGCGCGGCGCGCGCGACGGCCTCCGTGCCGATGACGGTCGAGGCGCCCGGCCGATCCTCGACGAGAATGGACGGACCGCCAGCCTTGCCGACTTCATCGCCCAGCAATCGAGCCAGCAAATCGACGCTGCCGCCGGGCGCGTAAGGTACGATGATCTTGACCGTCGCGGGAGCCTGTGCCGTTGCAAACCCCGAGCAGGCGATCTGCGCCAGCAATGAAATCGCCAATCGTGTCGCCATTTCCGCCCTCGAATAATTCTCGCGCCATATTGCTAGGCTTCGACCGCTGGAACAAGCAGGGTCAAACCGGTTTCGAGGCTCGGGCCGGGGATTTTTCTGCGGCCCAGGCTACCGTGTGAAAATCAAAGCCGCTTTCGATTGTTGGTTTGACGACCTGGAAATATGGGGAGATGTCGAAATCGCGCGGCGCGAAGAGCTTGGAATCGCGAATGTGGAGGATTTCCTCGCGCCGGACCTCGCCCGCTTCGCCATTTCCGCTTCGATCCGCCGCGTTTTCGACGACTTCGACGCTCGGCAGGATTGGATAATTGATCGATTGAAACGCCTCGGCAATGAGCGTCGAACAGATCGCGCGTGTCGGGTCGCCCGAGCCAAAGGCGAGCATTCGCCGGCGAAACCGGATTGGCGCCGGCGGCGTCGGCAGGAAGTAGCGGACGAGATCGAAAAAATTCCGGAGGTCGTATGCGTGGCCGATACGGGCCGTGGCAAAGTCGATCACCCGCGCGGTTTCTTCCGGCGACAGTCCGACGGGCCGGCAGATTCGCGAATGCGTGCCGGAATATTTGGACATCGGCGTGGAGATCACGCCATGCTGAACATCGGCCTCGATGAATACGTGCGGCTCGCCGTCTGGTTCGGAAATGCCGGAATTTGGTCCGACATACAGAGCCGCATGCGACCACGTCGACTGGGTCAGATATTTGATCGCGACGGCGATGCGCGAATTGCCCTCGATCAGCAAAATGTCGGCCGGGCGCAGCGCGCGCGCCAGTGCCGCCGGATCGGACGTCGACAACGGTGACGCGCCCTTGACGGGCTTGCTCAAAATCCGCGCCAGGCATTCTCCCAACCATCGAAGCACGAGGTCCTCGCCATGTGAAATCAACCGCGAACTGACTTGGCTCTCCCCAAGGGTGTTGGCAAGTCCGGGGCTAACGGGCGGTGAAACATAAAGTTGTCGACAAAATCAGGAATGAATTCGATTCAAAGCAAGGCGCGAGGCTTAACAGCGGTTCAATTCGATCATGCGAGGAACGTAAACAGACGTTCCCTAACGGCGCGTTGGAGAGCGCCAACCACGGCGCTGTCGGTTCAATCCGGAGCGGCGCATGATTCCGCCTGTTCATCGACGACGGTTTCTGAAAGGACTTGCGAGCCTCGCGCTCGGCTGGACTTCGTCCGCGGCGCACGCCGATTCCTATTATCTCAATCTCGGGCGCATCGCTCGCGACGCCAATATTCTCTTTGGCTCCGCGCTCGGCGGCGCCTATTTCAACGATGGATCCTATGCGTCGCTCTTCGCGGAAGCGCAACTGCTCGTCGGGGAATGGCAGTTCAAGCTGGCGTCCCTGCGCCCGACGCGCGAGACGTATGACTTCTACAACGCCGATCGGCTCGTGGCCGTCGGACAATCCCTGAACAAGCCGGTCAAGGCCCATTGCCTGTTCTGGCAGGACGCGAACCCGGCCTGGTTGTCGGGCCTGTCGACGATCGAACTTCGCAGAGTGTTCGACGAGCATATCGAAATGGTAGTGCCGCGTTATGCCGGGCGCGTTTACGCCTGGGATGTCGTCAATGAACCGTTCTGGCCAGCCGACGGTCAGGAGGGCGGCTTCGGCAAGGGGCCCTGGTATCAGGCCTTCGGACAGGATTGGCCATTGCGCGCCTTCAAGCGCGTTTCAACTCTCGATCGGACAGCGAAATTCGCCCTCAACGAAGCCCAATGCGACAATAATGTTGTCGGCCTCGGCGCGACCATCCGCCCCGCGTTGTTGAGGTTGGTGGATACGCTTCAGCAAGCCGGAGCAAATATTCACGCGGTGGGGCTCGAAAGCCATCTCGACATGGGTCAGGCCTATGACGACGGCATTTTTGGCGAATTCGTAGCGCAGCTCGCGCGGCGTCGCGTCGAGGTCTGGATTTCCGAACTCGATGTCCGCGATTTCAGCCTGCCGGACGATCCTGGCGCGCGCGACGCCGCCATCGCCGCGCGCGTCGGCGCGTTTCTGGGACAGGCGCTGGCTTCCAGGGCGCTGACCCAGGTCGTGACCTGGGGCCTGTCGGATAAGTATTCTTGGCTGGATTCGCTGTGGACACAGCTTTACGGAAACACGGTTCGGCAGCCCCGACCGCTGCCTTTCGACG
>CAISJZ010000247.1 GCA_903885755.1 uncultured Hyphomicrobiales bacterium | reverse complement strand
TTGGTGACGATCGCCGCCGCGCGTCCCGATCTGACATATCCAACCGCGCGCTCGATGGATTCAAGAGTCGCGGGCGCGTCGCGTGGATCGCTTTCGCCTTGCTGGCCATGAACCTTGTTGACGAGGGGGACGATTGGCAACGCGCGGGCGAAGATCGCGGACGCAGCGTCCGGTTCGACGCTGACCAAGGGGACTTCCAGCCCAATTGACGTGGCGACATGGGAGACGTGACCTGGATCGGCGAGCAGGAAAAACGGCCCCTTCAGGCGATCCCGCGCGATCCATGCCTTCAGCGCGATCTCAATGCCTATGCCCGAGGGATCGCCTTGCGTCAGGGCAAGGGGAAGAGCAGTCGGATCCTTGGTGCGCGCCGGGGCGCTCATGCGCCAGGCCTATTTCTTGACAATGATGGCGCGCGACCGGATGCCAGCGAAAACTTTGTCGGAGACGCCCTGCAGCCGCGTCATCAGAAGATCGTTGCGGACGGAGTCCATGGCCGCGGTGTCCTCTCGATCAGACTTGGAGCAGACCGCCAGCATCTCGACGCCTTCCGATCCGCGTTGCGGAGGCGTCAGGTGTCCGATCTCGGTCTTGTCGAGCAATTGCTTGAGTTGCGGCGGCAGCGCGGACGACGATCTGGTCATGGACGGCTGAATGACGGCGTCCTGCATGCCATGCACGAGTTCCGCCCCGCTGGCGCAATCGGCGAAGCGCGCGCGCAACGCGGTCGCATTCTTGATGCGTTCCTGAACCTGACCGCCGCTCGCCCCATTCGGCAGAACAAAGATCACCTGGCGAACTGTATACTGGATGGATTGTCCGCCGCCGCGCTTGGCGACTTCCGCGCGAACATCGCTCTCGCTGATTTCGAGCGTGCGGTTGAGCGCGCGGATATACATCAACCAGGCCGCTTCGGCCTTGTACTTCTGCTGCACCTGATCCTGGCTGACGCCGGCGCGCTGGATCGCGGCGAGCAACTGCTGCGGATCCATCTTGAGTTCTCGCGCGGGAAAGCCAATGGCCCAGCCGATTTCATTGGGCGAGGGGCTGATCTTGAATTTCGACGTCTCGATCAGTTTGAGGCGCGTGTCAATGACATCCTGCAGCGCCGCCTCGTTCGTGGCTGGCTTGCGCAAGACGCGAAGAATCTTGGCGTGTTGCTCGATGTCGACATTGGTGATGGGGTCGTCGTTTACGGTGGCGACAACCGTCTGGGCGATTGACGGCGCGGTCGCCATGACGGCGCATAGAGCCAGCACAATGCCAACGCCCGCGCGGAAACTCATCGTCATATTCATTCCCATCCGTGTTCTCGTGGTCTCGGGAGCTAATGCGACAGCGTGCTCAAGCCGTCTTGAACGGCGACGTCGCCGAGCGACGTCGAAACCTTTGTGTCGCCCAGCGTTCGCAACTGCAGTTGCAACGAGAGGGTTTGGTTGCGGACCGGCAGGCCATTGCCGTTGTCCTGATAGATTGACGTGTAATTCAGTCCAATGGTGGTGTCTGGATCTGACCAGCCAACGCCGGCGCCAAAGCCTGCGGGGAAGAACAGCGGCGTCGCGCTCACCACGTTTCCGATATTATTATAGAGGTGCCTCGACATATCGAAGATGACGCTGCCGGTCGCGAAATAGCCTTGTTCCATCTTGTACTTGAATGAGCCGGAGAGTCCCTCGCGGAGGCGATCGTAGCCGATCAGCGGCTGGGCGACGTAACGGGCGTACTGAAGCGTCGCCTCGAAAGATCCAAAACGCGCAGTGGAAGTCAGATCGATCCGGCGGACGGCGAGCGAATTTGGATCGAAGCGCCCCTTGGCGATGAAAGCGAAGTTCGACGCTGACGAGAAGGCAAAACGCGAAACAATGTCGGATTTGCGCGTATCGAGCCCTGACGAGAGGCCGACATTGGCGGCGTCCGGCGTTGCGTAGGAGTTGATCCCGGCGATCTGGAACGATTGTCCCACAAGCATATTGGCGTAGGAGCCGTCCCTGAAGGTCATTGTGTACTGACCGCCATAGTTGACGCGCGTGCCCCCCTCGAAGCGGTCATAGCCGGAATACTTGCTCCATTCAAACAACGTTGAATCGTCGAAGACGAGACTCTGCGCGTCTTCATTGACCAGCGAACCATTGCCTGTCGAGTTCGGCCGCACAATGACCTGAGCGATCGGCTCGAACGTGTGGGTCGCCCAATCATTCGCGAGAATGAAGGGGAAGCGATACTCAAGGCCAACGCCCGGCGTGATCGAATTGTTGCTCTGATTGGCGCCGTTGTTGAAAAAGGTCAGCTGATTGGCGTTGCTGATGGTCGTTGAGCTGAAACCGCCGCTCTGATTGAGTTGCAGGGTAGAGCCATTGATGTGTGTGAAAACGAATGGGGTCCAGACTTCGCCAATCGGGTCGATGAACTGGCGTTTCCATGAGACGTTGATGGTCGCGCGGGTGTAGTCGCCACCGACGCCTTGAACCAGGCAATTTGTACGATTGTAGGTGTTAATGGCGCCAGGGCAAACGTTGAAGAGATTATACACGGCATCGAGGGTTCGCAGGCCAATGGTTTGGTATGCGGCGAGCTGGCGATCGAGATGCGTGACATTTGCATCGATTTCGATGCGCCCGCCGATCCCGCCGGTCTGGCTGGGTTTCAGATCGAAGAACTTGTTCCAGTCGACGACGGGTGCGACGGTTGGCTGCTGCGCCTGGATGTCCTGCGAACTGAGGCCCTGGAAGTAGTAGCCGCGCAGATCGAAATATCCCTGCTCGCCCTGACCGGTGAGGAAGACGGTTGACGTCGCCTCGCGAAAGAAATTCGAGGAAATCGAGTCGGACGGCAAATGATAGTCGGCGAGATACCATCTGTCGCTCAGGACGTTGATGTTCCAACCAAAACGCCAGCGCTCATTGATTTGAAATTCGCCCTTCGTTTCCAGCGAGCCACGGAATTTTTGCGGGCCGGGGCCATAGGGAAACGCGGCGAAGGCCGACGGGTTGTTCTGAAAAATACCCGAGGCGCGAATGGAATAGGAGCCATTGGCGAGCTGATGACGCCATTCGGCCTGCAATTCCAAGCCCTGCTTGGTGTAGAATGACGGACTGACGGTGAGGTCGTAATTGGGCGCGATCGCCCAGTAAAGCGGGGCGGTGAGTCCAAATCCAAGCGTGGAGTTATACGAGTAGCCCGCCGAGAGCAGGCCGCTCTTCCGCTTCACGCTCGGATCGGGCGTGGAGAAATAGGGCACCCAGGCGATGGGCGTGCCCAGCACCAGGAATTCAGCGTCCTCGAAATAGATCGTTTGCTCGCTGTTGTCGTGGATGATCCGCTTGGCGCGGATCTGCCACAATGGCGACTTGGTGGCGTCGGCCGCACAGGGTGTGCAGGCCGCGTAGGTGCCGCGTTCCAGAACGGTTGTGTTGCCGTCGATGCGTTCGCTGCGCGCGGCGGTCATCTGGGTCACTTCGGACGTGTCTGCGCGCAGGCTATCGATGAAGCCTTCCCGGAAATCGTCCGACAGTTCCAATCGATCGGAGTAGACGACCGAGCCATCGGCCGCGGTCATCTTGACATTTCCCTCGGCGAAAACGCGCTTCGACTTCCGATCATAGCGGACGTGATCGGCCAGCAGGACGCGCCCCTGATAATAGATCTGGGCGTGCCCGCGGGCTTCCACGATGTCACGGTCGCGGTCGTAGACCATTTCATCGGCGTTCACGAGCATCCGGTCGGTGGACTCGCCCGGCTTTGGCGCGACACGTTGGTTGACCTGATCGAGCAGGGTCTGGGCATTCGCCGCGGCGACGCCCAGAAGGCCAAAGGCTAGGGCGCAGGCAAGCAAAAACGATCCCCGCATCGACCTGAACGGCCGACGTGGGCGGTCGATTCCGGGGTCGGTAGGCCGCCCCATCAACCGTCCTCCAGATGCAACAGCGCCCACGTACCCAACAAACTTCCAATAATCGCCGGCGACCAGGCAGCAACCGGAACACTCAGCAGGCCGGCGCCCCCAAGGTCCCCAATGATTTTCGTCGCCACATAAAGCACGAAGCCGGCCGCCACGCCACCCGCCACCAAACCACCAGCCCCACCTGATCGAAAAAATCTTAAGGAAAAAGAGGCTGCAATGAGAACCATTGCGACCAAAAAGAGAGGTAGGGCTAACAAAGTCTGAAAGCGTAGCCTATAGCGGTGGGCGTCCAGTCCGGCGAGCTCTGACCGCCTCCCGACCTCCGGCAGCGACCAGAACGGAACGGAGTCCGCTGGAATGAAGGCCTGTGTCACCTGTTCCGCGGTGAGATTCGTGGCCAGAAGATAAACGCCGACGGTGGCCGGCTCCTCGCCCGGCGCGTTGACCCTGGCGTCTGTGATCTCCCAAAAACCGGGCCGCAATTGGGCCCGCGCGCCATCGATCCGCTCCAGGAACGCCCCATCCTGTTCGAATACGAAGGCGGTTACACCGGTCAGGTGCGAGCCTTGGTTGCTTGATTGATCAGCATGAACAATGGCTTGACCATCGATTCCTCGCTGGCGGAACCATAGGCTGGTATCGGTTTCCGAGTGTGGCGTTCCGAAAATCCGGGCTTCCATCCCGTCGGCGACCTCCTTCATGGAGGCGGCGAGCGGGTTGTAGGCCGTGATGGCGACGATGCCGATAAGCAAAGTCGCGACAAGGATCGGGGCCAGAAACTGCCAGGCCGAGACTCCCGCCGCCCGCGCCACGATCAATTCCATCCGGCGGGACAGGTTAAAGAAGGCTAACATGGCGCAGCCCAGCATCACAAAGGGCAGGGCCTGCTCGGCGATGGCCGGCGCGCGTAGCAGCGACATAAAGGCCGCCTTTGCCGCGGCGGCGCTCTCGGAGCCGCTGACCCTTCGAAACATTTCAATAAAATCAATAAGATAAATTAGGCATAAGACACCGCCGACGCCGCTGGCGATGGTGATGCAAAATCGTCCGAGAATGTAACGCGCGAGCGTGTAGCCAATCATGGCCTGACCCGCTGGATTCGGAGTGGGGGCATGGCGGCCAGACGCAGGAGGACGGCGCGGGGATCGCCGAGCGCATACCAGACGGCGATCACGACGGACAGCAATGGCAGCAGGTATTGAAATATGAGCGCGGAGGCGTGATTGGCGACGAGCGCGGTCGCCACGACGCCCAGCAAACGAATCGCCAGGGCGCCGATCACCGCGAAAAGGATTGCAAACCCTCGACCCTGACGGGTGGTTCTCACGCGGCCCACCGCGGCGAAGGCGATGGCCCCAAAAACAACGGCGAAAAGTGGATTGACGAGACGGTCATGCAGTTCGGAACGGATAGCGCCCGGGTTTTGCTGGACGAAAGGCTCCGTCGTGTCGGGAAACAGAAGTTGCCAGGTGGTTCTTTCGCGCGGTCTGAGCGGCGATCCGTCCACGCTGGAGCTAAACTGGGCGAGATCGATGGCGTAGGTATCGAAAACCACCATTATGGGGTCCTTGGACCCCTGCTGTTGCCGCTGGATGCTTCCTTTTTCCAGACGCAGGAAACTCTGACCGTTTTCCTCGATCGTGTATCCGGCCTCCGCGAGATAGGTGTTGATATGTTCCGGGTCCCGGCGATCCTGAATGAAGATGCCGCGCAAGCCGTGGCCGGGCGCGCGCTCCCGATAATGGAAAACGAATCCGCGATCGAGCGTGGTGAATTGCCCCTCCACGACGATGTTTGCGAGGAAATCAGCGCGAACCTTCGTGAGGAGATTGCGCAAATTGATGAAGCCCCAGGGCATCAGCCATAGGGACATCATCCCCACGAAACACGCCGTCAGCAGCGTCAGGGCGGCGAACGGCCGCATGATCTGCCAGGGCGACATGCCCGACGCGGTCATCGAGATCAGCTCGGAATCCGTGTTCAGCTTGTTGAGCGCGAAGACGATGGCGGCGAACAGGGCAACCGGCGCGATGACCATCACAAGGGACGGAAGAACCATCGCCGTGACCGACAGGAACATCAGGATCGATTGCCCCTTGGACGTCAGCAAATCAAAGTCACGCAGGGCTTCGGTCATCCAGATCACGCCAGTCCAGCCAAACAGGGCGGCGAGAGTCGCCACCGCGGCCATCCGGAACAGGTATCGTTGAATGACGGGCATCTTGCCTCTTGGCGCGGGACCGGATCGCGCACTGGTGGCGGGAATTTATGTCGCTACTAAGTCCCTCGCCCGCGCGCAAGGCGCGCGCCGGGATCGGGCGGCGATCGGCGGTGGGCGTTGCGCCGAAGACACGCGGCTCTCCGTCGACCTGGAATTGCCCGACACTTCTCCGGAATCCGTTCACTGTCAGTTGCGAAGCATCGTTTTCGTTTGCATGATAGGACGAATGGCCGCGTGATCGTCTCGCGGCTACCCCATGAGGACCGGATGCCCGCCACCGTTGAAATTTCCATTGTCGCGCTTGGCGACCTGAAGCCTGCCGCCGCCGACACCCTGGTTGTTTTCGCTGGCGAGGACCTTGCGCTGTCCACGGCGACGCAGTCGCTCCTCGGAGGCGCGGGGCAAATCGTCGCGAAAGCGGCGGTAACGGCGAAGTTCAAGGGCAAAATCTCGACGACGATGGACATTCTGGCGCCCGCGGCTCTCGCGGCCGGTCGGCTGGTGGTCGCTGGGTCAAATCCTGCCAAAAAGGCGCCTGCCGAGGCGCCGCCGATTGATTATGTGGGTCTTGGCGGTTCCGTGATGGGCAAGGTCGGAGGCTCCGCCAGCGTCCTGATCGCCTTCGACCCCCCGGACTGGCACGGCGATCCGGCCGTCGCCGCGGCCGACTTCTTTATGGGGCTGAAGCTGCGCGGCTACAGCTTCGATGCCTACAAGACCAAAAAGAAAGAGGACGACGACAAACCAGCCAAGGTCAAGATTGTGGTCGGGGTGCTTGATCCGGCCGCCGCCAAGCGGGCCGTCAAGCGCACGGAGGCCATCGCGGATGGCGTTCGCATCGCCCGGACACTGGTCAATGAGCCGCCAAATGTCCTGTTTCCCGTCGAATTCGCCAATCGGACCAAAAATCTGGAGAAGCTGGGCGTCGAAGTCGAGGTAATGGATGTCGCGGCGATGCGAAAGCTCGGCATGCACGCGCTGCTGGGCGTCGGGCAGGGATCCAGCCACGACAGTCGGTGCGTCATCATGCGCTGGAACGGCGGCAAGGCTTCCTCGAAGCCGGTCGCGTTCATCGGCAAGGGCGTCACCTTTGATTCCGGCGGTATTTCCATAAAGCCTGCTGGCGGCATGGAGGACATGAAAGGCGACATGGCGGGCGCGGCCTGTGTCGTCGGGCTGATCCACGCGCTTGCCGGGCGCAAGGCCAAGGTCAACGCCATCGGCGCCATCGGCATCGTGGAAAACATGCCCGGCGGCAAGGCGCAGCGGCCTGGCGACATCGTCAGGACTTTGTCGGGCCAGACGATCGAGATCATCAATACCGACGCGGAGGGGCGCCTCGTGCTCGCCGACGTGCTTTGGCACGTGCAGGACAAGTACAAGCCGAAGTTCATGGTCAATCTGGCGACGCTCACCGGCGCGATTCTCGTGGCGCTCGGCAATGAGTACGCGGGCCTGTTTTCCAACAACGACGAATTGTCGGCGCGTCTGTTCGCCGCTGGAACCGCGACGGGCGAAAAGGTCTGGCGCATGCCGATGGGCGCGGCCTATGACAAGCTCATCGATTCCAAATTCGCCGACATGAAGAACGTTGGCGGGCGGCACGCGGGGTCGATCACCGCCGCGCAACTCCTGCAGCGCTTCGTCAACGACACGCCCTGGGCGCATCTCGACATCGCTGGAACGGGCATGTCCTCGCCGGCCACGGACATCAACCAGAGCTGGGGCTCCGGCTGGGGCGTTCGCCTCCTCGACAGGCTCGTGGCGGACCACTACGAAGGCTGAGTTTTGTCGGCGCGCCGGGAGCCCGAAATGTTGCGGATTCTGACGGGAATGGGCGCCTTGGCGGCGCTTTTGACGTTGGCCGCGCCCGCCTTCGCGGCGGGGGTCGGCTGTGGCGGTTTCAAGGACGCCATGCTGAAAGACAGCGGCGATCTCAAGGCGGAGTTCGTGCGACCGCTCGTTGTGTCGCGCGGCGGCGGGTCTGGCCTCGATTCCTATGATCTTGTTACGCGTGCGAAGATCGATGGCGTGCTGCGCTGTCAGGGCGAGAGCTTTGTCAGCTTCGAGGCGAAAATCGCCATGCCGGCGGATGGCGACCTGATTGCGAGATTCGATGCGGTTCAACGCGCGGCCCTGATTTCGGCGCTGGGCTGGGCGCCCGCGCGGGTGGAAAAGCGGGTGCGCGAGATGGCGGGCGAGGCCGCTGACTATCTCCGGGCGTCCGAGGAACGCGGCGATGTCGCGGTGTCCGGCAAGGTCGAGGATCATCTGGCGGGCGCGATCGACGTCGGCCTGATCTGGACCCGCGCGGATCGGACCTTCATCGTTCTGCCCAACGAATGAGCGCCGGGGCTGGCGGCATGGAAATCTGGTTCTACCATCTGACCCGCCAGCCGCTGGAGCAGACGCTGCCGGTACTGCTGGAGCGGTCGCTGGAGCGCGGCTGGCGCGCTGTTATTCAGGGGCGAAGCGACGAACGTCTCGCGGCCATCGACGACATGCTGTGGACCTGGAATGATTCAAGTTTCATCGCCCATGGAACCGCGCGCGATGGCGACGCCGCGCTGCAGCCGGTTTATCTGACGACTGGCGCCGACACGCCAAACGACGCGCGCGTCAGGTTCTTTGTCGATGGAGCCGAAATCGCGCCGGTGGCGGATCTGCCGGACGCCGCCGCCTTCGAGCGCTTCGTGTTCATGTTCGACGGATCCGACGCGGATGATCTCGAGGCGGCGCGCGCGCAATGGAAGCAATTGAAGGAGCAGGGCCGGACCCTGTCCTACTGGCGGCAGGGCGAGGCGGGCGGTTGGGAGCGTGTCGCCTGAGGCGGCTTGCGCGGGGCGCCGGCGCCTGTCATTTTCGCGCCGGACGCGCTACATCGAGCGCCGATCATTGGGAGGTTTTTGATGGCCAAGGCCTATTGGGTTGCCGCATACCGCAATATTTCCGACCCCGCGAAGCTGGCGGATTACGCCAAGCTCGCCGCGCCCGCGATCTCCGCTGGCGGTGGCAAATTCCTGGCGCGCGGCACCGCGGTCAAGGCCTACGAGGCCGGCCTTGTCCAGCGCACGGTTCTGATCGAATTCGACAGCGTCGCGGCGGCCGAGGCCTGCCATGACAGCGCGAGTTACAAGGAAGCGCTGAAGGCGCTTGGCAATGGCGCCGAACGCGATCTGCGGATCGTCGAGGGCGTCTGACCCGAGCTGGCCGTCAGGCTGGCCTGAAATGACGATGCTCGAGCCAGTGCTCGAGCATCCACACATGGTCGTTGCCGAAAAAACCCTCGCCGTCGGCGATGAAGAACGGCGCGCCAAAGACGCCCTTGTTCACGGCCGCCTCGACGCTGGCGTTGAGCGCGGCTTTCGCCTCCGGCGTCTCGATCGCGGCGCGCAGGGCGGCGCCATCGACGCCGAGCGCCTCGGCCTCCGCCGCCACCGCGTCAACCGGCGTGATATCCTCGCCGCGCAGCCACAGACGTCGGAAGATCGCCTGGGCGAAGCGTTTGGCCAGCGCCGGATCGCTCTGCTTGATGCACAGGAACGCGCGGGCGGCGGCGAGCGAATTGACGCCCTTCAATCCATGCTTGCGAATGGGAATTTCGAACAAGGACGACAGGCGTTCGAGATCGCGATCGAGCCAGGGCCCCTTGAGCGGTGTCTGGGGCAGGGGCTTCATGCCCATGATCTTGAGCACGGTGACGCCGAGCAGGATGGGTCGCCAGTCGACCTCGCGGCCATGTCGGGCCGCGATGCGTTCGATCTGAACCGAGCCGAGATAACCGAAGGGCGAGATGAAATCGAAATAGAATTCGATGGGTTCGGGCATGGGGTTTGTCCGGTGGCGCGGCGGGCGTCTATGATGGGGCGGCGACAAATGCGAGGAGGGGCTGGCGGTGAACAGGGATCGACTTGCGGCGTTCAGCGATGGCGTGCTGGCGATCATCATCACCATCATGGTGCTGGAACTCAAGGTCCCGCATTCGGCCGAATGGTCGGCGCTGGTCGAGGTCCTGCCGGTGTTCCTCAGTTACACCCTCAGTTTCATCTACATCGCGATTTACTGGAACAATCACCACCATCTCCTGCACGCGATCTCGCGCGTCGATGGACGCATTCTGTGGGCCAACAACAATCTCCTGTTCTGGCTGTCGCTGGTGCCCTTCGCCACCGCCTGGGCCGGGGAAAATCACTTCGCCCGGCAACCCTCGATTCTCTTTGGTTTCGCGCTGCTGATGCCGGCGATCGCCTACACCTTCCTTGTTATGGCGATCCAGCACAACGAGGGTAGCGAGAAAACGCTGGCGCGCGCCATCGGCCGCGACATCAAGGGCAAGATTTCGCTGGCGCTCTATATCGCGGGAATTATTGCCGGATTTTTCCAGCCAGCCTTCGCCTATGCGTTTTACGTCGCCGTGGCGCTGATCTGGCTGATCCCGGACCCGCGCATCGAACGCCTCATCGCGAACCAGGAACGCGAGATCACGCCGGAATGACGCTGCCGGCCACGGTGGTGCGCAGCATGAGGCGGCGCTGGTCGGCGGGAAAATCGTCGCGCGCGTGAGTGGAGGAGCGGTTGTCCCACAGCAGGAGATCGCCGACCTTCCATTTGTGGCGATAAACAAACTCCGGCTTTTCCGTGTGGTCGAACAGAGCTTCGAGCAAGGGCGCGGATTCCGCGTCGCTCATGCCCTCGATGCCGACTGTCATGAGGCGATTGACGTAGGTCGACTTGCGGCCGGTCTTGTCGTGGGTACGGAAAATGGGATGGACGGATTCCGCATGCGCCTCGGTGCCCTTACCGTCGCCGCGCTGGGTGGAGCCATAATTGTAGAAATGGCGCGCGCGCTTGCCCTCAAGCTTCGCCTTCAAGGCGGGATCGAGCGTGTCATAGGCGGCGTAACCGCTGGCGAAGAGCGTATCTCCGCCGTAAGTGGGAATTTCGAGGGAATAGAGCATCGTGCCGTCGTGGGGAATTTCATGATGGATCATGTCGTGATGAAACATCATCTCGCCATCGGGTAACGCGCCGATCGGCTCGCCGTTTTCGCGGATGTTGGAAATCATCATGATGCCGGGCAGCAGGCTCTTGAACCCTGGCGGGAAGAATTTTGGCGGACGCCCAAGCTTGCCGATGGGACCGAAATAAGAGGTGACGCGCAGGTGATCTTCCTGCGTGAGCGTCTGGCCGCGAAACACGATGACGATGTGATCGAGCCACGCCTTGTTGATCGCCGCGACATCCGCCTCGCTCAGGGGCTTTGACAGATCAAGCCCGCGCAATTCGGCGCCAATGTGCGGCGACAGCGGCGTGACCTCGAGCTTGCTGGGGTTCATCACATTCATGGCGCATCCTCCGCGCGTGTTTCCTTGCTTTGGAACAATCATAAAGCGCGCCCCCCGCGCGCGCAACCGTGGCCTCGCGCTCGCATTGCGTCCCGCGCCGCCATGGTTCATTCTGTCGCGAAATGCGTGGGCGCCCTGGCGCCGGGGAGGACTATTGCATGAGACCGGTGGAGCTATTTTGCTGGCATTTCATGTCGTATCCCTATCTGCCGAAGGATTTCGACGAGAAATACGACACGGGCTGGGTCACCGTGCCAAACGCGCTGTGGGACGCCGAGCGCTCGCGCGGGCTACTGCGCGAATACACGGACCAGCTCGTTTATGCCTCGGAGATCGGCTTCGACGGCATGGTGCTGAATGAACACCACCAGAATATCTATGGCCTGATGCCGTCGCCAAATATCATCGCCGCGGCGCTGGCGCACGCGACAAAGCGCGGCAAGATCGTCGTGCTCGGCAATCTTCTGCCATTGCATATGAACCCTCTGCGCGTCGCCGAGGAATACGCCATGCTCGACAACATGTCGGATGGCCGCCTGATCGCGGGCTTCGCGCCGGGCTCGGGGCCGGAGACATTCAATTACGACGTTCCCTCGGCGCCGTCGCGTGACCAGTTCTGGGAGGCGGTCGATCTCATCCGCGAGGCGTGGACGCGTCCGGGCCCCTTCGCTTACGAGGGCAAACACTATCCCCTGCGATATGTGAATCCATGGCCGCAGCCAACGCAGCGTCCGCATCCGCCCATCTGGATTCCGGCGGGCCGCTCGAAGGGCACGCTGCGGCAGATCGCCAAGCATGGCTACGGGTATTTCCTGTCCTCGCGAAGTCATGGTTCGGCGACCGCGAAATCACAGCAATTGTTCGAGCAGACGCTTGGCGAATTTGGCCAGAAATACGAGCCGCATCGCATGGGCATTCTGATGTCGGTCGTCGTTGGCGAGACCGACGCCGAGGCGCGCGATCAATCGCGCGAGGGCATCTGGTATTTCCTGAAGAACTGTTTGAAGGGCCACCAGCGGCGCGAGGGCCGGCAACTGACCTATGGCCCGGGCGTACCCTATATTCCCTCGGAGGAGTGGAGGGATTTTCTCGCCTCCACCGATCCGACGACGCCGCTGCTCGGCGACACCGAGGATTGGGATGACCTGCAACGCTCGCAATCCATTCTTGTCGGTTCGCCCGACACGATCTACGAGCGCATGCTGGGCATTCTGGAATCGGCGCCCGTCGGCAACCTGCTGCTGCAATTCCATCTCGGCAACATGCCCTTCGAATTCACGCGCAAGAGCATGAAGCTCTTCGCCTCGGAAGTGGCGCCGCGGCTTCGCGAGGCCTCGGCCAAAATATACGCGAAGCGGTTTCCCCATCTCGATAACGCCAGGATCCCGGAGGTCGTCAAGTGAGCGCGCGCATCATCCAGTCCCACGGATCCAACATGGGCGTCATCGAGGCGGGTTCAGGCGAACCGCTGGTCTATCTCCATGGCTTCGCGGACATCCATGCCTGCATGGGCGAGTTGCAGCCATTTCACGAATGCCTCGCGAAAAAGCGCAAGTTGATCGCGCCGGCGATGCCGGGCGTTAACGGCTCGGACGAGCTCGCGGAGGGCGCGACAAGCGTTGATGACGTTCTCTTCAGGCTGCTGCAAACCCTCGACGCGCTGGGGCTCGAAAAATTCGACCTCGTCGGTCATTGCACGGGTGGCTGGTTCGCCGCCGAATTCGCCGTGCGCCATCCCGATCGCGTCAAGTCCCTGTCGCTGATTGGCGCGAGCGGCCTGTTCGTGTCGGGCGCGCATATCGGCGATGTCTTCATGCACGCGCAACCCGAGCGCGGCGTCGACTACAAGACGCTTCGAACCATGCTGTTCTCGTCCGCCGACCACCCGATCGGACTGAAATACTTTCCCAACATTCGCGGCGATATCGACATCGAGGTCCGGCGCTACCAGATGCTGCGGTTCGGCTCCTACGTCGGGTTCAAGCCGCCGTATTTCTACAATCGTACGCTGGTGGACCGGCTCTATCGCGCTGGTATGCCATCCCGGGTGATCTGGGGCGAGAGGGATGGAATGGTTCCACTCGCCCACGCCGACGCTTACGCGAAGGGACTGCCGGGCGCGGGAGGCGCGGCGCGGATCGTCCCGGGCGCCGGCCATGCCGTCCATCTTGAGGAACCCGCGGCTGTCGCGGCAATCATGGACGAGCTGCTGGCGGGGTGACAGGCGCGGCCTGATCGCCTATGACGCCGCGAAACGCGGGCTTGTCATCGATTGGCGGGCCGCGGCTTTCGGGAGCAATCGATGACGCCCATCATGCGGACGCTTTGCTGCGTCGCCCTGACATTCGCCGCCTCGCCGGCCTTCGCGCAAAGCGAGGCCCTGTTCGCGCACAAGACGATCACGATCAACATCGGCAACACGTCCGGCGGCAGCTACGACCTTTACGGGCGGATGGTGGCGCGTTTTCTCGGGCGGCATCTGCCGGGCAATCCCAACGTTGTCGCGACGAACATGCCCGGCGCCGGCACGCTCAAGGCCGCCAACTACATCTACAGCGTCGCGCCGAAGGATGGCACGGCGCTTGGCATCGTCACCGAAACCCTTGCGCTCGAACAGGCCGTCGCCAATCCTGGCGTGCTCTACGACGCGGCGAAATTCAACTGGGTCGGTCGCATCGCCTCGTCGAACAACGTTCACTTGCAGTGGATGACATCGAAGGTGCAGTCGATCGACGACGCCAAGAAATATGAGACCACGGTCGCGGCCGCGGGCGCCGGCAATCTCTCGGAGGTCATCCCGAACCTTCTCAACAAGCTCATCGGCACGAAGTTCAAGGTTATCACGGGCTATCCCGCCTCCGCCGAGGGGATGCTGGCGATGGAGCGCGGCGAGGTCGAGGGCACGGCGACCTCCTGGGCGGCGCTGAAGGTCGGCAAGGCGACCTGGCTGCGGGAAAAGAAGATCAAGGTCATCCTGCAGGACGTGCCGACGCGCAGCCCGGAACTGCCTGACGCCACCGCGCTTGGCGAACTTGGCGACAATCCCGCCGACAAGCAGTTGCTTGGACTTTACGCCAGTGGCGGCGCCATCGGACGCGCCTTCATCGCGCCGCCGGGAACGAATCCAGCGGCGATGAAAGCGCTGCAAGACGGGTTCATGGAAATGACTGGGGATCCCGAGATGATCGCCGAGATGGCCAAGGAATCGCTCGATCTCGAACCAATGCCGGGCGAGGCGCTGCACGAGGCGACCCTGAAAACGCTTGCCACGCCCGATGACGTGAAGGCCAAGGCGCGAGCCATCTTCGGGCGCTAGGCCTAGGTCCGTTACGCCATCTCGCGGATAGCGGCGTCGTAATAGCTGAGATCGATGTACTTGTGTGGATCGATCAGGACGGCGCCCGGCTTGCCGTAGCGCGTGCGCAGGTCGAGCACGGCGCGAATGCCGGGGATTGTCACCGCGCCCTTCGGCGTCAGGCCCGAGGCTGGCGAAAGCAGGCTCGCCATGACCGAGCCCACGACTCCCGGTTTGATGTCCGGCATATTGCGCAAAAGAATTTGCGCGCCCTCATCGCGATTGGCGGGGTCGAGCGTCCAGGCGAGACCGTCGAGATAGGCCTTGATGAAACCCTTGATCGCGGCCGGATTTTTTGCCGCCCATGAGCGGCGCGCGGCGAAAACGCCGCCCTGATAATCAGCCAGCGACTGCGTGCTGCGCGCCAGAATGTTAAAGCCCTGCGCCGTGGCGATCGACGTGAAGGGTTCGATGGTCATGGTGGCGGCGTGCTTGCCGTCGCGCACGCTTTCCCAGCGCGTCGGCGTCGCGCCCACGGCGACACGCTCGTAATCGCCCGGCTTCACGCCGCCCTTTTCCAGCATGTGATACAGCACGAAAGCGAAGCCCGTGCCCGGCGCGTCGAGCGCCAGAGACTTGCCGGCGAGGCCCGCCACATCGGCGATATCCTTCGCGGCGACGATGGCGAGTTCGATCTGCGTCGCGCCAAGGAAGGCGAAGAAATCCGGCGGCGTGGCGAAAGCGACGGCGCCCTGTCCCTCGGTGTAGGCGACAACATTGTCGAAGGCCGTGCCGGCGACGTCGAATTCGCCCTTCGCGAGCGCTTCTGCCTGATAGGCCGAGTTCGGCGTCAGCGTCATGTCGAGATTGACGCCGTGCTTCTCGAACCAGCCATTCTCCTTCGCGACGAAGATCGGCAGATTGGGCGCGCCGGGAAAGGCGATGAGCTTGACGGTCTCGGTCACTGGCGGGCTTCCTTCGATTTTGACGCCTTGATGGCCTTGAAGATGGCGAATGGCGTTACGGGCATGTCGATGTGCGTCACGCCGTAGGGCTTGAGCGCGTCGACAACCGCCGACACCAGTGTCGAGAGCGCGGGGGTCGTGCCGCCCTCGCCGCCAGCCTTGATGCCCAATGGATTGGTCGGTGACAGCACCTCGGCGATCTCGGCGCGGAAGGAGGGCATGTCACTGGCGCGCGGCATTCCATAGTCCATGAAGGAGCCGGCGAGCGGCTGTCCGCTGTGCGGATCGAGATAGCAATGCTCGAAAATCGCCTGTCCCAGGCCCTGCACGATGCCGCCATGGGTCTTACCGTGGACGATCATCGGATTGATGCAGCGGCCTACGTCGTCAATGGTGGAGTAGCGCACCACCTTCATTTCGCAGGACTCCGGATCAATCTCGACTTCGCAGATCGCGGTTCCATTAGGGAATACGGGATCGTGCATTTCGTTGTCGCGGCCGACAGCAAGCGCGCCCGAAAGCTCCCTTGGCAGTTCCATGCGCGGCATGATCTTGGCAAGATCGAGAATATCGATAGCGAGGTTGGTATTCTCAACGACGAAACGCGAGCCATCGAAATCGACTTGCGCCTCCGAAACCGCGAAATGGATGGCGGCGATCTTCCTGGCGCGCGCGATCAGGTCTTCGGCGCAGAGCGCGATGACCGTGCCCGCGTGACGCATGGAGCGGCCGGAGTGAGAGCCGCCGCCAACCGACACAATATCGGTGTCGCCGATAATAATCCGCACATTCTCAACCGGCGCGCCGAGCATGTCTGCGGCGACCTGCGCGAAGCTCGTCTCATGGCCCTGTCCGCTGGGCTGGGTGCCGATGACGACCTCGATCCGGCCATCAGGCTTGACCGTGATTTCCGCGCGCTCCTTCGGCGAGCCGATGGAGGATTCGACATAGTTGGCGAGACCAACGCCATAGAGCTTGCCGCGTTTTTCCGCGTCCTTGCGCCGCTTCGCGATGTCGCTCCATTCGGCGAGCCGCATCGACCAGTCGAGATTCTTCCCGTAGGTCCCGCTGTCGTAAACGGCGCCGACGCCATTGCGATACGGCATTGATTCCGGCGCGACGAGATTCATGCGGCGCAATTCGATCCGGTCAAAACCATATTTCACCGCGGCCAGATCAATCAGCCGCTCAATGGCAAAATTGACCTCCGGGCGGCCAGAACTGCGATAGGCTTGCGTCGGCGTCGTGTTGGTGTAGACGGCGCGGGCGCACAAGGTCGCGGCGGGAATGTCGTAGGAGCCGGTGATAAGCCCCGAGCCCTTGCCAAGCGGGGAAAAAGACACCGCCCGCGAGCCCATATTGCTGAGGTTTTCGGCGCGCATCGCGAGGAATTTTCCGTCGGCGCGCATGGCGATGGCGACTTTCGAGACCAGATCGCGGCCCTGATAATCGCTGAGAAAGGACTCCGAGCGCGTCGCCGTGAATTTGACGGGGCGATCGAGCTTTTTCGACGCCCATGCCACGAGACCGAATTCGACATAGACGCGGTTG
>CAISJZ010000246.1 GCA_903885755.1 uncultured Hyphomicrobiales bacterium | reverse complement strand
GCCCGACCGAACGAAATACGGTCATTGCCGGCATCGTCAGCGACCATGGTCCGCGTGATATATTTCCAGATCATTTTCGGAAAATTCGCCGCGGCGCGGAAATCGCGCCCCGCCGCGGCAACGTGAATGACGAATTACGCCGTCGCTTCCATGGGATGCCGCGCCCGCGAAGACGCTCGGCGACACTCCCGAGGCGCATCAATGCCTTTTTCGAGCATGGTTTCCAGAATATGTCGAAGGCCCGCGAGAATCGGGGCCTGCGACCCATCCATGGCGCGCACCAACGCGCGATGTTCGTCCTCGCAAGCGCGCCAGTTGAAACGGCGCACAACGCCCGCCGTGTACTCTCCAACGCTCATGTTACGCTCGTCGGCCACGCGCCGCACGCCATCCAGAAACTCAACGCTGATCGAGGCAACGGCCGCTTCGGCGACCTTGTCGTTCGTACATGTGTTGATGATTTCAGCGAGCATCATCGCGGTCTCCCGTTCTTTTCAAATTCCTAGAGCCCCTCGACGGACGAACCCTTCAGGCTCGTCCATCGCATCAACCATGGGGAAACCGTAATGACGAAACGCGACGGGATCGTGACCGCGCGAACCTAAAAAGCCAGCGATTGCATGAACGCCGATCAACTATTGTGGCGAAAAACCGGCCAATACCAGCGTTGCGACGCAACTTCGCGGCGCAGCATCACGAGATTTTGAGATCGACGTGACGACTGGATTTTCAATTTCATTTCTCGAAACAGTCACGCGCTTGATGTTGCGGAATCGGCGCAAAAAAATGGCCGGGTTTCCCCGGCCATTAATCCCTGGTGAATTGCGCGGGGCTTACTTCGCCGCGGCGACCGCGCGTTTGGCCATCACGCCGATGAGATGGGCGCGATATTCGGCATCCGCGTGAATGTCGGAGTTGAGGCCGTCTGGCGACTGGCTCTTGCCGTCGAGCGCGGCGGCGGAAAAATTGGCCTTCAGCGCCGCCTCGAAATCCTTCTGGCGGAAAACGCCGCCATCGCCCGCGCCCGTGACGGCGACGCGAACATCCGCGCCCTTCTTGGCGACGAATACGCCAACGATCGCATAGCGCGACGCCGGATTGCGGAACTTCTGATAGTTCGCCTTGTCCGGAACGGGGAACGAGACGGAGGTGATCATTTCGCCCTCGCCGAGCGCCGTCTCGAAAAGGCCAGTGAAGAAATCGTCGGCCTTGATCGAGCGCTTGTTGGTGGTGATGGTCGCGCCAAGCGCGAGGCATGCGCTGGGATAATCCGCGGCCGGATCATTGTTGGCGATCGAGCCGCCGATCGTGCCCTTGTTGCGCACGGCGGGGTCGCCGATCATTCCGGCCATCTCCGCGAGGGCCGGAATGGCCTTCTGAACCTCGGCCGAGGTTGCAACCGTTACGTGCCGCGTCAGCGCCTTGATGGTGACAACGCCATCCTTGACCTCAATGCCGCGCAGATCGTTCAGCTTCGAGAGATCGATGATATCGGAGGGCGAGGCGAGGCGCTGCTTCATCGTCGGCAGCAATGTCATGCCGCCAGCCAGCAACTTGCCGTCGGGGTGTTTGAGCGCGAGCGAAGCCGCCTCGGCCACCGAACCCGCCTTGTGATAGTTGAAGTTGTACATCCTGATCTCCCTCAAATCGATCCGCCGGGTCGCGGCGGGCAGGCCAATCGCCAGCGCGAGGCCGGCGTTCAAATCATTCCGCCGCCTTCTTCACGGCGAGCGTCTTTTGCGCGGCGCGCCACACCGCCAGCGGATTGGCGGGCATGGCGATATCTTCGTGGCCGAGCGCGTCGGTCAGCGCGTTGATGACCGCTGGCGGCGACGCGATGGCGCCCGCCTCGCCACATCCCTTGATACCGAGTGGATTGGATGGGCACGGCGTGTTCGTCATGGATACGTCATAGGATGGCAGGTCGCCCGCGCGCGGCATCTGGTAGTCCATGAAGCTCGCGGTCAGCAGCTGGCCGTCCTTGTTGTACACCGCGCCCTCGAACAACGCCTGACCGACGCCCTGGGCAATGCCGCCATGCACCTGACCCTCGACGATC
>CAISJZ010000245.1 GCA_903885755.1 uncultured Hyphomicrobiales bacterium | reverse complement strand
GACCGCGACGCCGTCTTCGCCATCAACGGCGACCCACGCGTCGGCGACTGGTTGGCTGGCGCCCAGAGCCGCGCGCAGAGCGACGCCTTCGTGGACCGCATGCGGGCCCACCAGATCGAGCATGGCTTCAGCTTCTGGGCGGTGGAGCTGAAAGCCGATGGCGCAGTGGCGGGCCTCGCCGGGCTAGCTGTCATCGGCGACGACCTGCCGCCCGGGCCATGCGTCGAGGTCGGCTGGCGGTTTTCGCCCGCAGCCTGGGGCCATGGCTATGCGTCCGAGGCCGGCCGCGCCGCGCTCGCCTGGGGGTTCGCGAACCGCGATCTGGCGGAGATCATCGCCATCACCGCGACGACCAACCTGGCGTCCCAGGCGGTGATGCGGCGCATCGGCATGACGCCTGACCCGGCCCGCGATTTCGACCACCCTAGGCTGGCGGCGGACCATCCGCTCCGCCGCCACGTCCTGTTCTCGGCGGCCCGGCATGGCCTAGCTTGACCGGTTTTTATCTCATAGGTTGAGAGACCGAGTTTCACGCCCAGTTCCGGCTAGAGTCCCGCTATGAACTTGTAACTAGGCCCTCGAAGTCCATGCAGTTGGGAAATAACAGTCGGCGGCAGGCCTTTGCGGATGTCGTAACTATTGAAGCGTGGCACGGCGAATTCGCCGGCGGAAGACGTGTAGATTTGCACGTAGACGTAGTATTCGGAACCGCAAGACTCGGAGAGGAATCCGATTCTGCTATGAGATTTCGCCTCAGCCTGCGGAGAGCGGAGGTCGTGGTGGTGGTTCCTGACGCGGAACCGGTTTCGATAGACCCATCGTCTGTTTCCAGGGATGCTCAAAAGTTTGTTGGTAAAATTACGGAAACGACAGAGCGCAAGGAGGCCAAGAGCATAGGGGGTAGGATTTTTGGTCGTTTCTCAAAGGGATCGTCGGTGGGAATCTCTGCCGAATTATCAGGCGAGAAAAAGACAAAAAGGTCTGAGAGAGTTGAGTTTTCGAGCGAGACACATGGAATTGTATTTACGCAATCAAAGAACGAAGATAATAATTATAGATGGATACTTGAATCTCCGATCAAGAAATCTATTGAAGGGCGTCCTTGGGATGGAGCAAGCAGTCCCAGACTGGCCTTAGTGTGCGGAGATCAAGCTTCGGAGCGGGTGCCCCCCACCGTTCGCGTCGAGATTCATTGCAGGCGGGAGGATCTGATTATTTCAGATTTAGCAATGAAAGATGAGAATTTGTGGGCGTCTATCTCAGAGAAATTCGGATTCCGAAATAGGCTTGCTGCTGCTAAATCTTACATCAGGGAAAAGCTTATATCCGAAGGATTGCGGGTTGAAAATATAGAAGAGGCATTTTCTAGGATAACTCTTTCCAGTGTTTCAGCGAATTCTGGAAACATGGGATGAAGCACTGGCTCGATGAAGTTGCCGATATATTGAAGTCTGATGTTACCGATTTGCGTGAATTGGCAAAAATGGCTGGCGCGAAACCAGAAGGATTTTACATTGGCGCGAATATGGATGGCGTCGATGTATCTGGACAAGATATAAGGGGTTTGAAGTTTACCGACCTAGAAAGTGCAATAATAAAGATTGATGACGGGACCGTATTTGATGATGATTTTGCGCAGAAGGTGCGCGGATTGTCGGATAATCCAGAGATTGGATCGGCGGTAGTACTTGAAAGTGACCATGATTTACGAGCCGACTTTGGGTATAAAGGCCCTGTCGTAGCCGCCGTCGATCTCGGCGCTTCAAAGGTCACCTGCTTCATCATGAAGGCGGACGGCGTGCGAAGGGGCGACCGCACGCTGACCACCGCTGGGGTCGGGTATGTTCAGTCGCGCGGCGTGCGCGGCGGCTCCATCGTCAATCTCGACGAGGCGTCGGAAGCTATCGCCCAGGCGGTCGAGCGGGCCGAGAACGTCGCCGGCGTCAACGTCCAGAGCGTCACCGTCGCCACCGCCGGCGGCCAGCTCACCTCCAACCG
>CAISJZ010000244.1 GCA_903885755.1 uncultured Hyphomicrobiales bacterium | reverse complement strand
GATCTCGTTGGCGATGGTGAGCGTCACCTCGGCGGTGTTGCGCGCCGCGCGCAAACCCGAGCCGCCGAAGATCACGTCGTCCATGCCGGAGGCGCGCATGTTCTTGTGCGAGCTCTCGCCCATGACCCAGCGCAGGGCCTCGACGAGGTTGGATTTGCCGCAGCCGTTCGGCCCGACGACGCCGGTCAGGCCGGGCTCGATCTTGAACTCGATCGCCTCGCAGAAGCTCTTGAACCCGACGATGCGGAGCTTGTCGAATTTCATGGGTCGCGGTTCCCCGGTGCGCGCATACAGTCCCGGCGCCCGGCCAGGGGCCGGGTCGCGCGGGTCCCCAAGGCGTCACAAGAGCGTGGCCAAAGCAAGGTTTGGCGGGCATTTTCCTGTGCGAAACCGCCGCTTTGCGCGCATTTCGCCAGTCGCGCCGGATCCTAGCTCTTCAACAGAGGCTCAAGTTGCTTGTCGAGATCGTCCGGGGTCATGTCGCCCGAGACTTTCTTGCCGTTGATGTAGAAGGTCGGCGTTGCGTCGACGCCAAACACCTTGGAGCCGCGGTCGCGCACCGCGTTGACGTTTTCGTAGAGCTTCTGGTCCTTCAGGCAGGCCTCGAAGGAGTCCTGCGACACGCCGGCCTGCTTCACCAGCGTGGCGAGACCCTGCAGCGGCTTGTCGGAATAGGCCCAGTTTTTCTGCTGAGCAAACAGCAGTTCGACCATCGCGTCGCGCTTGTCGCCAACGCAGCGCGCCAGCATGAAACCGGCCACCGCGAGCGGGTCGAACGGGAATTCCCGAAGGGCGAAGCGCACCTTGCCGGTGTCGATATATTTCGACTTCAGGACCGGAAAGGTCTCGGCGTGGAAATGCGCGCAATGCGGGCAGGTCATCGAGGCGTATTCGATGATGGTGACTGGCGCGTCGGCCTTGCCTTCCCAGACGTCGGGCAGGGCGTTTTCGGCCATCAGGTCGGCCATGGGCACATTGCCGGCGGCCTGCGCGAAAGCTGGTCCGAAGGACATCGGCAGCAACGCCGCGCCGCCCGACAGGGCGAGCCCGCCAGCGGTGAAAATCCGGGTCGCCTCGCGGCGTGTCCACATCCTGTTCGCGGTCATGCAAAAGTCCTCGAAATTGTCGGTCGCGATTGATTCCGGCCTATATGGCTTCGCTCCCGATCTCAAGCGGAATTACGGCGAACAAACGGCGCCGGCGCCGCGATCGATCACGTTTTCGCGCGGCGCGCCGATATTGTCCGCGCGCCAAGCCTGTTGAGGGCGTCGCGCAGCGCCTCGTCGGCGACCCCCTCGGTCATGCCCTCCGCCCGTGCGACCGCGGCGGCGTCGGGCGGGGCGATCGGCGGCGGACGCTGGTTGACCCGCTCCAGCGGTCCCTGCTTCAACAGGACCCGGCCAATGCAGCGCCAGCCGAGACGCGCGTTGACGCGCTCGCACACCACTGGCGCCAGATGCTGCAATTCCAGCGCGAAAGCCCCCTCGACCTGCAGATGCAGGGTGGCGGGTTCAACGGGCGCGTCGGGCGGCGTCTTGGGGCCGCGAATCGGCCATTGCACGCGGATGGGCTGGCACACCTCCGCGAGGCGCTCGCCGACGATGGCGCTCCAGTTGAGCAGGATGTCGCTTTCGCCAAAACCACGTTTCGACGCCAGCGGATCGAGGGTCGCGCCGACGAATTCGGCCAGCGGCCGGGACCAGTTCTTCTTTTTTGGCCGCGGTTGAAGGGACATGGCGCGCTTTAACCCATGGAAAGGCGCAACGCCCCGCGTGCGTCAATTTGCAGTCGGCCGGCTATTTCCATCGGCCGCGAAAGCGAGGGATCGCGGGGCGCGTTGCTGCCAACGACGGACATCGCCGGGCCGGGATCGTGGATCAGCCCGCAGGCCATGCAGGGCGCGGTGGTGCGCTCGTAAAGATCGAACAGCGCCCCCTCGCGCATCGCGGGGGAATAATAACCCTCGATGGTCAAGGCCTTGCCGACCTTGCCGAGCGCCAGCGCCGTCGGCTGGCCATTGACGTCGACGAGGTCGCCAACCCGCGACAGGCCCGCGCGCGGCGCGCGATCAAAACTCCGCCCGTGGGTCGCCATCAGCGCCAGCAGTGGAACGCCCGCGCCGATCCCGACCAGCAGGGCCCGGCGGGTGGGCGTGGGGTCAATCGATTCGCAACGGAACCGGGATCGGGACATGGTGGGCCTCGTGAACGCGCGGCGGCATCATCGCACGCGGTCGCCCAAGGCGCCAAACCTGTTCACCCTGTCCGTTAAAATGCGTCGCATCCCGCTCGCGCCCTTGCTAGAACCGCCCACTGACGAGCGGAGTGCATGGCGACATGGCCGAGACAGGCGCGAACGGCGGCGAGGCGGAGCGGGACGGGCGACTGATCGCCCACCTGATCGCGGCCGGCTATGCGCGCGCCGAACCGGCGATCCTGCAACCCGCTGATATTTTTCTCGATCTCTCGGGCGAGGATATCCGGGGCCGTCTTTTCCTGACCAGCGATCCCTCGGGCGCGGAACTCTGCCTGCGGCCGGAATATACGATCCCCGTCTGCCGCGAGTATCTCGCGAGCCCGGAGGCGGGAAAGCCCGCGACCTTCTCCTACCTTGGCCCGGTGTTTCGCCATCGGCCTGACATGCCATCGGAATTCATTCAGGCGGGCGTCGAGAGCTTTGGCCGGGCCGATTCAGAGGCCGCCGACGCTGAAATTCTGGCCCTCGCTCTTGAGGCCGCCGCCAGCGTCGGGTCTGGCGCGCTCGAAACCCGCATGGGCGACACGGGCCTGTTCAACCGCGTTCTGGAAGCGCTCGACTTGCCGCCGGCCTGGCTGCGCCGTATCCGCCGCGGCCACATGCGCGGGCAGGCGCTCTCCGCCAGTCTCGCGAGCGACAGCAATGGCGCCGTCAGCGACCATTCCGGCGTGCTCGCCGCGCTCGAAGGCGCCGATCGCGCGGGCGCCCGCGCGCTTGTCGGCGATCTTCTCTCCATCGCCGGCATTTCCTCGGTTGGCGGACGCACCGCCGGCGAGATCGCCGATCGATTTCTCGAACAGGCGTCCATGCACGCCGGCGCCGGCGTTGCGCCGGACAAGCGCGCGGCGCTCGAACAGTTTCTCGCCATCGCGGGCGAGCCCGACGAATGTTCCGCGGCGATGCGCAAGCTGGCGCGCGACGCCGGCATCGACATTCACGCGGCGCTCGATGGCTTCGACGAGCGGCTCGGCTTTATCGCGGCGCGCGGCGTCGACATGGCGCGGCTGCGCTTCTCCGCCAGCTTCGGCCGCAATCTCGATTACTACACCGGCTTCGTCTTCGAGGCGCTGGACCCGGCGCGCGCCGACAGGCGCCCGGTGATCGGCGGCGGTCGTTATGACCGCCTGCTGCGCGTGCTTGGCGCGAAAGACGATATCCCCGCCGTTGGCGCTGCGATCTGGTGCGAACGGCTGGATGCGTCGGGAGGCGCTGCATGAGCGCGCAAACGACCCTCATCCTCGCGGTTCCCTCCAAGGGACGCCTGCAGGAAAACGCCGCGAAGTTCTTCGCCCGCGCCGGCCTCACCATCGCGCAGGGTCGCGGCGTGCGCGACTATCGCGGCGCCTTGAATGAATTGCCCGGCGTCGAGGTGGTGTTTCTCTCGGCCGCCGAAATCGTCCAGCAGCTCGCCGCCGGAACCGTGCATCTCGGCGTCACAGGCGAGGATCTCGTCCGCGAGACCATTCCGGACGCCGAAAAGAAAATTGAACTTCTGGCGCCGCTCGGCTTCGGCCACGCCAATGTCGTGGTCGCCGTGCCGCAGGCCTGGATCGACGTGCGCTCCATGGCCGATCTCGAGGACGTGGCCGCGGCCTTCCATGCTCGCCGCGGCGCGCGGATGCGGGTCGCCACCAAATACATCAACCTGACGCGCGCCTTCTTCGCGAAAAACGGCGTGGCGGATTATCGCATCGTCGAAAGCCTCGGCGCGACCGAGGGCGCGCCGGCTTCCGGCGGCGCCGAACTCATCGTCGACATCACCACCACCGGCGCGACCCTGCGCGCCAACGCGCTCAAGGTGCTGGACGATGGCGTCATGCTGCGCTCGGAGGCCAATCTCGTCGCCGCCATTGGCGCCGACTGGAACGACCAGACGAAATGCGCCGCCCGCGCCATTCTCGCGCGCATCGCGGCGGAGGAAGAGGCGCGGCTCAATCGCCGCGTCACCGCGCTCGTATCCAACGCCGCCTCGCTCGTGCCCGAAGCCATGAACCGGTTTGGCGCGCGCGCCCTGTTCGGCGTCGCCGCGGGCGGACCACTGACGCTGATCTGCCCGACCGAGATGGCCCCGCCGCTCGCCGACTGGCTGCTCGGCAAGGGCGCCGAACACGTTGGCGTCGGCGCGCTTGATTACATTTTTGGCGCGAAGAACGAGCTTTATGACAGGCTGGCGCGGCGGATCGCCTGATCAGATCGGCTTGACGATCACCAGGATCAGGATCGCGGTGACGATCAGCACCGAAATTTCGTTGAAGAAGCGGAAGAACAGCGAGCCCCGGGCCAGCGTTCCCTGGACCATCCGGCGCAGCATCGCGCCGCAGGTCAGGTGATAGGCGACCAGCGCCAGCACGAAGACCAGCTTCCATTGCAGCCAGCGGCCATCAATTCCATAAACGGTCCACAGAATCATCCCGAAGGTCAGCGCGAAGACCGCGAGGATCGACGAGAAGCGGAACAGCCGCCGCGCCATGCCGACCAGCCGTTCGGTGGGCTCGCCCGCGTCACGCGCCTCGGCATAATTGACGAAGATGCGCGGCAGATAGAACACGCCTGCAAGCCACGCCATGACGGCGAGGACATGGAAGGTCTTGACCCACAGCATCCGCTAGTTCGCCTTGTCCATGACGCCCTGCGAGACCGCGAAGGCGCCCTTGCCGTCGGGCTTCAGATCAAGCCGACGCTGGTGGAAGGCGTTGAGCGTCGAGCGATGGCCAATCGACACGATGGTGGCGTTGGGCAGCTTGTCCGCGAAGGCCTTGTAGAGCGCCGCCTCGCTCTCTTCATCGAGCGCGGCGGTCGCCTCGTCGAGGAACAGCCAATCAGGGTTGGCCAGCAGCGCGCGGGCGATGGCGAGGCGCTGCTGCTCGCCGCCGGACAGGCGCATCGACCAGTTGTCCTCTTCGTCAAGACGTCCGGCGAGCTCGGAGAGCCGCGCCGTCTCCAGCGCCGCGCGCAACACATCATCGGGATAGGCGCCGGCGTCGGAGGGATAGGCGACCGCGGCGCGCAACGTGCCGATGGGAATGTAGGGCTTTTGCGGCAGCAGCATCACGCGCGCGCCCTCCGGCGTGCTGATCAGGCCGCGGCCATAGGGCCACAGGCCCGAGATGGCGCGGAACAGGGTCGATTTGCCCGAGCCAGATGGTCCCGACACCAGCGTCGCCTGATGGGCCGGAATTTCGAACGAGGATTCGTCGAGGATTTCGCGCCCGTCGGGCAGCGCCACGGCGAGGTGCGAGGCGGCGATCGCGTTCGCCTCGGTGGGTTGCGAGACGATGGGCTTGTCGTGCTCTGTCGCTCTCGCGCGGTCGATTGAATCGTCAAAGCCGGTCAACCGATCGAGCACCGCCTTGAAGTCGGCCAGAGACGAATAGTAATTGACGAAGAAATTCAACGCGCCTTCGACGCGCCCGAAGGCGCCGGCGGTTTGCGACAGCACGCCGAGCTGAATCTTGCCGGCGAAATAGAAGGGCGCGGCGACGATATAGGGAATGAACGGGCTGATCTGCCCATAGGTGGCGGTGAAGGCCGTGAGCTTCTTGCGTACGCGCATGATGTCGACGAAATTGTCGTAGATGCGCGCGAAGCGCCCCATCGAGACCTGGCGTTCGGCTTCTTCGCCCTTCAGCAGCGCGACCTGTTCGGAATATTCGCGCAGGCGCGCGAGCGAAAAGCGAAAATCCGCCTCGTAGCGCTGGCGCTGAAAGGAGAGTCGTGTCAGCGACCGACCAATGAGGTGCGTGATGATCGTGCCGACCGAGGCGTAGATCACCGCCACCCAGAACAGGAATCCCGGCACGGCGATGTCGGTTCCCGGAATGGTGAAGTCAGCCGACAGCGTCCACAGGATCACCGCGAAGGACACCAGCGAGGACAGCGTCGAGATCAGCAGGATCGAGTAGGAGTAGACGCCATAGCCGACACTGCCGCCATCGATGAAGCGGTTGACGTCTTCCGCGATGCGCTGGTCCGGGTTGTCGGCGGCGCCGCCGCGCAGGCTCATGCGGTAATGCGTGGCCCCATCGAGCCAGCGCGCCGTGAAATAGTTGGTGAGATAGCGCCGCCACCGGATGGTCAACATCGCCTGAACGACGATCTCGATGATCGCGCTGGCGATGTAGATGGCGACCCAGAACAGGAAGACCGTCCACAAAAGGCGCCAGAAGGTCGGCTCGTCCTTGTTCTGGATGGCGTTGAACCAGTCACGGTTGAAGAACGACAGCCGGACGCTGATGCCCACCTGCGCCTGATTGATCAGCACGAGGAACGTCACCATCGCGATGGCGAGCGCGCGTTCGGAACAGCGGATGGGCGCGAGCGGCCAGATGCGCGCCTCGGTCGAATCTTCCGCCTCGAAATAATGATTTGAGATCGCCGCGATGGAGCGCACGACCGAGAGATGCGAGACGACCCAGACAAGAATGCTGAACATCGCCACGGTCAGCGCCAGCGAGTCGGGCACGCGGTATTCGGCGAGGGCGGGGGGCCAGACGCCAATCACGGACAGGAGCGACAGGCCGCCGAAGACCACCGTTTCGGTCGAGAATATCGCCACGAATATCTTCAGAAACGTCGAGATGCCCGCCGATCGGAATGTCGTATAGGCGCAGATGACGCCGAAGCCGGCCAGCAGCGCGGCGGGCGTGGCCTGCGACTCCCAGTAAACGAAGAGAGCGACCGCGGCGAGCGCGGCGACGGCGAGGCTGAGAAGTTTCATCGAGGCGTCCCGGAGGCGTGAATCGGTCTGATGTCCCGGTCTGTCTAGCACGGACGGAGCCGGGGGCCATTCGGCGCCTTCGCCGGGCGGGAAAGAGGTGTCCTATCCCATCGGTCCGGGCTTGCGGATGAGGTTGGGAACATACTGGCAAGCGTTGTCCGGGTCCCAGCGGGCGCCGTCGAAGGTCACGCGATCGCCCACGCCGACATCGAGGCCATCCGGCACGAAGGCGACATTCTGGATCGCCGCCTCGCCGCTCGAGAACAGGACGATCGCGCGCGGCCTGTCCCGCAGCGCCGGCGTCAGGCGCGCGCGCAGACGGGCCTCCATGCGCAGGCGCAGGGCGCCCGCCTGTTCGTCGCCGAGAAAGCCTACCACGACGCCGTCGCCGGAGGGGAAAATCGCGCCATCCCGCGGCGGGCAGGGCTCGGCGTGCGCCAGTCCGCCGGCTGTCGCGGCGAGATGAAGACAAAGCGCAAGGACGGATGGCCTCGCCGGCATTCCACGCTCCCTAGGACTGCAGAGCCGCCTTCACCCGCGCGGGCGTGAAGGGAATGTCGCGCAGGCGCGCGCCGGTCGCGTCGAAGATCGCATTGGCGAGCGCCGCGCCGGTCGGGCCTTGCGAGGCCTCGCCCGTGCCCAGCAACGGCAGGCCCGGCCGGTTGATCAGTTCAACCTTGATCGGGGGAACCTCGCTGAAGGTGAGAATGGGATAGGAGGTCCAGTCTGCGCTGCGCACGCCCGCGGGGCCGAAGCGAACGGCTTCCTTCAACGACCACGAAAGCGATTGCACAACGCCGCCCTCGATCTGGTTTTTGACGCCATCGGGCGAAACCGCCTCGCCCGCGTCGTTGGCGGCCGATACGCGCAGCACGCGCACCTTGCCCGTGCCGCGATCAACCTCGACCTCCATCGCCACGGCGCAGAAGGCCGCGAGATTCTTGTATCGGGCGAAGCCAATTCCGCGGCCGCGCCCCGGGGTCTTCCTGTAGTTGGCCCAGTCGAACATTTCGGCGACCTTTTGCAGGATCGCGCGCCCGCGTTCGTCCTTGAGATAGCGGAGGCGGTAGTCGATCGGGTCCACCCCGGCGCGCGCGGCGAGTTCGTCCATGAAGCTTTCGAGCGCGAAGACATTGGCGTAGGCGCCGAGGCCGCGCGTGGACGAGGCGCGCGCCGCGAAGCCGGTGATGAAATGTGTTGTTACCGTCTGGCCGGGAAATTCGTAGAGCGCGATGGCGTTGCGATCGGCGGCGTAGTTCGGTGGCCCGCCATTGACCGGCGTTGGCAGGGCGAAGGGCTTTTCAAGATAATGCGCGGCGAGCAGATTGCCGGCGCGCGCGCCGGGCCGCGTGCCATGCGAAGTCGACCAGAGATCGAATGTCCAGTCGACGATATCGCCCTTGTCGTCGACGGCGGCTTTCGTCTTGATCACCATCTCCGAGCCATAGGGCTCCCATTTGTGTTCGTCGTTGCGCGACCACTGGATGCGCACGGGCCGGCCGGGAACGGCTTGCGCGAGCAGCGCGGCATCGGCGGCCGCGTCGTCCGCGCCATTGTGGCCGTAGCAGCCCGAGCCCTGAATGTGCTGGCAATGGACCTTCGATTTATCGACGCCAAGCATTTCCGCGATGGCCGCTCCGGTCTCGAACACCGACTGGCTGTGCGTCTGGACATGGGTGACGCCATCGGCGTCGAGAATCGCGATCGCCGTCGAGGGCCCGATCGAGGCGTGCATGTGATAGGGTCGTCTGTAGGCGGCCTCGATGGTCGCCGCGACCTTCGCCGTGCTTTTGCTCGGCTCGGTCTTGATGTGGATATCCTGCGTCTTCTGACGCAGCAGCCAGTCATGAACCGTGTCCTGCGTTTCGCCTTCGGTGGGCGTGTCCCATCTGGCGAGGGCGCGCAGTTCGACGATAGCATCGATGGCGGATTCCTCGCGCTCGGCGATGACGCCGACAAAGGAGCCATTGCGCACGACCTTGACGATTCCAGCGGTCTTCTCGACGGATGACGCATCGAGCGACACGAGCCGGGCGTCATAGGCCGGCGGTCGCAGTATGCGCCCATGCAGCATTCCCTCCGGACGCAAATCCTGAATGAAGATGTTCGTTCCCGTCGATTTCATGGGAATATCGAGCCGCGGAATCGATTGACCGACATAGCGGCGTCCCTCGCGCGCCTTCAATGGCGCCGCGCCGGTGGCGTCGACATCGAACTCGCGCCCCGCGACAAGGCTCCAGTATGGCGCGCTCTTGCCGTCGGGCGCGGTGACGACGCCGTCGGCGACGACAAGCTTGCCAGCGTCGACGCCAAGTTTCCGCGCGGCAAGGCCGAGCAATATCTGGCGCGCCTCGGCGGCGACCTGCCGCACGGCGGAACCGCAATTGGGCATGGAAAACGAACCGGCGGTGACGCCTTCATCCGGCACGAGGCGCGTATCGCCCGAGGTGATGACGATCCGCGACAGATCAACGTCGAGTTCTTCCGCGCACAGTTGCGCGACCGCGGTGAGAACGCCCTGCCCCAGTTCGACCTTGCCGACGAGCAGGCGAATCTTGCCGCCTTCTTCCACACGCAGCCATGACGAGATTTTCGGCGCCGTCGCGAGATCGCCCGGAAGTTTCTGGCCGGGCGCGTCGGCGGCGAGCGCGCCGATGGGCGCCGATAAATCAAAGCCGATGGCGAGGGCTCCGGCGCCCTTGAGCACATCGCGGCGGTTGGTGGAAAGGGTCATGGCTCAGGCCTCCCGCGCGGCGCGAAGCACGGCCCGCACCATGCGGTTGTGCGCCCCGCAACGACAGAGGTTGCCGTCGAGAGCCAGACGCACCTCGCCGTCGGTGGGATGCGGATTCTGCTCCAGCAGCGCCGCGGCGCGCATGATGACGCCGTTGACGCAATAGCCGCATTGCATCGCCTGTTCGTCGATGAAGGCCTTTTGCAGCTTGCTCGGCTTGTCGATCGAGCCAAGTCCTTCGAGGGTCGTGATGTCCTGGTCGACTACGGCTCCGACGGACGTGACGCAGGAGCGCACGGGTTGGCCCTCGACCAGCACCGTGCAGGCGCCGCACTGGACGAGACCGCAGCCAAATTTTGGCCCGTTGAGATTGAGGTCGTTGCGCAGCACGAACAAAAGAGGCGCGTCTTCCGCCATGTCGATGTCGTGCGTGCGACCGTTGACCTTGAGAACCGGCATTTCATTCACTCCCCGACGCGTCGAACATGCGGAGAGAGACAGGGCTTGTCAATCGACCCGCCGTCGCCGGAGCGTCAAAAAAGCCGCGTGAATACAAGGGGACCCGTTGGGGTCCCCTTGCCGCGACAATTCTTGGTCGGGGATCATTTCGTTTGCGGGTTCAGCGCGAGAACTGGTCCTCGCGGTTGATGTTCGCGCGCATGGAATCGCCATCGAAGCCGCGGTTGTACCGAGCGGCATAGGCGCCGGTCGTCCAGACCCGCGTCGGGGTAGGCGTGGCCGTCGAGTTCTGCTCCTGCATGCGCATGACGGTGTTGGAAATAAACTGATCGGTCATGGCGAAAGCCGAGGTCGAAGCCGCGCCGATGATGACGGTGGCCAGAGCGATGCGAAGCGAAGCGTTGCGGGACATGGCATTTCCTTTCGTATTGTCGAGACCGCCTCGCGCCACATGCGGCGCTGGTCTCATGCAAGGAGATACGATCGGAAATCGCACAAGTTACGCGCCATCAAGTTTGTGGCGGTCAACAAAACGTGTGTTCGAGGTGATGGGCGCTTGATCGGGGCGCGAGCGAGTTTCCCGTTCAAACACAAAAACGCCCCGCGCTTGGGCGCGAGGCGTTCAAAATTTCCGCGATCGGAACGGAAAAATCAGACGGGCTGGCCGATTGTGACCTTCAGGCTTCCGGCCCCCTCGATCGTGCCTTCGAGCACGTCGCCAGCTTTGCAGGGGCCGACGCCCGCCGGTGTGCCGGACATGATCACGTCGCCGGGGCGCAGATGATAGAGCGTCGAGAGGTGGGCGATGATTTCCGGAACCTTCCAGATCAGGAAGGACAGGTCGGAGCTCTGCCGGGTGACGCCATTCTGACGCATCTCGATCTTCTGCTTGTCGGGCAGGCCGAATTTGGCGGCGGGAACGACGGCGGAAATCGGCGCGGAATGCTCGATGTCCTTGCCGATATCCCACGGCAACTGCTTGGCGCGCTTTTTCAGCTGGAGGTCGCGGCGGGTCATGTCGAGACCGCAGGCGTAGCCATACACCTTCGACAAGGCGTCGGCCACCGACACATTGTGGGCCGGCGCGCCGATGACGACGACCAGCTCGAATTCATAGTGGAAGTTCTCGGTGCCCTGCGGATAGGGAACAACCGCGCCGTCCTGCACCACGTCCTCGTTGGACTTGGTGAAATAGAAGGGTTCGTCGCGCTCGACCTGCTGACCCATCTCCTTGGCGTGGTCTTCGTAATTGCGGCCAACGCAGAAGACGCGCTGGACGGGAATGCGGTCTTCGCTGCCGACGATCGGCAGTGTCGGCGCCGGAGAGGCCGGGAAAATCAGTTTTGACATGGGACACTCGTCGGTTGGGCGCCGGGCCCCCCGGCGATCGGGGCGCACCCTAGCCACGGCTGGCGGCGAGTCAACTTGGGTCGCATTCGGTTTTGCGCCGCGAGGTGCTATATAGCGGACGAAGCGGCGCGCCTCCGACGCGCCATGAAGCATAACCTCAAGAGCCCGACGCGATGAGCGAACCGTTTGACCCGACGATTATCATTTTCGCCGTGCTGGCCATTTTCGTGCTCTACAAGTTGCGGTCGGTGCTGGGCACACGCACCGGAAACGAGCGTCCGCCAGAGGCAATGCCCCGCCAGCGCGCCACCGACCCGGGGGCGCCCGCCGCTCCGGCGGAGTCGAACGTCGTCCGCCTGCCCGGCGCGGCGATCACCATGCCCGCGGCCCGCCCCGAACCCGTGAAGCCCGCCGATCGCTGGGGCGCCTTCGCCAGCGAAAAGGCATGGGCTGGCCTGGACTCAATCGTCGCGGCCGACGCGGGGTTTTCTCCCGCGGAGTTTTTGGCGGGCGCCGGCGCGGCCTACGAGATGATTGTGGTGGCTTTCGCCAAGGGCGATCTGGCGACACTAGGGCGGTTGCTTGAAAAGGATGTCCTCGACAGCTTCGAGGGATCGATCAAGGCGCGTCAGGCGGCCGGGCGCCGCGTCGAGACAACCTTCGTCTCGCTCGACAAGGCGACCATCGACGACGCGCAGCTTCGTGGACCCAATGCTCAGATATCGGTGCGTTTCCTGTCCAAGCTGATCACCGCGACGCTCGACCAGTCAGGCGCGGTCGTCGACGGCGCGAGCGACAAGACCGTTGACATGGTCGACCTCTGGACCTTCGCGCGGCCGGTGTCCTCGCGCGATCCCAACTGGAAGTTGATCGCCACCGAAACCGCCCACTGAACGGACGCTCGCGGCGATGGACGCTCCCCCCGCATCGGTTGATTTCCGGGGGCTTGGAGTCATCGATCCAGAGCCGGTTCCGTTCGCGGAGATCGCCGGCTTTGGGGAGGATGATCTCATTGACGCCTGGGCGTCTTTCCTTCTCTCTTGTGATGGAATTGTGCGCGCCGATCCCGGAATCCGGCCCGGCGTTCCTCCCGACGCTGCGCTGATATCCGTTTGCGCCGAGGCGCTGGCGATGGGGCCGTCCACGAAGACGGCGATCCTCGCGTTCCTGACAAGGCGCTTTCGCGCCTTTCGCGTCCGCCCCACCGAGGGCGAGCAGCGCGGCTTTCTCACCGGATATTACGAACCGATCATCACGGGGGCCTGGACGCGGAGCGAGGCGTTTTCCGAGCCGCTTCTGGCCCGACCGGACGACCTGATCACGCTGCGTCCCGGCGATGACTGGGGCGATCTCGACAGGCGTCTGAGCGGCGCCATGCGCTCGCCCGGCGGCGCCTTGCGACCCTATTTTACGCGCGCGGAGATCGAGGGGGCGACCAATCGCTACAAGCCGCTGATCTATGTGCGCGACGCCATTGAAGCCTTCATGATTCAGGTTCAGGGCTCCGCGACGATCCGGGTCGGCGACGAACTCGTCCGCATGACCTACGCCGGGCGCAATGGCCGCCCCTACACGTCGATTGGACGAATCCTCATCGAACGCGGCGATATTTCGCAACAGGACATGGCGCTGGCGGCCTTGAAACAATGGGTCCGCGACCACGGCCAGACGCCGGGCGAGGCTGGCCGCGCGCTGCTCTGGCGCAACGAATCCTTCGTGTTTTTCGAGATCGACCGTTCGCCCGCGCGCGCGATTGGTCCGATTGGCGCCGCGGGGACTCCGCTCCGTGCGTTGCGGTCGATCGCCGTTGATCGCTCGATCTGGCCCTATGGCCTGCCTTTCTGGATCGCCGCGGATCTGCCCTGGGAAGGCGCGGCGCCTTCGCCTTTCCGCCGCCTGATGGT
>CAISJZ010000243.1 GCA_903885755.1 uncultured Hyphomicrobiales bacterium | reverse complement strand
CGTGCTCCTGCACGCCGGCGTGGGCCTCATGCACGGTTCCATGGCGGTCGTTTCGGCCGCGCAGCAGGAAATCCCGATGCTCGTCATGTCGGGCGAGGCGACGACCTTCGGCGACGACCCCGACCAACCCGTCGAACCGCAATTCTATGGCGGCGTCAGCGTCGGCGGCGCGCACCGCTTCGTTGACCCGATCGTCAAATGGGCGACGCAGGTCACCTCCGCGCCGACGCTCTACAATACCGTTACGCGCTCGATGGAACTGGCCCAGCGCCAGCCGCAGGGCCCGGTTTACGTCAACGTCGGTCTTGAGTGCATGTTGCACGAATGGAAGAAGCCGAGCGATCTGCCGCTCGTGCCGCCGGCGCCGAAAACCGCGCCCTTGCCGCAGGATGTCGAGACGGTCGCCGCGCTGGTCAGGGCCGCGAAGAACCCGATCATCGTCGTCGAGGGCGCGGGCCGCGATCCCGCCGCGTTTCAGGCGCTTGTCGCCTTCGCCGAGGGCCTCGGCATACCCGTCATCAACGGCCGCGCCAGCGTCTATTCTAACTTCCCGAAAAGCAGTCCGATGTGGATGGGCTATTCCAATTTCGGGCATCTCGACGACAGCGACCTGATCCTGCTGATCAGCGGCAAGGCGCCGTGGTATCCGCCGTCGAAGCGGCCGGGCAAGGGCAAGATTGTCGCCATCAGCGAGAATCCGCTGAAGATGCATCTGGCCTATCAGGTGCTGTGCGCCGACCATTATCTCGAGGGCGATGTCGCCAGCGCGCTGCGTCTGCTGACCGCGGCATGCGCCGGCGCCGACAAGAGCGCCGTCGAGGCGCGCAAGGCGAAGTGGACAGGCGAGCATGACAAACTGATCGCCGGCCTCGATGCCGCCGCGAAAACCGCGCTCGCCGCCGAGAAACTCGATTGTATCGCGCTGGCCGCGATCGCCGCCGAGGTTCTGCCGAAGGACGTCATCGTCTGCGACGAAACCATCACGCACATGCCGCAGATGCGTCCGCACCTGCCGCTGAACGCGCCGCAAAGTTTCTTCCGTGTCACCGGCGGCGCGCTGGGGCAGGGGATTGGCGCCGCGCTCGGCGCCAAGCTCGCGGCGCGCGACCGGCAGGTCGTGCTGTTCATCGGCGACGGGTCGTTTCTCTACAACCCGATCGTGCAAGCCTTTGGCGCGTCGAAGACCTACGATCTTCCGATCACCGTCGTCGTTTGCAACAACCAGAAGTACGAAGCCATGCGCAAGGGCCACGTGCTTTATTACGAGGGCGGCGTCGCCGACACCACCAAGGTGCATTACGGCGTCAACATCTCCGGGCCGCGCTATGAGCGGCTTGGCGACGAGTTCGGCTTCTTTGGCGCGAAGGCGGATAACGCCGCCGAATTGCGCCAGGCGTTCAAGGACGCCTTCGCCGCCAACAAGGCCGGCAAAACGGCGATCCTCAACGTCTCGCTGATCAAATAATCACGAAGCTCCGGCCCGCGCTCGCGCGGGCCGGATGCGTTGCCGCGGCGCGAGGCGGGGCCTATAAACGCCTCGAGCCCGAGGATTTCCCGGGCCGTTCGTTCCGGACGCGCGAATGCAATTGTCCCTATCGACCCCGCCTCTGTTCCTGACGGTCTGGGCCGCGCAGATGATCGCCTATCACGGCATCGGTCTGTGGTTCCTGTGGCTTGACCGGACGAGACGCCTCGCGCGCTTCAAGACGCGCCCGGTCGAGCGCAGGCCCTATGTCGAAATCCTGCCGCGCGTATTGTTCAACCAGATCGTCATCCTGCTGCCGGCGATGGCGCTGTTTCAGTTCGCCGGCCTCGCCTTCGTCGGCCCGGCGCACATCGGGCTGGTCGCGGCGATTCTGTCGCTCGCGGGCATGTCCATTGGTCACGACGTCGTGCAATACATCTTCCATCGCTGGCTGATGCACAGGCCTGATCTGATGAACCGGCTTGGCCATTCCGTTCATCATTCGACGACGGCGAGCTGCTCGATCAGCGCGTGCTACATGAGCGCGGCGGATTTCCTCGCCGAGATCGTGCTGCCCTATCTCATTCCGCTGGCGCTGGTCGGCGGCGGTGGCGCGGATGTGGCATTCCATGTTTTCGCGGTGACCGCCGGCGCGTTCGGCGGATTGTACGAACATTCCGGCTACGATTTCAGTCTCACACACGCCGGCGCCGAAGGCGCGAGCGTTCGCGCGTGGATGGCGCGCGCCGCGGCGACGATGATATCCAGCCGCGCCCACGCGGAGCATCACGCCCGCGGCAACGTCAGTTTCAGCGATGGTTTTGGATCGTCGAGCCTTTGCGACACCATCTTCCGCACGCGCTGGGATCTCGTGCGCGCGCGGGCGCGTCGGCGTGGTAACAATGAACCCGCATCGGAGGCGACAACATGATCATCAATCGATTGGGCAGCGTGAAATCGATCCGCGCGCCCGCGTCCTATTTCACGGGAACGGTCTGGCAGGACCCGATCATCGAAACGCCCGCGCCCGCGATGACGCGCGCAGTGAAAGTCAGTTTCGAGCCCGCCGCGCGCACGGCCTGGCACACCCATCCGCTTGGCCAGACGCTGCACATTCTGTCGGGCGTGGGCCTCGTACAGGTCTGGGGTGGTCCGGTGCGCGAGGTGCGCGCTGGCGACACCGTCTATTTCGCTCCGCAGGAGAAACACTGGCATGGCGCCGCGCGCGAGATCGCCATGGTGCATCTGGCGATCCAGGAGGCGAAAGATGGGCGCCATGTCGACTGGATGGAGCACGTCACCGACGAACAATATCTGATCGCGCCGACGGCCTGATCCAACCGATCATCCCGCGAAGTGTGGCGCGACTTCCTCCATGAAGCGCGCCATTTCCTCGCGCACCCGGGCGTGCGGCTTCAGGCCCAGATTGAAATAGAGAATGACCTCGTCGAAACCAGCGGCTTCGACCTTGCTTTTCAGCGTATCGACGATCTGTTGCGAGTTGCCGATCAAGACGTTGTTGGCGTTGAAATCCTCGGGCTTCTGGGTCTGGTAGCGTTCGACGATCTTCTGGAAGTAGTGATAATTTTCCGGCGCGGTTTTGGGGTCGCCGGGGAAAGCTGGCGACGTGCATTCCTTGTGGTAGCGCAACTGCCGTTCGCGGGCGCGGCGCTCCTCCTCGGGCGTGTCGGCGAAATGAATGAAGTAGCTCGTGATCATTCGTTTTGGCGTCGTGCCGAATTTCGCGCAGGTGTCGCGATAGAGCTGTCCCGTCGCCATGAGCGAACCATGCATGGCCGAAGCCTGTCCCGCGGCGACGACAAGCCCCAGACCCAGTCGACAGGCCAGTTCCACGGTCGGTTTTGAAAACGCCGCGACGTAGATCGGTACCGGCTTCTGCACCGGCAGCGGCGTGATCCAGACATCCTCGAAGTTGTAATATTTGCCCTTGTGGCTGACGAGACCATTCGTCATCCAGAGACGTTGCAGGATCTCCAGCCCCTCGGCGAAGATCGCGG
>CAISJZ010000242.1 GCA_903885755.1 uncultured Hyphomicrobiales bacterium | reverse complement strand
GGCGGCGCCATCGCGGGCGATCTCGCGTTCGTCGACGATCCCGTGACGCGAACGAAAATCTCGGGCGCGCTGAATCTCGACCGTCTGTCGTTGCCCGCGCTCTCGCAATTGCTGCTCGGCCCGGCGCGCGCGACCAAGGCCGGCGAGCTCTGGTCCACAACGCCCTTCGCCGCCGGCATGACGAACCCGCCGCGCGCCGATGTTGATCTCGCCGTCGGCGACCTCAAGCTCTCCGACGCGCTTTCGGCCGCCGACGCGCGGCTGGCCTTCGCGCTCGCGCCCGGCGTGATGACATTCGACCGCGTCGACGCGCGCGTTGGAGACGGCCACATGTCTGGCCATCTCACCCTGCGTCGCGATGGAACGAACGCCTCGCTCATCGGCGCGGCCGCACTCGACGCCCTCGCCTTCGATCGTCCCGCCGCGTCCGGCGTCCTGTCCGGCGTCATCGAAATGTCGGGAACCGGAAACAATCTTGCGGCGCTTGTCGCGGGCCTTGCCGGGCAGGGCAAGGCGAGCGTCAAGGCGCTGACCATTCCGCGCGCCGACCCCGCCGCGCCCGCGCGCGTGCTGGCGCAAACCGACGCGGGAAATCTCTTTGTCTCCGAAAACGATTTTGTCGGCGCGCTCCGACGCGAACTCGACGCCGCGCCCGACAAGGCCGGTGACCGGGATTTCGACGTGACGATCGCCAGCGGCACGGTGAGGCTCAACGCGCCCGATAGCTTGTCGCTGGCCTATGACGCGCGCGCGGCGACTCTGGAAAGCCGCGCGCTGCTGACGGCGGCGCCCCTGCCGCGCGACTGGGACGGACCGCCGCCGCGTCTCGCCGTGTTCTGGAAAGGGAGCCTCAACGCGCCCGCGCGAAGCCTTGAGGCCGGAGATTTCATCGGCGCGCTAACCGCCCGCGCGCTGGCGCGCGAACAGGCGCGCATCGAGGCATTCGAGGCGGACGCGCGCGAACGCGCCTTCTTCAATCGGCGCCAGAAGGGCCTCGCCTTCCTGCGTCAGCGACAGCGCGAGATCGCCGCCCACGAGGCCGAACTGGCGCGACAGGCCGCGAAGCGCGCCGAAGAGTTGGTCGCGCCCATCAGCGCCGCGCCGACCCCGCGTCCCTCAAACCTGTTCCAGGCGCCGCCCGCGGGTGTCGATCCTTCGGCGGCGGGGCGGTATTAGGCGCGAATTTCGCCGAGCACGAACACCCGGATCGCCGATGACAGGTTCGCCTCGCCGCGCGTCGCGTCGATGGCGGCGACGAGGCCGGCGAGCGATTGACCGCGCGCGACAGCGATCTCGCGCAGCGCGGTCCAGAAGGCGTCTTCCAGGGAAATCGACGTACGGTGTCCGGCGATCACGAGTGAATGCTTGGCCATGCGCGTGCCCGCGCTGGCGGCGTCAGTCATCGCGCGTGTCCGTTTCAGAGCCTTCGCGCAGGTGCCCGTCGATGCGGCGTTCCGCGATGGCCTTTTCCATGTCGGTTTTCTCGCGCTCGGATCTGGCGCGCCCGAAGGCGAGACGATTGGCCTCGGCGGCCTGTTGCGCGCCGGCTCTTGCCTTGCGCTTGCGCGCGACGCGCAGATTGACGACTTCGCCCATGGACTTCCCCCATCGTCGCGCCAATCAAACGATCGCGGCGGCGTTCAGGTCTTCTTGCGGAACGCGTCGATGGAGACAACCTTGGCGTCGCCGGGCGTCTCATCCTTCGCCGCGGGCTTTTCGGCGCGACCCTTTGCCACTGGCGCCAGCTTTGGCTGCGGCGCGGGTTTCATCTCGGTTGGCTCCGAGGCGGCGCCGCGCGGCGGCTTGTCGGCGATTCGCGGCGGCAGTTTGGTCGCGCCCTTCGGCGCGGGGCGCTTGGCCGGCTCCAGATCGTTAGCGCCCACTTCGGGCTCGGGTTCCTGCAAGGCGAATTTGAGGCCGAATTCG
>CAISJZ010000241.1 GCA_903885755.1 uncultured Hyphomicrobiales bacterium | reverse complement strand
GATCACGTCGCGCGCCGGGCCATTGTAATCGGGCCAGAGATCGACGGCGCGGAAACGCACCTTGTAGACGGCCTTTTTTGGTCCCTTGAGCCCGTAGGCCACGAGTTCGGCGTTATCGAATTCGCCGAAGCAACGGTCGACTTCGCCCTCGTGGCCGCGCAGATAGACGGGCGTGCGGATATGGCCAGGCGGGAAGTCCTCGCGTACGCGCACGCGTTCGCCCGGGGCAAAGCGCGTCATGGCGCGAGGCCCTCGCCCTCGAGCTCGCCGGTCTCGGCGAGTCGTGTGCGGATGAGCGCGACGCGCGCGTCGATTTCGTCCTGTGTCAGGAGTCCCTTGTCGATCATCTGGCGGCACAGGGTCGCCGTCCAGCGTTCGTAGTAATGCAGGGTGTTGTAGGCGTCGTGGCCGAGCGCCTCGACCGCCGCGCGGTTTTCGTGGGTGTTGACAAGGCCCTTTGCGCCGACCGCGGCGCGCAGCCCGTCGATCTGCTTTTCCCAGAAGGTCAACGGGTGAGCTTCGGTCTCGATCGGTCCGTCCGGCAGTCCGCCGACATCATGAGGTCCGCGCATGGACTCTCCCTCCATTTTCCCGGGAGTGTGCCACAAGCGCCGCCGCGCGCAAATGGCCGCGTTGCGCGGGGGCGGACGATGTGGCACGGTTTCGCGAATTGATATCCGGGGAGGGAAGCGTGCGTCACCGTCTGGCCGGACTTTTCGCCGCCGCGTCCATTGTCGCGATTTCCGGCGCCGCGCTGGCGCAGGAGCCGTCCACCGATCTCGTCGCGCGCGCGAAAGCCGAGGGCAAGGTCGTCTATTACACCGACCTGATCGTCGATCAGATCGTGCGCCCGCTCGTCGCAGCCTTCGAGGCGAAATATGGCGTCAAGGTCGAGTATTCGCGCGCCGACAGTCAGGACACCATTCTGAAGGTCATGAGCGAGCACAAGGCAAGCCGCGCGCAGGCGGACGTGCTGGGCGTGACTAGCGGGCTTCGGGCGCTGATTGATTCCGGCGCGGTGCGAAAATTCGAGGTCGCCAGCGCGGCGGCCCTGCCGGCGTCCTTCAAGGACGCCGATCATTACTGGGTTTCGTCGAATTACTACGTCATGACGCCGGCGGTGAACACGGACCTCGTGGCGGAAAAGGATCGCCCGAAGACATATGAAGACCTGCTTGAACCAAAATGGAAGGACAAGATCGTCTGGAAACCGAACGACATGTCGGGCGCGCCAGGGTTCATCGGCAATATTCTCGCGACGATGGGCGAGGACAAGGGCATGAACTATCTGCGCAAATTGAGCGGCCAGCGGATCAAGGCGATCAACGCCAGCGCGCGCGCCATTCTCGATCAGGTGATCTCCGGCGAACATCCGCTCGTTCTGCAAATCTTCAACCACCACGCGGCGCTCAGCGCGAAAAAGGGCGCGCCCGTGCAATGGCTCAAAATGGAGCCGGCGATGGTGAGCATGACCGTCGAGACGTTGACAGCGGGCGCGCCGCATCCCGCCGCGGCCGAGCTCTTCGTCGAGTTCCTGCTGTCGCGGGAGGGGCAGACCCTGTTCCAGAAGGCCGACTATTTCCCGACGCGAAGCGACATGGCGCCGGCGATGCCGGACCTCGCGCCCTCGACCGGCGGCTTCAAGGCCAATTTCATGGGCCCCGACGCGGTCGCGAAAGATTATGAGCGATGGGCGAGACTCTATATCGATCTGTTCCGCTGAATCGTGAACCCGTCATGACGAGAGAAAATCACATGCGACCGACGCGGCGACAGGCGACAATGGGACTGGCGGCTCTGGCGGCGAGCGCGGGCCGTGGCGCGCGCGCGCAGGGCGCCGATCGCGAGGCATTGATCGCCGCGGCGAAGAAGGAAGGGCGCGTCGTTGTCTATTCCGCCTACCTCTCGCCCACCACGCACGAGCCGATCGCCAAGGCCTTCGACGCGAAATACGGAATCAAGATCGAGAATTTCAACGCGCGCGGCAATGAATTGCGCGAGCGCATCCGGGTCGAGCAACTGACCGGACGCTTTCTCGGCGATGTCCAGCACAACGCGCTGACCCAGACGCAGATGTGGGCGATCGGCGATCACAATATCGAGCCGCATGGCGGATTGCCGGGCGCCGCGCGGCTCAACGCCGAATTCAAGCCGGTCGCCGACGACATGCTGGCGCCGATTTTCACCATCAATTACGGATTTCTGGTCAATTCGATCAAGGTCCCCATGGGCGAGGAGCCCAAAAAATGGACCGACCTCCTCGACCCCAAATGGAAGGGAAAAATTTTGTTCGACGATCCGCGCACCGCTGGCGGCGGGCGCGTGATGTTTCATCAGACCATGGACAAATATGGCCGCGCCTACCACGAGGCGCTGGCCAAGCAGGCGCCGGAATTCTCGCGCGATTATGGCGAAGCCGCCAAGCGCCTCGCGCGTGGCGAATTCGCCATCTATATCCCGCTCATCCTGTCGCAGTTCATGCCGCTCAAGGGGCTGCCGGTGCGTTACGTCATTCCCGAGGATGGCGTGACCTATGGCTCCTACGCCGTGTCCATTCTCAGGAATCCGCCGCATCCCAACGCCGCGCGGCTGCTGGCTGATTTCTATCTGACCGACGAGGTCCAGGCGATTTACGCGCGCACCGGGCACGGCATCGTCATCGACGGGCTGGTCGCCGACCTTTCGCCCGAGGCGCGCGAAATGGCCAATGTGAAGCCGCTGATCGAAGAGGACTTCACGCGGATCGAGCAATACCTCGCGCTGGCGAAAGAGATTTACGGCTGACGCCGCCAGGACGCGAAGGCGAGACCGGTGCCTGTCAAGGCCTCGGTGCGATAGGCCGGCGTGTAGGAAATCCAGTCGAAGTCGAAGTCCTTCGCCGCGCCAGCCAGCACGATCCAGTTGCGGATTTCCGAACTGCCCGCCTGCAATCGCTTGGGATCAAGGGTCGCGAGGAATGACAGGTCCTTGCGGCGCAGGGCCTCGATGACGGATTGGTCGAGCTGCGCCTCGGCGCGGAAATGGCTGAGGCCGCCCGAGGCGATCAGACCGACCCGCAATTTGCCGGGGAAGGACTCGATCAGCGCGCGCAGGGCGCCGCCGAGGGCGAGGCAGCGGGAGGGCGTTGGCTGGTTTGGCGGGAAGAAGGTGTTCAGGAAAATCGGCACGATCGGAATCGTCGCGTCCTGCAGATAGGTGCGATGAATGAAGGAGAACGCGTGCCCCTCGTACTGGCCGGCGTCAAACCCCTTCAGCGCGGCGACATCGAAATCGCGGGCCGCGAGTCCCTCGATGAAGTAGCGGGCGAGAACCTCATCGATGGGATAGAGGCGCTCCTCGCGTTCTTCCAGCCGCTTCATCTGTGCGCGCTTGTACCATTCGCTGGCGGGCAGCTCCTTGCGCACGCCATTGCGGATGGTCTTGTCGTAGTAGATGCCGATGGATGGCATCAGGGTTTCACGGAACAACTCGGCCTGATCGTCGCCGCAGATGACGAGAACGTCGAGCTTCGCCGCCGCGATGTGTTCCTTCAGGCGCGCCATGGCCGCGTGGACCGCGGCGAAGCGCTCGGCGACGGCGGTGTCGGTAACGAGCGAGGCCGCGTTGGGCGGCGCCATGGCCAGCACCTCGGAATAGGTTCGCACCTCGCCGTCGTCGTCGTAGTAGGAGCCCTTGGGATCAAACTCACGAAAGCCGCGCTGCCAGTCCGCGAGTTCGCAGGTCAGCATGACACTGTGCGACGAAGCAAAAACACCCGCAAGTTGGGCCATGGCGAGACCTCCAGATTTCCGGTTTTTCCCTGATTGCACCAGACGGGTTTGATCCGACGGGTTCATTGATCTCGCGCAATTTTTCTCGGGGCAAGGAGTGTGCGCGCCGGGCGGGTTGACGCGGTGTGGCGGCCACGCCAAAAAAGCGGGGCGTCGCCAATAACCGACAAGAGCGAGCGACGCCGGGGAGGGACCATGCGGTTATTTAGTTCGTTCGCGAAGCGGATTTTCGCCCACGCGGGAGCGACCTTCGCCGCCTTGACCCTCGCGGCCAGCGGCGCTTGGGCGCAGGGCTGGCCGGAACGGCCCGTGACCATCGTCACGCCCTTCGCGGCGGGCAGCATCACCGATGTCGCGGCGCGGTTGCTGGCGCAGCGGCTGCAACAGGCGCTGGGCCAGCCCTTCGTGGTCGACAACAAGGCGGGCGCGGGCGGCATGATCGCGGCTCAGGCGGTGGCGCGGTCCAGTCCCGACGGCTACACGCTGCTGCTGACCACCAACTCGACCCATTCGGTCGTCGGCGCCCTGTTCAAGACCGTGCCCTATGATCCCATCGCGGATTTCACCGCGATCGCGCGGATCGGCAGCTTTCCCTCCGTCGTGGCTGTCAATCCATCCCTGCCGGTCCAGTCCATTCAGGACCTGATCGCCTATGGCAAGGCGCATCCCGGCGCCCTGTCCTACGGCTATGGCAACAGCACCGGCTATGTCGCGGGCGAGTCCATGCGGCATCGCACCGGCCTCGACATCGTCAAGGTCGCCTATCGCAGCGTTCCCAACGCCATGACCGACCTGATCGGCGGCCAGATTTCGATGGCCATTCCGGATATGTCCAACGCCTTGCCGCAGATCGCCCAGAAGACCATTCGCCCGCTCGTCGTGTTGACGAAGGCGCGCAACGCCAATTTGCCCGACGTGCCGACGCTGGATGAAACCGTAATGCCGGGATTCGATCTGCTCGCTTGGGCTGGCCTTTTCGGGCCAGCGCGGCTTCCGTCGGACGTGGTCGCCAAGCTCGAACGGGAAACGAAGGCGGCGCTGTCGAGCCCGGAAATCCTCGCCAACTTCAGGACCTCGGGAATCGAGCCCTACTGGACCAACGCGGCGGACTTCAAGGCCTATGTCGCCTCTGAATTGACCAAATGGACATCGATCGCGGCCGAGGCGGGCATTCAGCCGGAGTGAGGCTTGGGTCAGCGCGGCGCGAGCGCGGTCGCCTGTATCTCGACGAGCGCGCCGAAGTGCAGTTGCGGCGAGACCGCGACGGTGCGCGCGGGCCGGTGCGCGCCAAGAACCTCGGCGTAGACGCGATTGACCTCTGGCCAATGGGCGATGTCGCTGACGAAAACCGTCATGGCGACGACCTGATCGAGGCCGCTTTTGGCGGCGCGCAGGATGGCCTCGACATTGGCGAGGGATTGCCGCGTCTGCGCCTCGACGCCAGCGGGAATTCCCGACCCGTCGGGCGCGATGGGCAATTGCCCCGCGACGAAGACGAAGCCATTGGCCACGATGGCCTGGCTGTAATGGCCGCCCGGCGCGGGCGCTTCGGAGGTCAGAATGGTTTGCATGGGCGATCCACGGTTTGAGCGCGTAAAATGCCATTGGAGGAAAAGCATTCGCATTGCAAGCGCGGGGAGCGGCGCTTCGCCCCTCGACATCGGGGCGCGGGAGCCGCTAATGACATTGTTCACGATGACCTTTCCAGCAACCGTCCGGATCGCCATTGGCGACGGCGGAATCCGGGTTCCATGACATGAAATTTTCCGGCGAGTTCAGCGTTCCGGCCACGCGCGAGATTGTCTTCGCGCGGCTCAACGACGCTCGCTTTTTCGCGTCCTGCCTAGATGGGGTGAGCGATCTCGTGGAGATCGATCCGACCCATTACACCGCCAGGATAGAAACGAAGATCGCGTTCATCCGCTTCACCTTCGCGATTTCGGTCGACATCGTTGAGGTCGAGGCGCCGTCGCGGATCGCGGCGAAAGCCGAGGGAACGCCGCTTGGCGTCGTCGGCCGCCTGACCTCGCTCGCCACGGCGAATTTGACCGAAGCCGAGGGTTGCACGATTGTCGCCTACGATATCGACGTGGCCCTGGCGGGAAAGCTGGGCTCCATCGGACAGCCGGTTCTGAGATCGAAGGCGAAAGAGATGGAACGAATCTTCGTGGAGCGGCTGCGCGCGGCCTTCGCCAGCGGCGCGGAGGCGGCGCGATGAGGGGCTTTGAATTCGTCCAGCCTAAATCGCTCGGCGAGGCCGTGGCCTTGCTTGACACCGACGATCCGACGGTTCGCGCCCACTCCGGCGGAACCGCGCTGATGCTGATGATGAAGACCGGTGTCTTCGCGCCGAGCCTGCTCGTCGGGTTGCAGGCGGTGGAAGAGCGCCATGGCCAGATCGAGGCAACCATGGATGGCGGCTTGCGAATTGGCGCGATGGCGAGCCTGACGACGGTCGAGCATTCAGCCGACGTGGCGCGCGTCGCGCCCGTTGTCGTTCGCGCGATGAAGCGCCTCGCCAACACGCGCGTGCGCAACGTGGCGCGCATGGGCGGCAATCTCGCCCATGGCGATCCGCACATGGACCTGCCGCCGGTGCTGTCGGCGCTGCGCGGCGAGGTCTCGACCCTGGGCCCGAAGGGGTCGCGCCGCATCGCGATCGAGAACCTTTTCGCGGGGTATTACGAGACGGTGCTGCAACGCGGCGAGTTGATTGCCGACGTGATCATCCCCTCGCAGGCGGGCTGGAGTTCGGCCTATCTCAAATGCACCACGAAAACGAGCGATGACTGGCCGGCGCTGGGCGTCGCCGCGTCACTGCATCTGAACGGCGACAGGATCGTCGACGCAAGAGTGATGATTTCCGCGGCGACGGACAAGCTGACCCGCGTCGCCGGCGCCGAGGCGGAGCTTCGCGGCGGCAAGGCCGACGCCGCGACCTTCGCCAGAGCTGCGGAAGTCGCCGCGATCGGCGTCGAAACCATCGACGATGCGCGCGGCTCGGCCATCTACAAGACCGAGCTCGTGCGCGTGTATGTGCGACGCGCGCTGGCGGAGATCATGACAGGCCGGAGTTCGACATGAACGCTATTCGCCCCATGGCCGGCGGCGAGGTCGGGCGCTCGGTTCCGCGCCTCGAATCACGCGAGAAGGTGACCGGCCGCGCGGAGTACGTGCACAATCTCGTCGTGCCCGGCCTGCTGCACGCCAAGGTGTTTCGCTCGACGATCGCGCATGGCAGGATCCGATCGATCGATATTGCCGCCGCCGAAAGCCTCAAGGGCGTTCATGCTGTTTTCACCGGCGAGATGATCCGAAAACTGGTGGCCGAGCCCTACTATGGTCCCGCCTTCCACGATCAGCCGGTGCTGGCGCTCGACAAGGTGCGCCACGTCGGCGAGCCCGTGGCGGTGGTTCTGGCCAGCGATCCCTATATCGCCGCCGAGGCGGTGCAGCTCATCACCGCCGACTACGAGGAACTGCCGGCGGTCTTCGACGAAGTCGAGGCGATGACCTCGAAAGCCATCGTGCATGATGTGTTGCGCCCGGCCGGAACATTTCCCGATCTCAAGCATCTCGTGGGGCGCCGCGACACCAATATCGCGCTCGACTATCAGTTGCGGCGCGGCGACGTGGACGCGGCCTTCGCCGCGGCCGATCATGTTTACGAGCATGAATTTCACACGCAGCAGGTGATGCACACGCCGCTGGAGCCGATGGTGTCGCTCGCCGAGCCGGGCCACGAATGCCTGACCATTCACACCGCGTCGCAGAGCCCGTCCTTCGTGCGCATCGAGATCGCGCGCCTGCTGGGCTGGGCGGAAAATCAGGTGCGGGTGAAGGTGCCCTACCTCGGCGGCGGGTTTGGCGCGAAGCTCTATATCAAGCTTGAGGCGCTGGTCGCCTGTCTCGCGTTGATGACGCGCCGTCCCGTCAAGCTCTCCCTGACGATGGAAGAGCAGTTCTATACCATCACGAAACATGCCAGCACCTTCCGCATCAAGAGCGCGGTGTCGCGCGATGGCCGCGTGACGGGGCGGCGCTGCGAGGTGTTCTGGAATGGCGGCGCCTATGCCGATATCGGCCCGCGCGTGACGCAGAAGTCGGGCTTCACCGCGCCGGGGCCCTACGACATCGAGAATGTCTCGATCGATTCCTATGCTCTTTACACCAACAGGCCGCCAGCGGGCGCGTTGCGCGGCTTCGGCATTCCGCAACTCGTCTGGGCCTACGAAAGCCACACCGATCTGATCGCGCGCGACCTTGGGATCGATCCCGTCGAGTTCCGCCGACGCAACATCCTGCGGGAGGGACGCGAGCAGGCGACGGGAACCGCCATGCGGGACGCGGGCATCGAGGCGGTGCTTGACAAGGTCGCCGAGCGCATGCTCTGGATCGAGCCCTTCGACAGGGGAACGGGAACCATCCGCCGCGGGCGCGGCGTCGCGATCGGCTTCAAGGCCTCGATCGCGCCGACGACGTCGGTCGCCATCGTCAATGTCTCCGCCGATGGAAGCTCCGTGCTCTACATGTCGACGGTCGACATGGGTCAGGGGTCGGACACCGCGATGGCGCAGATCGTCGCCGAGACGCTGGGTCTTCGCACGGAGCACATCAAGGTCGTTCACCCCGATACCGACGTGACGCCCTACGACATGGCGACGCTCGGCTCGCGCTCGACGTTCCACATGGGCAACGCGGTGAAGCTCGCCGCCGAACACGCGCGCGACCAGTTGAAGGAACTCGCGGCAAGTCTTGGCCTGCCCGAGGGCAACAATTACGAGCCGAAGGAGCTGTTCAAGAAAAAGTACGGAATGCAGGCGGGTAACGTCATCGGCGTTGGCAGTTACATTCCGCCCTATTCCTCGCCGGAGCCGGGCACGGGCCTGTCGGCGAACGTGACGCCGTTCTGGATGATCGGCGGCACGGGGGTCGAGGTCGAGGTTGATACCGAGACGGGTCATGTCAGGGTGACGAAGCTCGTCAACGCGGCCGATCTTGGCGCGCCGCTCAACCCCGCGGTCGTCGAGACGCAGCTTTCGGGCGGGGCGTTGATGCAGCTTGGTTTCACCATGTTCGAAAACATGGACCTTGACGCGGGGCAGGTGACCAACGCATCGCTCGCTGATTACAAGATTCCCGGCATTCACGACATGCCATCGATCATCGATAACCAGATTGTCGAGGCGCGGCAGACAACGGGGCCGTTCGGCGCCAAGGGCGTCGGCGAGAGCGCGACATTCGGCGTGTCGCCGGCCATCGCCAACGCCATTCATGACGCGGTCGGCGTTCGCTTGACATCCTTGCCGCTGACGCCAGAGGCCGTGCTGCGCGCCATTCGCGCGGCCGCCAAGAACCCGCTGGAGGGTTGAGCGATGGACACGATCATGCGCGAGATCCACTTCACGCTGAATGGCGAGCCGGTCGAGGCGCGCGTCGCCACCCATGAAAACCTGGTCGATCTTATGCGGCGTTTCGACCTGGTCGGCGCGCGCGAAAGCTGCGGGCAGGGCCTGTGCGGCTGCTGCACGGTGCTGGTGGATGGGGTCGCCGTTTCAGGTTGCCTGAGTCTCGCGATCCTCGCGGACGGCAAGTCGCTGGCGACGATCGAGGGCCTTGAACGGAACGGCGAACTCAGCCACGTTCAGCAGGCCTTCATCGACGAAGGCGCGTTCCAGTGCGGGTTCTGCACGCCGGGGTTCATCCTGATGACGCACCAGTTGCTCGCCGCCAATGCCGATCCAAGCGATGAGGAAATTCGCGACCATCTGTCGGGCAATTTGTGCCGATGCGCGGCCTATCCCGAAATCGTCAGTGCGGTGAGGGTGGCCGCCAGCCGCATGCGTGATCGCAAGGCCGCGTGAGCGGCGCGCCGCCGCGGCGGCTTAGTGATCGTCCAAAAATTGAAACGGGGGAAGGCCATGAGCATGAACCAGCGGATAACGGCGCCTGCCACGGATGAAGGTCCCTGGTACAAGGCCCTGAATGGGCGGCAGTGGAAGACGCTGCTGGCGTCCAATCTCGGCTGGCTGTTCGACGGGTTCGAGAATTACGCGCTCATTCTCACGGTCGCGCCAGCCATGCGGCAATTGCTCGAACCCTCGCAATATCCGCAGATTCCGGTTTTCATCGGCACGGTGATCGGCATTCATCTGCTGGGCTGGGGCATCGGCGGCATGTTGGGAGGCGTCATGGCCGACTATATCGGCCGAAAGCGCATGATGCTCATCGCCATCCTCGCTTATTCCCTGATGACTGGCCTGTCGGCGCTGGCGTTCAGTTGGTGGTCATTCGCGGTCCTGCGGTTTCTCGTTGGCATCGCCGTCGGGTCGGAATGGGCGACGGGGTCGTCGATGATGGCGGAGATCTGGCCGGAGCGCGCGCGTGGCAAGGGCGCGGGCCTGATGCAATCGGGCCTTGGCATTGGCTTCTTCATCGCATCTCTGGTCTGGCTCTTCATCGGGCCGCTTGGCCCGAGCTCCTGGCGCTACATGTATCTGGTCGGCGTATTGCCGGCGCTGCTAACGCTGTGGATTCGTCGCTCGATTCCCGAGTCCGAATTGTGGGAAAAGACAAACGCGGATCGCAACGCCGCGCGGGACCGCAAGCGCGCCGGCGCCGATCTGACCGAAACGGAGCAACACCTGACGAAATTCACGCTGACCGATCTCTTCACCGACAAGGCGACGCGCGGCCAGACGCTGATCATCTTTCTGATGTCGCTGACGACGACCGTGGGGTTCTGGAGCATCTCGACCTGGGTGCCGCCGTTCATCGGGTCGGTCGCCGCGGCGGCCGGCGAACAGGCGGCGCAATGGTCGACCTACGCGGCCATGTTCTTTACCGCCGGTTCGGTTTTCGGCTACGCCTCCGTCGGCTTTCTCGCGGACGCTTTTGGCCGCAAGCCCGTGACAATCGCGTTCTACGCGATCGCGCTGATCCTGACGCCGATCCTGTTTTTTGGCACGACGAATCTGTCGTTGCTGATGATTATCGCGTTCTTCAGCGGCGCCTTCGCGAGCGGGCAATATTCGTGGATGCCCGTCTGGATTCCCGAACTCTATCCCACGCGCATGCGCGCGACGGCGCTCGCCTTCGCGTTCAACGGTCCGCGATTCATCGCTTTCCTCGCGCCGATCTTCGCGGGAACGATGATCGCGGCGTTCGGCGGCTTCGGCAAGGCGGCGATGGTTCTCTCTTCGATCTATATTCTTGGCATCGTGGTCGCGCCGTTCCTGCCGGAGACGCGCGGCAAGCCGCTGCCGGCCTGACGGCTGGCGAGCAAGGGTGTCGCGGGAATGACAGTGGCGCATATCGAGGCCGATGTACTGGTGATTGGCGCCGGCGGCGCGGGGATGTACGCGGCCATCGAGGCGGCCGGCGCGGGCGCCAGCGTGTTGCTGGTTGACCGCGCGCTCATCGGTCGCGGCGGCGCCACGGTCATGGCGCAAATGACCGTCGCCGCCGCGCTTGGCGAGCAGACTCCTGACCATTGGGAGCGGCATCTCGCCGATACGCTCGCCGCGGGTCGCGGCCTGTGCGACGAGCGTCTGGCGGCGTTGCTCTGCGAGGACGCGCCACATCGCATCCGCGAGATGGATGGCTGGAAGGTCGGCTGGGCGCGCGAGGGCGGGCACATCAAGCAGGCGCACGCGCCGGGACATGATCGCCCGCGCTGCGTTTACGTGGATTTTCTTTCCACCGGCCCCGCCGTTTCGCGCACCCTGCGGACCCGCCTGCAACACGTGAATGGCGCGCGGCGTGTTGGCGATCTTGTCATCGTCGATATCGCGACGCGCGATGGCGCGGCCTGTGGCGCGACGGCGCTGCATGTGCCGACCGGCCAGATCGTGACGCTCGGCGCGAAGGCGGTGGTGATCGCCACGGGCGGGCTGACGCGGCTCTATCGCCGCAACAGCGCGTCATTCAACATGGGCGGCGACGGATACGCGCTGGCGCTGCGCGCCGGGGCCGAACTCATCGACATGGAATTCGTGCAATTCTTCCCCATAGGCCATCTCGCGCCGCGGCTCGTTGGCATGGACCCGATCATGTGGGACCCGTTCCGCTACAAGCTCGGCGGCAGGTTGCTCAATGGCGAGATGCGCGAGTTCGAGGAGGATTACGCCACGCGGGACGCGCGTAGCGACGGGCAATACGTGCTGACGCGCGATCTCGCGACCTACGCCATTACGAAGGAAGTTGAAGCGGGGCGCGGCAGTCCCGCCGGCGGCGCCTATCTCAGCTTCCAGCATATTCCCGACGCCGAATTGCGCCGCGCCTTCGGCCCCGTTATTGATCGGCTTGCCGCCAATGGCATCGATCTCACGAAACAGCCGATCGAGGTCGCGCCCATCGCGCATTATCACATGGGCGGCGTGCGCGTGGACGAGCGGATGGCGACGTGCGTTCCAGGTCTCTTTGCCTGCGGCGAGGCGGTCGGCGGGGCCAATGGCGCGAACCGGCTGTCCGGCAACGCGATCACGGAAGCCTTTGTGTTTGGCGCGCGGGCTGGCGAGAGCGCGGGCCGTTATGCAATGGCTCATTCCCTTGCATGGTCGGACGCCGCGACTCGGCCGGCGGTGGACATGCTGGCGGGCGTGGAGCGCCGCGAAGGGCCGAACCTCGCCGCCAAAGTGGCCGAACTACAGGCGTTGATGGCGGACAAGGTTGGTCCCTTCCGCACGGATGACAAGCTCCGCGAGGCAATGCGGACGCTTGAGCACATGACTCGCGAACTGGGCGAGCGGCCGCTCTCTTCGGCCGACGGATTCGATCCCGTGCTTGTCGACTGGCTCGACCTTCGCAACATGCTGCTTGTCGCGCGCGCGGTGACGATGGCGGCGATCGCGCGCGATGAAAGCCGGGGCGCGCATCAGCGCGAGGATCATCCGGGGCTCGAGGAACGCTGGGCCGTCAACCAGATCGTTTCGCTTTCGCACGGCGCGCTTAGCCTCGCGACGTCCGCTCCCGGCGCCGGGAGAATGGCGTCATGAAGGCGACCCTCGCCATTCAGCGCGGTGCGCCCGGCGTCGCTTCACGGGTCGAAACGTTCGACATTGCCTTCGAGCATGGCCAATCCGTGCTTGATGGATTGCGCGCGCTGCGGCGGGAGGCCGATCCCACGTTGGCGTTTCGCTTCGCCTGCATCAACGCCAACGCCTGCAAGGAATGCATGATGCTGATCGATGGCGAGGTCGGCTATGCCTGCACCGCGCGGTTGAAAGAGGGTATGACGACTCTCGCGCCATTGCCGAAGAAGGCGCTCATTCGCGATCTCGTCACGGAAATCGCGCCGCCGGACGAACGGCTGACGCCGCCGGGGAAGCGCTGATGTCGAAAGCGCGCGGAGGAGCGGAGACGTTGGAGAATCGCGAGGCGCTTCCCGGCTGGATCGGCAAGAATGTCGCGCGGGTAGAGGACGCGGTGTTGCTGCGCGGCGGCGCGACATTCATCGACGACATTTCCATTGATGGCGCGGGCGAAGCGGCGTTTCTGCGCAGTCCGGTCGCGCATGGGCTGATCCGCCGGCTTGATCTTGCCGCGGCGCGCGCGCTGCCGGGCGTTTTCGCTGTTTACGCCTACGCCGACCTGCGACCGTCGCTCACGTCCGATCGCATTCCACTCGCCTTGCCCGCCGCGGGCATTCGCTTTCATGTTGATCCGCCGGTGCTGGCCATCGAGGAAGTCTGCTACGTCGGAGAGCCGATCGCGGTCGTGGTCGCCACATCGCGCCGCGTGGCCGAGGATGCGCTGGCGCTTATTGAGCTCGATATCGAATCGCTGCCCGCCGTCGTCGATCCGGTTGATGGATTGAAGGAAAGGGCTCCAAAGGCGCGTCTTGACTGTCCCGATAATTTCGTTGCGAAGACGGGAATCGACTACGGCGATATCGAGCGCGCTTTCGCCAGCGCGGCGCATGTTGTCCGCGAACGCTTTCGCATGAGCAAGGGCGGCGGTCACTCCCTCGAAACACGCGGCGTCATCGCGCGATACGACAAGATCGAGGATCGCCTGACGGTCTGGGACTCGACGCAGATGCCGCATCGATCGCGCGCGGTTCTGGTGACCACGCTCGGGCTGGCGGAACATCAGGTTCGCGTCGTCGCTCCGGATGTTGGCGGCGGCTTTGGCCCCAAGGCGGTGTTTCATCCCGAGGAACTGGCCATTCCCGCCGCCGCGCTGTTGCTGGGCCGCCCCGTCAAATGGATCGAGGATCGCTTCGAGAGTTTCACGGCCACCGTTCTGGAGCGCGATCAGGATTGGGACATGGAAGCCGCGTTCGACGCCGAGGGACGCCTGCTCGGCATTCGCGGGCGGCTTTGCTACGACCATGGGGCGGCGACGCCCTATGGCATCGCGTTGCCCTTCAACGCCGCGACGAATCTCATCGGCCCCTATGATCTGCCGGCATTCCGGATCGCGATTGAATTGTGCCTCACCAACAAGACGCCCGCGGCGCCGACGCGCGGCGCGGGCCGTCCACAGGGCGCCTTCGTGATGGAGCGATTGCTCGATCGCATGGCTTTGCAACTGAATATCACGCGCGATGACATTCGCCGCCGCAATCTGATTCCCGCGAGCAAGATGCCGTTTTCCATCCCTGTCAAGCAGCGCGATGGCAGCCTGATGACCTATGACAGCGGCGATTATCCGGAATGCCAGCGGCGCGCGCTGGAAGCCGCGGGCTGGGCTGATTTTCCCGCGCGGCAGGCGGCGGCGTTGCGCGAGGGACGCTATATCGGGCTTGGCTTCGCCAACTATGTCGAAGGCACGGGCCGCGGACCGTTCGAGAGCGCGGCGGTCCGGATCGGGCCATCGGGCAAGGTGGTCGTGACGTCGGGCGCCACGGCGCAAGGTCAGGGCGTCAACACCATGCTGGCGCAGATCGTCGCCGACGTATTGGGATTGCGGCCCGAGGATATTCACGTCGTGACTGGCGACACCTCGGCGAGTCCCTTGGGCCTCGGCGCCTTCGCGAGCCGGCAGGCCGTGACGGCGGGTAACGCGGCGTTCCGGACGGCGACGCTTGTCGCTGAAAAGGCGAAGGCCGCGGCGGCGGTTCTGCTCGAGGTTTCGCCCGACGATCTCGAACTGCGCGATGGCGCGGTCAGTCTGCGCGGCGTGCCCGAGGTGCGCAAAACACTGACCGAAATCGCGCGCGCCCTCGGCGGCGCCGCGGGTTTCGCGCTGCCTGGCGGGCTGTCGCCGGGGCTCGCGGCGGATGTCGATTTTCTCACCCCTGGCCTGACCTACACGAATGGATCGCACCTCGCCGAGGTCGAGGTCGACGTGGAGACTGGCGGCGTGAAAATTCTTCGCTACGTCGTCGTGCATGACTGCGGACGCATGATCAACCCGATGATGGTCGAGGGACAGATCATCGGCGGCGTCGTGCATGGCATCGGCATGACGTTGCTGGAGTGGATGCGCTACGACGCGCTGGGCCAGCCGCTGTCGGCGACCTACGCGGATTATCTTCTGCCCACGGCGGACGTTGTTCCGCGCATCGAAATTCATCACATGGAATCGCCGACGCCGCTCAATCCGCTCGGCGTCAAGGGCGCGGCGGAAAGCGGAACCATCGGCGCGCCCGCGACAATCGTCTCGGGTATCGAGGACGCGCTGCGCTCCCTCAACGTTCAAATTCGCGAACTGCCGGTGACGCCGCCGCGATTGCGCGCGTTGATCCGCGCCGGCCGGGCCGGAGCGCCGCGATGAAGGCCGCGCCGTTTCGATATCACGCGCCGCGCTCGGTCGGCGAGGTCGTCGCGCTGCTGGCCCGGCACGACAACGCGCGCGTGCTCGCGGGTGGGCAATCGCTGATGCCGATGATGAATTTGCGAGTGGCGAGCCCCGATCACCTCATCGACCTTGGCCATGTCTCCGAACTCGCGGGTATCGAGGATCGCGGGGCGACCATTTCCATTGGCGCGATGACGACGCAGCGCGCGGTGGAGCGCTCGTCGCTCATTCGCGCGCATTGCCCGTTGCTGGCGCAAGCCATCGATTGCGTTGGCCATCAGCAGACGCGCAATCGTGGAACGATTGGCGGAAGTCTGTGTCATCTTGATCCCGGCGCCGAATTGCCCGTCGTCGCGATGGCGATTGGCGCGGAATTGACGATCGCGGGACCGTCGGGCGAACGGAAGCTGCCTTTTAGCGCGTTTCCGACCGGCTATCTCTCGGTCGCGCTGGAGTCCGATGAAATCCTGACGCGCATTGAAATCCCGAAAGCGACGCCCGATGAGCGAAGCGCGTTTCTTGAATTCAATCGACGCCCCGCCGATTTCGCGATCGTCTCCGTCGCCGTTCGCGTTCTGCTCGCCGCGGGCGGGCGAAATGGAGAGGCGACCATCGTCGCCGGCGGCGTCTCCCACGCGCCAATACGCCTCGGCGCGGTCGAGGACGTTCTTCGCGGTCAGTTGGCCGCGACGACGCTGTTCGACACGGCCGCCGCGACAATCGCCGATCTGGAGTGCGACGGCGACGATCTCTATCCCGCCGACTTTCGCCGGGAAATCTGCGCCGTCCTGATCAGGCGCGCATTGCGACAGGCCATGGGATGGGCGGGGGGCAATGAGCATGCCTGAGCTTTCGCGCGTTTCCCTGACGGTTAACGGCGAGGTTTTCGATCGTGAGATCGACCCACGCATTCACCTCGGCGATTTTCTTCGCAAGGAATTGGGTCTGACGGGAACCCATCTCGGCTGCGAACATGGCGTCTGCGGCGCCTGCACGGTACTGGTCGATGGCGCATCGGCGCGCTCCTGCCTGATGCTGGCGGTTCAGGCTGATGGCAAGAGCATCGAGACCATCGAGGGCGTCGCTGGCAAAGGCGGCGAGTTGCGGCCCATCCAGACGGCGCTGTCGCGGCATCACGGCCTGCAATGCGGGTTCTGCACGCCGGGCGTCGTCATGACCATGATTGAGCTTGGACGCGACACGGCCGCCCGCCCATTGAGCGAAGCGGACATTCGCCACGCCATGTCCGGCAATCTTTGCCGGTGCACGGGCTATCAGGGCATCGTCGATGCGGCGCTGGAATTATTTGGCGCGCGGGAAACAACGAATTGAGATAGCGGGCCAATGCTCGCCCCTGACCGAGACTGGAGCGAATGACATGGACGAACGCATCAAGCACGCGGCCAACTGGCTGTCGCGGTTCACGGTAAATGGCGTTGCGGCGAGCGATTTCAACGATGTTGTCTCATCGCTTGATCGCTGGGAAGATTGGTGCCGCGCATGGTCGGAACGCGCCGCCGTGCATGAGGCGTTGGGGCGCGAGGCGCTGGAGGGTCGCCATTTCGTCAGCGCGGCGGAACACCTCAGCCGCGCCGCGACGACCTATCACTTCGCCAAATATCTCTTCGTGCAGGACGTGGACCAGATGCGCGCCGCTCACAAGCGCGCCGTTGAATGCCTTGATCTTGCCCTGCCGCATCTCGATCCGCCGGGCGAGCGCGTGCTCATTCCCTATGAAGGCAAGCAACTCGCTGGCACGCTGCGACGTCCCAGGGGCGTTCGCAAGCCGCCCATCGTGCTGATGACCATGGGGCTTGATTCCACCAAGGAGGAGTTGCTGACATTCGAGATGAACTTCCTCAATCGCGGCATGGCGATCCTTGCCTTCGATGGACCCGGCCAGGGCGAGGCGGAATATGATTTCCCCATTCGATACGATTACGAAAACGTCGTGGGACCCGTGATCGACTGGCTGTCGATGCGTGACGACATCGATCTTGATCGCATCGGCGTTTGGGGCATCAGCCTTGGCGGCTACTACGCGCCGCGGACCGCGGCGTTTGAAAAGCGGATCAAGGCGTGCATCGCCAATTGCGGTCCCTACAACTGGGGCGCCCTGTGGGACAAGCTGCCCGACCTCACTCGCGACGCCTATGTCCAGCGCAGCCATAGCAAGAGCGTGGAAGAAGCCCATGAAAAGGCTTTTCAGCTCAACCTCGAGGGCGTGGCGAACAAGATCACGTGTCCGCTGTTCGTCATCGCCGGCGGTTTGGATCGGCTCTGCCCGCCGGAGGACGCCGAGCGGCTTGCGAAGGAGGCCAGGGGGCCGACCACACTGCTCGTGATACCCGACGGCAATCACGTCGCGCACAACCGCTTTTACAAGTATCGTCCGCAATCGGCGGACTGGATGGCCGAGCAATTGGCTCGCTGAACGAGCGCGCAATGTCGGAGAGGACGCCATGACGACATCGAACGACGAGGCGCGCATCGCCTATGGCGATCTCAGGGAATGGCTGTCGCAGGTTGAGCGGCTCGGCGAAATCCGCACCGTGCGCGGCGCGAGTTGGGAAGAGGACATCGGGCTCGCCGCCGAAGCGGTGCTGCGGGCGGAGAATGGCCCGTGCGTCCTCTTCGAGGATATCAAGGGCTGCCCGAAGGGCTTCCGACTTCTGCTCAACATGTTCGCCGGCGTCCGTCGCAACATGACCCTTGGCTTTCCCGATCACCTCACGAAATGGGAGTTGAGCGATTCCTATCGCGCGCGATTCATGGCTGAGCCAAAAATCATTCCGCATGAAATCGTCGAGGATGGGCCTGTCTTCGAGAACGTCCTGATGGGCGAGGCCATCGATGTTCTCAAATTTCCATCGCCGATCTGGCACGAAAGGGATGGCGGCCGCTATATCGGCACGGGAACCTATTCGATTACCAGGGATCCCGAGGAGAACTGGCTGAACGCCGGCGCCTATCGCGCGCAGGTGTTCGACAAGACGACGGTCGGCATTCTGATGGCGAGCGGTCACCACGGCGCCATTCACTGCGAGAAATATTTCCGGCAGGGCGAGCCGATGCCCGTCGCCATGGTTGTTGGCGGCGACCCCATGGCATTCTTCTACGGCGGGCTTGAAGCGCCATATGGCGTGTTCGAGTTCGACATCATCGGCGGGCTGCGCGGTCGCGCGGAAAAGATGGTGCGGGGCAAGGTCACCGGGCTGCCAATCCCCGCCAACGCCGAGATCGTGCTCGAGGGCTATGTCTATCCCGACCGCAAGATCGTGGAAGGGCCATTCGGCGAATGGACCGGCCACTACGCGGGCGGCGCCAAGCCCTGCACCGTGCTCGACATCAAGGCGATCTATCACCGCAACGATCCCATTCTCGTGGGCGTGCCGCCGATGGGCGCGGGGCCGGATGAAATGGCGCGATATCGCGCGGTCATGCGCTCGGCGACGATCAAGCAGAACATGACCAATGCCGGCGTGCCCGAGGTCCAGCAGGTCTGGTGCCACGAGGTTGGCGGCGCGCGCATGTTGCACGGCGTCGCGATCAAGCAGCGCTATCCCGGCCATGCCGTGCAGGCGGGTACCATCGCCGCGCAGTGCGGAGGTTCCGCCTATGCCTCGAAATATATCATCGTCACCGACGAGGATATCGATGTCACCAATCTCGACAGTCTGATGTGGGCGATGCTGACGCGTAGCGATCCCCGGGAATCGATCCAGATTCTCGATGGATCATGGGATTCGCCCGCCGATCCGCGCCTGTCGCCGGAAAAGCGCAAGGCGGGCGATATGACCCATTCCGTCGCCATCATCAACGCATGCCGGCCCTATCACTGGCGCGACCAGTTTCCGCCCGCCAACACGCCAAGCCCCGAGACCACGCGCAAGGCGCGCGAGAAATTCGGATGGTTGCTCGACGGCATGGATATGGAACGCAACCTGGGTTAGCGAGGCGAGCAGTCCACCTCTGAAATTCGCGAAAGCAACAACAAGGAAAGAGCATCGTCATGGGGGAAACAGCAATCGACGTCGCCCAGCTCGTGGACGATCAGAAACTCGGGGCGTTCACGATACGCCTCGTGTTTCTGTCATTCGTGATCATGCTCGCCGATGGCTATGACCTTCTGGCGGCGTCCTACAGCGCGCCGGCGCTGATCAAGGCGTGGCAGCTAAAGCCCGCGCAGTTGGGACCCGTGTTCAGCGCGAGTCCCCTGGGCATGGTGCTCGGCGCGCCATTGCTGGGCTGGCTCGGCGATCGTTTCGGCCGCCGCAAGACCGTGATCCTTGGCACGTTGATTTTCGGCGTGTTCAGTCTGGCGACCATCCTTGCGCAATCGGTCGATCAATTGATGGTTCTGCGGTTTCTGACCGGCATCGGTCTTGGGGGCATGTTGCCCAATATCACCGCGCTCAACGCCGAATTCGCGCCGAGGCGCATGCGCGCGACGCTGGTCGTCATCATGTTCATGGGCGTCACGGCGGGCAGCGCCCTGCCGGGCGCCGTCGTTGCGCTGTTCCCGGGCTTCAGTTGGCAGGAACTCTACGTCATCGGTGGCGTCGCGCCCCTGCTGCTGTCCATCGCCCTTGCGCTCTGGTTGCCGGAGTCCGTCAAATTTCTTGTGTTGCGCAAGGGCGCCGGCGCGCGCGGCAAGCTCGAACGGCTCGTGCGCCAGTTGCGCCCCGATCTCGCGATCACGCCGCGAACTACGTTCGTCACGCCCGAGAACGCGGGGGCGTCCGGAGCGCCGGTGACGGAATTGTTCAAGGGCGGACTTGAATGGATCACGCCGCTGCTGTGGGTGTTGTTCGTCGTCAATCTGACCGCGAATTATTTTCTGTATAGCTGGATGCCGGTGCTCTTCAACGCCGAGGGGTTCTCGCCCTCGCAGGCCGCGTTGACAACGTCTTGCTACTACGTCGGCGGCGTCGTGGGCGGATTGACCATCAGCCGTCTCATTGACAAGCGCGGTCTGAAGGCCGTGACCGCGTTTTTCGTGGTGGGCTGCCCCATGGTCGCCTGCATCGGCATTCCCGGACTGCCGTCCGGCGTCGTCATGGCGATGGTATTTTTTGCCGGCGCTTGCGTCATCGGCGTCCAACTGGGCCTGAACGCGGCGTCGGGGATGATCTATCCCACGCGCATCCGCGCCACGGGCGCCGGCTGGGCGTTTGGCGTGGGGCGGCTAGGCGGCATCGGCGGGCCGATGATGGGCGCCATGCTGATCGCGATGCATCTGCCGCTGGCGGAACTATTTCTGGCGCCGGCGATTCCGCTCGCCATCGGCGCGATCGCCTGCTTCGTCCTGATGCGGCTATGTCAGACCCGTTTTCAGGGAGATCAACTCAATGACGTCGCGGCGGTTCGCGCGGGCGCATGAGCAACTAAAATCGCCGCGGCGCGCGCGCGAAATTCAAGCTTGCGCATCGCCGGAAGGTGGCGGAATAGTGCCGTGGTTGATCGACGCCTCGACAATCGCCGAGCTTATGGTTTGATCAGGAGCCTGAATGATTGACTCACCGATAGGCCCGCGGGTCGCCGCGCGGCGAAAGCGGCTTGATGAATATCCCGGCGAGGGAGCGCCGCCTGACAATGTCACATGCGAATTGCTTTGCGAGGATCACGTCGGCACCTATGAATTACCCTATCCCTGCCACTGGGCCGGCGGCACGTGGCGCAGTCTGAAAACTGACGAGCCGGTGATGGCGGGCGTTGTCGCGTGGCGTATCAAGGCTGGTCAGAACTGAGCATGGCGAAGGGGGCGTCTTGCGAAGACTGAAAATATGTCCGGCGGTCGCCGCCGTGTTGATGTCCGGCGTGGCGGTGGCGCGCGCGGACGATGTCGAGGCCCTCTACAAGGGCAAGACAGTCGCCGCGCTGGTGGGCGTCAGCGCCGGCGGCGAATACGATTTTCAGCTACGGCTCGTTGCAAGGCACATCGGCAGGTTCATTCCCGGCCATCCCAATGTCATCGCGCAGAACATGGTTGGCGCCACCGGCATGGTCATGGCGAACTATCTCTACAAGGTCGCGCCGCGCGACGGGACCTATATCGGGCTCATTCAGAACGGTTTGCCGACATCCCAGGCCGTCGGCATGGAAGGCGTGCAATTCGATGCGTCGAGATTCAACTGGATCGGCTCCATCGCGCCGACGGCCGAGACGATCACGACATGGAAGACGACCGGCGTGAAAACCATCGCGGACGCCAAAAAGGCTGAGGTGATCGCCGGCGCCGTTGGCTCCTCTGGAATCACCTTGTCCTTTCCCGTCATGCTCAATGATCTCGTTGGCACGAAATTCAGGATCGTGCCCGGCTATACCGGGTCCGGCGCGCTCGATCTGGCGATGGAGCGTGGCGAAGTGTCGGCGCGCGCCAACGCATGGTCGAGCCTGAAGGCGGGCAAGCCCGAGTGGATCGCCAACAAGGACATCAATATTCTTGTTCACTCCGGCCCATCCGCGCCGGGCCTTGAAGGCGTGCCCTCGGTCGAGGACCTGGTCACGAATGCCGCGGATCGCGACGTCGTTGATATCGTGACCGCGGGCGATCGCCTGGGGCATCCCTTCGCGATGTCGCCCGAGGTTCCGCCCGCGCGCGTGGAGGCGATGCGCAAGGCTTTCGCCGACATGGTAAGGGACCCGGATTTTCTGAAGGATGCGGCCGCGGCGAACCTCGATGTCAATCCGGTTGACGCGGACACATTGCGCGCCGCCGTGCTGAGCGCGCTCGACGCGTCGCCCGAATCGAAAGCGCGCGCGAAAAAATACTTCCAGTAGGCAATCGTCAGCCTTCGCCGACCGCTTCGGATTCCGCTGCGACGCGTCTTTCTTTCGCATAGCGCACGAGCGCGAGGTAGCGATAGAGGCCGTGAACCATCTTGCCATAAGGCATGGTGAGGAACAGCGCGAAGACCACGCCGAGGTGCAGGGCCAGCAACAGACTCATGGCGGACGTATCGCGCAACACGAGCAGCGCGAGCCCGGTCAGCGCCACCAGAAACAGCATGGCGATGAAGGCGATGTCCATGCCCCGGCTGCTGGCGTCCTTGAGCACGGGGTCGGCATTTTCGCGCGCGAACCACAGGCCGGCCGAGCCGATCAACATGCCGACGCCGCCGACGGTTCCCAGCAACACCGGAAGGTCCCAAAGGGGATAGGGGGCCTCGCGACCGCCGATGTAGTGGTAAAGCGTCGCGACCGAGGTCGAGGCGAAGCAGAGCAGAAATCCGTAAAACGTCATGTGATGATAAAGCCGACGCCGATCCGGCGGGCGATCGTCGCCGTCATGGCAGCCAACGCCCGCGCCATCGAGATAACGCAACTGGCCGGCATCCTTCATCGCTTGCCAGAGCGATATTGGCTCGGCCAGCGTCGCGGCGGGTTCGCCGATATCGCGCCAGAAATTGCGCAGGCCCATGAACATCGCGAGGAGCGCGTAGGCAAACACCGCGCTGAAAAGCCACGCCATCGCGTTGTGTGGCATCAAGGCATAGAAAGAGCCGGGTCCGCCGTGACCGGCGAACAACGCGCCGGGGCTGGCGCTGGCGACGAAGCCGATGATGAAAAGCGCCACGCTCGCCGCGGCGATCAGTGCGATCGCCAAGCCATTGCGGGCGAACAGACCGGCGAAGGCCCGCGGCCAGACGTAGGCGGCGTAGGACTCCGCGCGCACCTTCGCCAGCGTCGCCGGCACGTTGACGTTGAATTCGTGCGGCGGCGAAAACTGGCAATCGATGTAGCAGGCGCCGCAGGCATGGCAGAGATTGGCGAGGTAATTGAGATCGCCGTCGGCGAAGACGCGTCGCTCCTCCATCGCGGGAAAGACGGCGCAAAGCCCCTCGCAATAGCGACAGGAATTGCAGACGATCATCAGGCGATCGGCTTCGGCGAGATTCTCAGTTGCGTGCATTCTTCGCGGCCTCCCGTCCCGCGATGCGGCCAAAAACGGCGCCGATCGTCATGCCGATGCCCGCGGTGTAACCCTTGCCCAGCACGTTGCCCGCCATGATTTCGCCGGCGGCGAACATATTGGCCGAGGGCGTTCCATCGGCCATGATCATGCGCGCGTTCTTGTCGACGCGGGCGCCGAGGTAGGTGAAGGTGATGCCGGGCCGCACGGGGTAAGCGTAGTACGGCGGCTTGTCGAGCTTGCGGGCCCAGTGGGTTTTCGGCGGCGTCAGGCCCTCGGTGCGGCAATCGTCGAGAATGGTGTGATCGAAGGTCCCCGGTCGCACCGCCGCGTTGAATTCATCCACGGTGCGGGTCAGCGTCGCTGGATCGATTTCGAGTTTTTCGGCGAGACCGGCGATGGTGTCGGAAACAATCGCGGGAAACAGCGAGGGCATGAAGGCGCGCGACGACTTGTCGTCGTAGACGATATAGGCGATCTGGCCGGGCTCGGAGGCGATGAGACGTCCCCAGATGGCGTAGCGCTTGGGCCAGAGATCCTCGCCCTCGTCGTAGAAACGCACGGCGTTCTGGTTGACGACGATGCCGAAGACAACGCAGTCGAGGCGCGTGATGATGCCGCCATCGTATTTCGGCGCGCGCGCGTCGATGGCGACCGCGTGCATCTGGGTGGGGTCGCCGATTTTCTCGACGCCCTTGGCGTGCAACATCCGCAGCACCGACCCCTTGTTCCATTTGGTGCCGCGACACAGGAAGTTATGAGCCGGCGGGCCCCAGTATTCCGCCATCCAGTCGAAGTTGCTTTCAAAACCGCCAGCGGCGGCGACCAGCGTGGCGGCCTTCGCGATGGCGGTTCCCTCGCCGCGCCGGCAGGTAGCGGAGAGGAACATGCCGTTCTCGATTTCGAGGTCCAGAACCTCCGCGTCATAGAGAACTTCGACGCCGAGTTTTTCCGCGGTCTTGTAGAGCGCGTTGAGCATGGCGCGCCCGCCGCCGAGAAAGAAGGAATTGGTGCGGCCAAGGCTGAGCGTGCCGCCGAGCGAGGGCTGGAAGCGGACGCCCTGTTCGACGATCCAGTTCAGCATGTCCTTGGACTCGTGGATCATCATGCGCGCGAGTGGCTCGTCCGTCTGCCCGCCGGTGACGCGGAGCAGGTCGTCCCACATCTCCTCCTCTGTGTATGGGCCGGTGAGGTTCGCCGTCGCCGCGTCATGGGCGCAGCGCATGTTGCGGGTGTGGCGCGTGTTGCCGCCGCGATAGAATTTTGGCGCGGCTTCCAGCACCAGAACGCTCGCGCCGCCGCGGCGCGCGCTGATGGCCGCGCAGAGCGCCGCGTTGCCGCCGCCCAGCACAAGCACATCATATTGTTTTGTCGTGTCGCTCATGAATGAATTCCGGACCTCATGGCGTGGCGGGAAATGTCGTCGCGCCCATGAGCGCCTCGATCGCGCGCTTCCATGGCGCGCGGTAGTACAAGGATGGGAATTTCATGTGGGCCCCGAGCCACCGTGTTCACGGTCAATTACGCCGGATTGGCGCGCCGTACAATGGCGTTCCAGCCGGGCGGCTTGTAAGGCGGATGCTTTTGCGCCAGCCTGCGCGGGATCGCGGCCCTCGCGCCACCCGATTGGCTGGAACACGCGCATGGCTGAAGCAATGGCGGGGTATGGATCATGATCGTCCGGACACTCGACGACGGTTCGTTGATGCTGGTCAACCAGACCGACCACGCCAAGTTGTCCGGCTTTTTCGCGGCCCATTGGGGCAACGCGGAATTCGCGCCGCCGGCGCCGCGCGAATCCGTGGTCCGCGCGGCGGCCCTGCATGATTGCGGATGGTATCGCTATGAGACCGAGCCGCGCTATGATCCGGTCGCCAAAATGTCGCCCAGCTTTTTCCAGGTTCCCAACGACGCGGCGCAACTCGCGGCCTTCGGGTGGGCCATCGATTGGCTGACCGCGATTGATCCCTATGCCGGTTTGCTGATCAGCCGGCATCGCACGGGTCTCTGGCGCGGGCGTTATGGCGCGATGAAAACCCAGGCCGTCAATTCGCGTGGAATCCTGGACGCGGGCGTGGCCGCCTTCGCGGCGGAATACGAGCGCCGACAGGAGATCGCCTTCGCCGACATCGGCCGCGCCGAGTTCGACATCAATTATCAATTGCTGCAGTTCTGGGATCTTTTGTCGCTGGCCCTCTGCATGGGCGAGCCCGGGGAGCGGACGTTCGAGTTCGTTCCGACATCGCGCGCCGGCGCCTTTGGCGAGGGCGCGGCCGTCCGCATGACGCCAGCGGGTGGCCAGAAAATCAGACTCGAGCCCTATCCCTTCGATCGCCGTCCGCTGACGCTCGCATTCGTCCATCGATGCTTGCCGACCCGAAAGTTTCCGAGCGAAGCGTCGTTCCGGCTGGCCTATTTCGCCGCCGCGCCGCAACTCAAGACCTTCACGTTCATCTGAACGACGCCGCGCTCAGGCCGCTTCCTTGAACAGCTTCTGAAACGCTTCCAGAACATCGGCGATTTCGCCCGCGGGGGTCGGGCGTCCGTAGAAATAGCCCTGAACCTCGGTGCATCCCTCGGCGCGCATCTGGTCCAGCTGGGCCTGGGTTTCGACGCCCTCGGCGGTCGTGGCCATGCCGAAGCTCAACCCCAATCCGGTGACGGCGCGGATGATCGCGATGGAATCGGGATTCTTGACGAGGTCGTGGACGAAGCTCTGGTCGATCTTGATTTTGTCGAAGGGGAAGCTGCGCAGGTAGCTCAACGAGGAATAGCCGGTGCCGAAGTCGTCCATGGAAATGCGTACGCCCAGCGCGCGCAACTCGTGCAGCATGGACAGCGTCGCTTCGCTGTTCTGCAGCAGCACGGCCTCGGTGATCTCGAGCTCCAGGCGCATGGGCGACAGGCCCGATTCGGCCAGGGCGGCGACGACCGACGCTGTCCGTCTTCAGAACATTTGGCGCAACTGGCGGCGTAAATTAGCGGAGAGCGGGCCTCGTCTTGGGTTGGATATTATGCGGCGAGCTTGCGGTTTTGCAAGCGCCGATGCTCGATGGTCTGTCGCT
>CAISJZ010000240.1 GCA_903885755.1 uncultured Hyphomicrobiales bacterium | reverse complement strand
GAGCACGACGCCGCCGACATCGGACTTGTGCTGGATATCGCGCGAGCGAATCTTGACGACGCATGAGCCAAACTCAGCGATCATCGGCGCGGCAACCTCCGCCGCCGCGTGCGGGTCGGCCGCAAGACGCGCGGGCGCGATGGGAATGCCGTAGGCCTCGAACAGGCCGGTGGCCTCGATCGGGTCGAGCCATCTGTCGCCGCGTTCCAGCGCCTTGGAAACAATCGCCCGGGCCCGCGCGACATCCGGCGCGAAAACATCCGGCAGGCTTGGCGGCGTCGCCATCAGCGCCTCGCGACCCTGGCGCCAGCGCACCAGGTGCATGAAGCCACGCACCGCGCCGGTCTGGTAATGCGGAATGCGCGCTTCCTCGAAAATCCGGTTGCTCGCCTCGTTGGCGCCAAGCCAGACCGCGAAAACCGGCTTTGGCGTCAACGTCGCCTTGCGGCGCTCCTTCACGACATCAGCGACTTCTCGCGCGACCGCCGCGCCATCCGACAGCGCCGTCGGGCAGTGCATGACCATGATCGCGTCGTTGGAGGGGTCCTCGAGCAGGGGCGTCAAGGCGGCGCGAAACCGCGCGGGATCGGCGTCGCCGACGATATCAACGGGATTGGCGCGCGACCAGCCGGGCGGCATGGTCGCTTCAAGTTTTTCGCGCGTGGCCGGAGAAAGGTCGGCGAGATTGCCGCCAAGATCGGGCAACTCGTCGACCGCCAGCACGCCGACCCCGCCGCCATTGGTCACGATCGCCAGACGGTCGCCCTGAAACGGACGAATGCGCCCGAGCGCCTCGGCGGCGTCAAAGAGTTCGTTGATGTCGCGCACGCGCAGCAGCCCGGCGCGGCGGAACGCGGCGTCATAGACGGCGTCGGAGCCCGCCATCGCGCCGGTGTGCGTCGTCGCGGCGCTGGCCGCGCGGGGATGGCGCCCCGACTTGATGACGATGACCGGCTTGACGCGCGCCGCGGCGCGCGCCGCCGACATGCATTTGGGCGCGTCGCTGATCGCCTCGACATAGAGAAGGATGGCGCGGGTTCCCGCGTCGAAGGCGAACCAGTCGAGCAGATCGCCGAAATCGACATCGACCATGTCGCCGACCGAGACCAGCGTGGAAAAGCCTATGCGGCGTTCGTTGGCGAAGGCGATCAGCGAGGCGGCGATAGCGCCGGACTGTGAAATGACGGCGAGATCGCCCGCCGGCGTCGGTTGCGAGGCGAAGGATGCATTAAGGCCAATCCTCGGCGCGACAATGCCAAGACAGTTGGGGCCGACGATGCGAATGCCTGTCGCCCGGCCAATCTCGCGCAGGCGCGCGTCGAGCGAGCCGGGCCCGTGTTCCGGGTCGGCGGTGATGACAAGCGCGCTGGGCACGCCGCGCGCGGCGGCCTCGGCGACGAGATCGGCGGCCGCCTCCTTTGGCGCGACGACAATGGCGAGGTCGGGAACAAAGGCGAGCGAGGCGATGGTCGGCGCGCAGGGCAGGCCGTCGATCTCCGCGTGGCGCGGGTTGACAAGACCGATTGGCCCCTTGAAGCCGCCCGATCGCAGATTATCGAGCACGGCATGGCCAAGCGAGCCGGGCCGCGCGCTCGCGCCGACGAGCGCGATGCTCTTGGGCTGAAACAGCTTGTCGAAACGGCGCGTACTCATGGGTTGGCCAATCCTGATGCGAAAATGGCGACTGTCGCGGCCGGCGACGACAAAATCACGACACGGCTGGCCATGGGCCACATTCGCGAACGAGGCTCCATTATCACCCGATTCCCGTCCCGGATGTGTTCCAAATCAAGGAAAATCGCGGACTTGCGCGAGGCTTGCCGATGGATTGACGCGGCCAGCCCCGGCCTCTAGGTTGCCGCCGCTTGCTCAAACGCGGTTGAAAATGAAATTCGTCGCCGTTCTTTGCCTCGCGCCGTTGATTTTGGCCGGTTGCATGCCGACCGAGGAAGGGCTTTCCGATTCGTTGGCCCCCGGCGCGAACGCCCGGAATTCGACCGATGTAGTCGACGACAAGGGCTCCGCCGCGGTCCTTGCGAGCACCTTCAAGGCCCCCGCCTTCGCTCCGACGCCGCCTCCCCGCCCTGATTTCGAGGGCGTCACGCCCGCCTCACGCGCGCTCGGCGCCGTGGTCGCCGACGCCGAGGAAGTCGACCGCAAGCTGGAAGAAAACGCGGCGAAGCCCGAGCCCAGGGCCGAGCAGGTCGAGGCGGCGGTCACGACCGTCGCGCTGACCACGGACACGCCCGCGCCGGCGGCAACGCCCGCCGAGGTGAAAAAGCCCGCGAATTCGCCGGGTTACTATGCGGCCTACGACGACACCGTCATTTCGTGCTTCCCCCAGACCTTGCGCGAGGCGCTCAACCTGATCGCCGATCATTACGGGAAGGCGGTCGAGGTCACATCCGGAATGCGCAATCGCGGCCGGCGCCATTCCCTGCACCGTAGCTGCTCGGCCGCCGATATCAGGGTCGCGGGCGTCAGTCCGGGCACGCTGGCGACCTTCGCCAAATCGGTCGATGGCATCAATGGCGTCGGCACCTACCGCTACAACGACGTGACCCACGTCGATGTGCGGCAGGAGAAGATGGCCTGGCGCTACTGACGCGCCAGACCGGGTTTTCCGATTACCCCAGGGCCTTGATGACCTTGCCGACGCGCTCGGCGACCTCGCCAATCTGCGCGTCGGAGATGATCAGAGGCGGCGATAGAACAAGCGTGTCGCCGGCGATGCGGAACAGCAGATCCTGCCGATGATAGGCCTCGTCCATGGCCTCGAAGCCGCGCTTGCCCGGACCAACGGCGTTGGGCGCGAGGTCGATGGCGCCAACGAGACCGATGGTCCTGATATCGACGACATTCGGCAGGCCCTTGAGCGAGTGGATGGCGTCGGCCCACTTCGTCTCGATCGCGCGGGCGCGCTCGAACAGGCCTTCTTTTTCGTAGACGTCGAGGGTCGCGAGACCCGCGGCGCAGGCGAGTGGATGGGCCGAATAGGTGTAGCCGTGGAACAGCTCCACCGCGTGTTCCGGGCCCTTCATGAAGGCGTCGTAGATACCCTTGCGCGCGATGACGCCGCCCATCGGCACCGTGCCGGACGTGATGCCTTTGGCGAAGGTGATGAAGTCCGGAACGATCCCGTAACGCTCGGCGGCGAAGGCGTAACCCAAACGGCCAAAGCCGGTGATGACTTCGTCGAAGATCAGCAGGATGCCATGCTTGTCGCAGATCTGGCGAAGTTTCTGGAGATAGCCCTTGGGCGGCGCGATGACGCCGGTCGAGCCCGCCATGGGTTCGACGATCACCGCCGCGATGGTCGAGGCGTCGTGCAGCGTAACGAGATCCTCGAGCGAGTCGGCGAGATGCGCGCCCCACTCGGGCTCGCCGCGCGAAAAGGCCTGTTCTGCGCGGTTGTAGGTCGCGGGCAAATGATCGACGCCGGCGAGCGCGTTGCCGAACATCTTGCGGTTGGGCGACATGCCGCCGACCGAGATTCCGCCAAAGCCAACGCCGTGATAGCCGCGCACGCGGCCGATGAGCTTGGTTCGCTGACCTTGCCCGGTGACGTTGAAATAGGCGATGGCCATCTTCAGCGCGGTGTCGACGGCCTCCGAGCCCGAATTGGCGAAGAAAACGTGATCGAGATCGCCGGGCGCCATGGCCGCGACGCGGCTGGCGAGCTGGAACGCCTTGGGATGGCCGAAGTTGAACGGCGGGGCGAAATCCATTTCCGCCGCCTGATCCTGGATCGCCTTGACGATGTGATCGCGCGAATGGCCGGCGTTGACGCACCACAGGCCCGCGGCCGCGTCGAGCAGCTTGCGGCCCTCGGGCGTGTAATAGTGCATGTCCTTGGCGCGAGCGAGCAGGCGCGGCGCCTTCTTGAACGACCGGTTCGCCGTGAAGGGCATCCAGTAGGCTTCAAGGTCGTTCGGTACGGCTGTGGTCGAGGACATGGCGTTGCTCCCGGTCGTTTGGGCCGGCTTGATAGCATGGCGCGCGGCGGATAGGAACGGAGCAAGGAGCGATCGCGCGCCGCCGTCGCCGCCCTGGCGGATACACGCCCACTCCGGGAGGGAACACCATGGCTCGCCTGCCCTTCACGCTCGCCTGCTGCCATTACGACAGAACCGAGGCGCTGCGCTCCGGCGCGGTCGAGGTCGAGGGGCTCGATCTCAACTTTCTGACGCTCGGCCATGGTCGCGAGATTTTCGATCGCATGGTCGGAGGCCTCGAATTCGATGCGTCCGAACTGTCGATTTCCGAATTCATCAGCTTGCATGGCATGGGCAATTCACCGTTCGTAGCGATCCCGGTGTTTATTTCGCGCGTGTTTCGCCACGGCTTTGTTTTCGTCAACAAGCGCTCGGGCATCCGGTCGCCCAGGGACCTTGAGGGCAAGCGCGTCGGCCTGCCGCTGTACACACAAAGCGCGGCGCTGTGGTTGCGCGGACATCTCGCCTCGCAATACGGGGTTGATCTCAACACGATTCAATGGGTGCAGGGCGCCGTCGAGAACGCCGGCACCCATGGCAAACCCTTCGCGCCGCCACTGCTCAAGCCCGCACGCGTCGAGCAGAACCACAGCGGCAAATCACTGGACGAAATGCTCGCCGCGGGCGAGATCGACGCGCTGATCGGCTCGCGCAAGCCAGCCTCGCTCGGCGTCAACCCGGACGTCGTCCGGCTGTTTCCCGACTATCGCGATGTCGAGCGCGAATTCTTCCGCAAGACCCGCATTTTTCCGATCATGCATCTCATCGCGATCCGGCGCGATATTTACGAGAAGAACCGCTGGATCGCGAACAGCCTGTATCGCGCCTTCGTCGAATCCAAGAAGCGCGCGATGACCCGGCTGCGCTATGCCGGCTCGCTCGCCACGTTGCTGCCCTGGCAACTCGACGACATCGAGGAGATCGACGACGTCTTCGGCGGCGACGCCTTTCCCTATGGCGTCGAGGCCAATCGCCCGACGCTGGAGGCGCTGGTCAGGCACATGGTCGACCAACACTTCATACCGAAGTCAGTCGCGATCGAGGACCTGTTCACGCCGTTGCCCGGCGCGATGGAAGGTTGAGCACGCCATGATCAAGGCCATCGTGAGCCTAATTGTCGTCGCCGCATTGGCCGGGGCAATCGCCACGCCCGCGCCAGCGCAAACGGTCGACGGCTTTTTCGCGGGCCGCACGCTGACGTTGATCAACAGCTTCACCCCCGGCGGGCTCAACGATATCGCGGGGCGGCTGGTCGCGCGACATCTTGGCCGCTTCCTGCCCGGCAATCCAACGATCGCCGTGCAGAACATGCCAGGCGCGGGCGGGCTCGTGGCGGCCAACTATCTCTACAACGTCGCCGCGCATGATGGCTCGATCATCGGGCAGATCGATCGCAGCGTCGCGCAAAGCGGTATCCGCGGCGCGCCCAACGTGAAATTCGATGCGCTGAAATTCGTCTGGCTTGGCTCGCTATCGACTTACGGCAATGAAGCCTACATTCTGTGGGTCAACCGGAGCCATCCCGCCAAAACTGTGGCCGATCTCGACAAGTCCGGCGTGCGGGCGCGGCTGGGCGCGGTCCCCGGCGGCACCAACAACCTGATCTCGCTCGTGGCGCAAAAGGCGCTGGGGCTCAACATCGATGTCATCTCCGGCTACCCCGGCGCGAGCGCTATCTGGCTCGCCATGCAGAATGGCGAACTCGACGGGCAGATCATTGGCATCACATCCGTGAAAGCCGAGCATCCCGAACTGTGGCGCGACCACGCCCTGCGCGGGCTCGTGCAATTCGGGCGCGCCACGCGCCTGCCCGAGTTCGCCGATCTTCCCACGGGACGCGAACTGGCGAGGGATGACGCGACGCGCGCGCTCGTTGAATTCGCCGAGTTGCCATTTCTCACGTCTCTGCCCTTCGTCGCGCCGCCGGGAACGCCGGTCGAGCGGGCGACCGCATTGCAGGCGGCGTTCACGCGAATGGTCGCGGACAAGGACTTCATCGAGGAAGCCGGTCGGCTCAAAGTCGAACTGAGCCCGCAAGGCGCGGACTATATCGCCAACGTGCTGAACCGCTCGGCCGCCATCCCCAGGAATGTCATCGCGCGTTACAACGCGATCATCGACGCGGCGAAATGACCCGCGTCACGCGCCCCGCACGTCGATGGCGACATCGACATTGCCGCGCGTCGCGTGGCTGTAAGGGCATATTTTTTCATGCGCCTCGTTGACCAGCGCCAAAAGCTCGGATTGCGGCAGGCTTTTATCGACAACGCTCATCTTGACGGCGAGGCCAAAGCCGCCGCCCTCGCGCGGACCGATGGTGACGGCGCAGGTGACGCTGGCGCCCGTGGCGTCCTTCTTGTGGCTTTTCGCGACAAAATCCAGCGCGCCGCCAAAACAGGCGGCATAGCCCGCCGCGAACAGATGTTCGGGCGTCGTCGTGCCGGGCTTGCCGGGCCCGCCCATTTCCTTTGGGACCGATAAATTCACGTCGACCGACCCGTCCGACGCGCGCGAATGGCCATTGCGGCCGCCCTGCGCGGTCGCCGTCGCGGTGAAAAGTGGATTGATGTTCATGATCAAAACTCCTCGCGCGGGCCTTCGGCGCCCGCCAGCTCCCTCTGATCTTGTCCGCGGAACGGCGATGTTCAACCCGGCGGCGATCACGATATTGTTGCTTGCAGGGAGCGACGCGCCTCGCTCAGCCTGTGTCGATCATCTTCTCGTCCTCGGCATCCTCGTCGGCGACGACTTGCTGGACACGAACGACGGTGACCGTGCAGCGCGCACGCGCCACTACTTGCGAGGAGACGCTGCCGAGAAAGCGGCGCAGCGTCGAACTCGCGCGCGCGCCAATCAGCACCTGATCGACGTGATTGGAACTGGCGAATTCGATCAGCGCTTCGGCGGGGTCCATGTGTTCGAGCACGTGGAAGGTGATCCGCTCCTGATCGAGCCCGAGCGGGCGCGCCCATTCCTTCGCCTCGACAAGGCGCTGGACGTGGATCGACCGACCTTCCTCGTCGAGCGTGTAGGTGATGGTGAGGCGATTGAGCTTGAGCACGTTGACGCAGGCGATACGCACGCCTGGCATGGTCGCAAGAACGCGCTTGACGTTAACGCGCAATTCTTCCTGCAAGGCCTCCTGGCCATCGGAAAAATCCACCGCGACCATGATGATGGGCGCGAGATTGGTCTGCTGGGGCCGCGGCTGTCGGGGGCCGCTGTCGTTGCCGACCGACTTGAACCAGCGCTTCCAAGAGGTTGGCAGGCTGTCGCGCACGGTCTTGCGGGCGCGGTCGGTCAGCTTGATCTGATCGGGATGGGAGAGATCGAAGGCGAGTTGCGCCGCCGTGTCGTAGCGATCGTCGGGGTCGACTTCGAGGCAGCGCAGGATCGCCTCCTGCAACCACGGCGGCATGGCCGGGATGAGCTTGCGCGGTGGCACGGGGTCGCGCCAAAGTCGCTTCTTGAGCTGGCTTTGCGCCTGCGGCAGGCCGAAGGGCCGCACGTTCGTGGCGAGATAATAAAGCAGCACGCCCAGCGAGTAGATGTCCGAGCGTGGCTCCGCGCGGTTCTTCATCACCTGTTCTGGCGCGATATAGGGGCCGGTGCCCATCGGCACGCGGAATTCCTCTTCCAGCAGATCGGGCAGGAACAGATGGCGCGACAGGCCAAAGTCGATCAAGGCGGCCTCACCGCTGTCGCGGATCATGATGTTGGACGGCTTGATGTCGAGATGCAGAACGTTCTGCCGATGCAGATCGACCAGAGCGGTCGCGACCTTGACGCCGATCCTCGCGACCTCATCGGCGGGCAAGGGGGCCTTCTCGATCATCGTGAACAGGGAATAGCCCTGGATATATTCCATCACCACGTAGGGCTGACGCGCGAAATCGCCAATCGCGTAACACTTCGGCACGTGCGGGCCTGTGAGACGCGGCAGGATCATCATTTCCATCTCGAAGCCGACGATCACCGTGGGATCGTCGCCTTCCAGGATGGTCGGCACCTTCATGACGATGGGAACATCGATATCCTCGCGCGTCACGCGCCACAACGTCGCCATGCCGCCGGTGTGGATTTTCTCGCCGATGAGAAACCCGTCGACGGTGGAGCCAACCTGCAAGATGTGTCGCATGGAAATTACCTGCCAATGAAAAGGCGCGCGGCCAACATCTGCGGCAAGCCAGCGGCGTGAATTTTCGCGGCGGCCTTCTCGATGTTGTAGGGCGTGCGCAAATAGGTGATTTCGTTCTTGTCGGTATCGAGAATGGCATAGGCCGCGGCCGGGTTCTGATCACGCGGCTGCCCGACGGCGCCAAGCACCGCGAGCCACTTGCGATTGCCCACCAGCGGAATTGGCGTCGAGCTTTGCGGCAGGAAGTACACCGGCGGTTTCATCGCCGACATGTGATAAAGCTGCGGCCGGTGAACATGCCCGCAAATGGTCAGGCGCGCGCCCGTCGATCGCAGGCTGCGCTCGGCCGCGGCCGCGTCGGTAATATAGGCCCAACCGCCCGGCGAGGACGCCTCGGAATGAACGTAGAGGCGGTCGTCCTCGACAATCGTCATCGGCAGTTTATTGATGAAGCCGATCGCGGCGGCGTCGAGGGTTCGATGCGTCCACTCGATGGCCGCGCGGGCGTAGTCGTTCATGCCCTCGGTCATGCCAAGCGATGCCGCCTGATCGTGGTTGCCAAGCACGACGATCGCGCCCTTTCCGACCTCCTCGACGACGCGCTCGACGACATAGCCGGGGTCCGCGCCGTAGCCGACAAGGTCGCCAAGAAAGGCGTAGCGATCGACGCGCTGACGCGCCGCGTGGGCGAGGCAGGCGTCGAAGGCCTCGCGGTTGCCGTGGATGTCGGAAAGCAAAGCAATGCGCATGGCGACAACCATAAGGGGTCAAGGGGCAAAGTGGAAAATGGTTTTCGCCGGGAATGCGCCACGATTTCAATCCATTCGACGAACGTCGAAGAGACTGATCGCCGATCCGGACCAATGGCGCCTTGACCCGGGTCAACGGAATACAGCGAAAAAGCGCCGGCTTTTCTTATCGATGCGTTGACGCGCGACTCTGCTTGTAGATGAAGGCGGGACATTCCGGTTCTCGCCCGAAGCGAAACGGCATTGCGCCATGGCCAAAAAGCAGCCCGATCGCCGATTGCGCCGTCTGGCGCTCTTCGTCCTGGCCGCCGCGCTGGCCAACGGAGTTTATACCGGCCAGTTTGACCGCCTCCCCTCGAATTACGACGAGGCCGCCGCCGCGACCAGGGTCATCACCGATATGTCGCTCGACGCCTTCGGCCTGCGTCCCTACTCAAAATAGGGACCCTTGATCCGTCGCCTTCGACACGCGGGCAGGGCGAGGACGCGGCGCCGCGGGCGACGACGACGGAGTTGTCGTCGGCTCGCGGCCACCATCCGATGTGGCGTCCACGCGTCCATCGGCGAATTCGATGCTGAGGCGCGCGCCAGGCGCGTCAGCCGCCGCGGCGCGGATCGGTCTGTCCTGCGCGTCCCGCGCGAGCGCGAAGCCACGCGCCAGCACATTGCGATAGGAGAAGGAGGCCAGCAATTTGCCGAGCCCCTCGACCCGCTCGGTCCGGCGCAGGGCGGCGCGCGCGATCGCGGGCTTCAGGCGACGATGCAATTCATCCAGACGACGGCGATTGGCGTCGAGATCCCGCGCGGCGAGGCGGGCGCGGCCCGCAAGCCCGGCTTGCAACCGCTGGCCGAGATTGCGCAGCTTTTCGCGCAGGCGGGCGTATTCGGCGCGCGGTGAATGTTTTTCCAGCGTCTGGACCGCGCGGCCGAGCCGCAAGCGGCGCTCGCCCATGGACGCCCCGACCCGCGCGACAAGCCGCTCCCCCGCCCGATCAAGCCGCTGGCGCGGCATGGCCAGCATCGCCTCGCCCGACGGCAGTGCGCGGGCGGCGGCGCGCAGATCGGAGCGGCGACGGTCGAGCAGACGGCGGATCGCGCCATCGTGGCGGCGGGAGAAATCGGCCAGCGTGTCCATGAGGTCGGCGCGCACGGGCACGCACATTTCCGCGGCGCCCGTCGGCGTCGGCGCGCGCAGATCGGCGACGTGGTCAAGCAGGGTCGTGTCGGTCTCGTGGCCGATCGCGGAGATGAGCGGAATGTCGCTGGCGGCCGCGGCGCGCAGCACGATTTCCTCGTTGAAACTCCAGAGGTCCTCGATGGAGCCGCCGCCGCGCGCGACGATGATGACCGAGGGGCGCGGGATCGCGCCGCCCTCCGGCAGGGCGTTGAAGCCGGCGATGGCGCGGGCGACTTCGGCGGCGCTGGTCTCGCCCTGCACCCGCACCGGCCAGACGATGACCCGGCGGGGAAAGCGGTCGTTGATGCGGTGAAGGATGTCGCGGATGACGGCGCCGGTCGGCGAGGTCACGACGCCGATCACCTCTGGCAGATAGGGAATAAGCTGTTTTCGCGCGGGATCGAACAGACCCTCGGCGGCGAGCTTTTTCCGGCGTTCCTCCAGCAGCGCCATGAGCGCGCCAACGCCCGCCGGCTCGACGGATTCGACGATGATCTGGTAGGCCGACTTGCCGGGAAAGGTGGTGATCTTGCCGGTGGCGATGACCTCGAGGCCCTCCTCCGGCTTGAACCGCATGCGGCCGTAAACGCCCTTCCAGATGACCGCGTCGATGCGGGCGCTGGCGTCCTTGAGCGAGAAATAGCAATGGCCGGAGGAATGCGGCCCGCGCCAGCCCGACACCTCGCCGCGCACGCGCACGTAGCCGAAACGATCCTCGATGGCGCGCTTGAGCGCGCCCGAGAGTTCGGAGACGGAAAGTTCGGGCGCGTTGGTGAGGGGGGCGGCGTCTGTCATGGGCCGCGACAACATACCGCGTTTCCGGGCCGCCGCCAGCGCCCCCCGGGCGGTTCTTAAATTGATCCAGATCAGCTTGCGACGCCGGGATTCTGGCAACCTGTGGCCACCAAGGGACCATCCGCGGAGGAAACCATGCCCCAGGCGCGCCGTATCGGCCACGCGACATTTGAAACGCCCGATCTCAATCGCGAAATCGACCACTGGCTTGAGGTTGCCGGCCTCGTTCTCACCGAGCGCGACGACAAGCGCGCCTATCTCGCCACCAAGGTGGGGCAGCTCGCGGTCGAACTGCACGAGGGATCGGAGGCGCGCTGTTCGGGCTTGTCCTTCGAGGTTTCGCCGAAGGTCGATCTCGCCGACATCCAGCGCGATCTCGAGGCCGAGGGGGTCGCCTGCGCGCTCAGCAACGACACCGCGCCGGGCCTGCCGCGCGCGCTGGTGTTCAACGACAACAAGGGCACCAAGGTACAGCTCTTCAACGAATGGAAATTTCTTGGCGATCATCACCAGACGAGGGGCGTCGGGCCGATGAAACTTGGGCACGTCGCTTTCGTGACGCCCGACGTGCAGGGGGTGACGGCCTTCTACCAGCGGGTTCTTGGCTTCCGCATTTCCGACTGGATCGGCGACTGGTTCTCGTTCATGCGATGCGGGCCCGACCATCACACGGTCAATTTCGTGCGCGGCGAGAAAACCCACATGGCGCATATCGCCTTCGAGGCCAAGGACATGTCGCAGATTCTCAACGGCTGCGATCTGCTTGGCCAGAAGAAAATCCCGATCTCATGGGGCCCCGTGCGTCATGGCCCCGGCCACAACGTGTCGATCTATCATGAGTCCCCGGATGGCAACACGATCGAGTTCTACATCGATCTCGACCAGATGAAGGACGAGGAGCTCGGCTATTTCGAGCCCCGTCCATGGCATCGCGACCTGCCCCAACGCCCCAAGACGTGGGAAAACGGGACATCGCAGATCTGGGGCGGACGTAAGCAGTAAGGCGAAGGGAAAGCGGCGCCGGGGCTGCTTGAAAGCGCGCCCCCGGTGGTCCAATGTCCGCCGCCCGGGCCGAAAGGCTCCAACGCGGAAAAACGACCTTGCCGCCAGCCAACTCCCCCGCCGCGCGGCCCCGCGTCGGCCTGTTCGTCACTTGCCTGGTTGATCTCATGCGGCCGGGCATCGGCTTTGCCGCGGCGAAACTGCTGACCGACGCGGGCTGCGACGTAATCGTGCCCGTGCAGACCTGCTGCGGTCAGCCGGCCTACAATTCCGGCGACCGCGCGACAACGCGCGACATCGCGCTCAACAATATCGACGCGTTTTCCGGCTGCGACTACGTGGTCGCGCCGTCGGGCTCCTGCGCGGGCATGCTGGCCAAACACTATCCCGAACTCTTCGCCGGCGAGCCCTCGATCGCGGCGCGCGCCAACGCCTTCGCGGGCAAGTGCCACGAGCTCACGAGCTTTCTCGTCGATGTGATGAAGGTCGAGACGGTCGCGGCGACATTCAAGGGCAAGGCCACCTATCACGATTCCTGCTCTGGCCTGCGGGAACTCGGCGTCCACGACCAGCCGCGCAAGCTGCTGGACAGCGTTGATGGTCTGGAAATCGTCGAGATGAAGGAAAACGACACCTGCTGCGGTTTTGGCGGGACCTTCGCGGTCAAATACGGCGAGATTTCCGATTCCATCGTCACCCACAAATGCGCCAACATCGACGCCTCGGGCGCATCAATGCTGCTCGCCGGCGATCTCGGCTGTCTCCTGAACATGGCGGGCAAGCTGTCGCGTCAGGGCAAGAGCGTGGAGGTTCGCCATGTCGCCGAGGTGCTCGCGGGCATGACGTCCGATGCCCCCATCGGCGAGACGAAGGACAAGACGTCGTGAGCAATGTCGGGGACATCCTCGCGCTGCTCGCGGTCGCGCATCTGCTCAACGTGATGACGCCCGGCGCCAATCAGGCGTTGGTGATTTCCTCCACCATGCGCAGCCGGTTTCATGGTCTCGTTGTCGCCGCGAGCTTCTGGCCGGCCGGCGCGTTCTGGGCCGCCATGGGGCTGGCTGGAATGGGCGAGGTAATGCACCGCGCGCCGGCGCTGGAAATTGGCCTGCGCGTCGTGTGCGGGTGCTATCTCCTGTTTCTCGGGCAGAAGCTGGTGCGATCGGCGTTCAAGGGCCGCGGGCTGCCCTTCGTCGCCTCAACGGACACCTCCGTGCCAAAACTGTTTCTCGTCGGCTTTCTGACGAACCTGAGCAACGTGCGCGCCATCGCCTATTACGCCAGCATCTTCACCGCCGCCGGCGCCTATGTGCTGCCGTGGTACTGGCAGGTTGTCGCCATCTTCGGCATGCCCGCCATCGGCTTTGCCTGGAACGCGACGATCGTTCTGCTGGTTTCGAGCCCGCCCGTGCGGAATGTTCTCAACCGGATCACCCACTGGCTCGATGGCATCTCCGGCGCGGTTCTCCTGCTGTTCGGCATCAAACTTCTGGCGACGTCATGAGCGTTCAGTCCACCACGCCCCAATTCAAGCAGAACGCCCACGCGGCGCTGGGCGACCGGCAGTTGCAGCAGGCGCTCGGCAACGTGCGCGTCAATTTCGTCGAGCGGCGCGCGACGGCGGCGGCGCGCCTGCCGGAATTCGAGGCGCTGCGCGACAGCGCCCGCGACATCAAGAACCACGCGCTGGCGCATCTCGATCTCTATCTCGAGTCTTATGAGAAAAAAGTCGTCGAAGCCGGCGGCAAGGTGCATTTCGCGCGCGACTCGCGCGAGGCCTGCGCGGCCATCGTTGATATCTGCAAGGCCCTCGGCGCGCGCACCGTCGCCAAGGGCAAGTCGATGGTGTCGGAGGAAATCGACCTCAACGCGGCGATCGAGGCCGCTGGGATGAAGGCGATCGAGACCGATCTTGGCGAATACATCATCCAGCTGCGCGGCGAGACGCCTTCGCACATCATCGCGCCGGCCGTGCATCTCAACAAGGATCAGGTGGAGGCGGATTTCCGCCGCGTTCACACCGATTTGCCCGCGGCGCGCGACCTCACCGCGCCCGAAAGTCTGCTGGCGGAAGCCCGCGGCGTGCTGCGCGAAAAATTTCTCGCCGCCGATGTCGGTATTACCGGCGCGAATTTCCTTGTCGCGGAAACCGGCACGTCGATCATCGTCACCAACGAGGGCAATGGCGACCTGTCGCAGACCCTGCCGCGCGTCCACATCGTCATTGCCTCGATCGAGAAGATCGTGCCCACGCTCGACGACGCGGCGCAGCTGCTGCGCGTTCTCGCGCGCTCGGCGACGGGTCAGGACATGAGCGTTTATACGACGTTCTCGACCGGCCCGCGGCGCCCCGGCGATGTGGACGGACCCGAGGAATATCACGTCGTCCTCGTCGACAATGGGCGCTCGTCCATGCTCGGCGGCGACTTTCAGGACATGCTGCGCTGCATCCGCTGCGCGGCCTGCATGAACCATTGCCCGGTCTATCACGCGGTCGGCGGCCACGCCTATGGCTCGGTCTATCCCGGCCCCATGGGCGCGGTGCTGACGCCCTCGCTGATCGGCGTCGACAAGGGCGGCAACCTGCCCAACGCTTCGACCCTGTGCGGACGCTGCGAAAGCGTGTGCCCGGTTCGAATCCCCTTGCCAAAAATGATGCGCCACTGGCGCGAGCGCGAATTCGAGCGGCATCTGTCGCCGGCGGCGACTCGTTACGGCATCGGCCTCTGGGGCTTCTTCGCGAGCCGCCCGGCGCTCTACCGGCTGGCGACATCGCTCGCCATGCCGGTCCTCGCCTTCGCGGGCAAGTCGAAAGGCCGCTTCGCCTCGCTGCCGCTGGCGGGAGGCTGGACGAAATACCGCGACCTTCCGGCGCCGACGGGCAAGACGTTTCAATCGCAATGGAAGGCGCGGGGAGGCAAGACGCGATGAGCGCGCGCGACGACATTCTCTCCAATATCCGCCGCTCGCTCGGCGTCACGGGAGGCGAGGCGCCGCGGCGCTGGTCGGTTGACGAGCGTCTGTCACGCGCGCCGTCCGGCGTCATTCCCGCGCGCGGACAGCTCGACGCCGCCGGCCGCGCGGCGCTGTTCAAGTCCGAGGCCGAGCGCGTGCAGACGAGCGTCGCGATTGTCGCCAGCGCCGCGGAGACGCCCGCCGAAATCGCCCGGTATCTGCGCGACAACAACCTGCCCGCGACCCTGCGCATGGGCGACGATCCGCGCCTTGCCGCGATGGACTGGAGCCAGACGGCGAT
>CAISJZ010000239.1 GCA_903885755.1 uncultured Hyphomicrobiales bacterium | reverse complement strand
TGATCGCGGAGGTCGCCGCATGGCAAGACAATCGCAACAAACACCATGCCAAAGCCGACTGGCAATTCACAACCGCAGACGCCCGCGTTAAGCTCAAACAGCTTTACCCGCAGTTCCAGTGAATCGGGGCACTAGTGACCCCGAATAGCGTCAGCCGAGGTTCGACATCGGTCAGGGCTCTGACGAGGTACTGCAGGAGACCGCCTTGACGATGAACCTCACGCCACGCGAATGCCTGGGCTATTGAGTCCAAGAAAGCGTTCTCCGGATGGTCTTCCGCTGGCCGCCGCGCGATTGTTGGCGCGGAGCAAGGGGCGCGTCGATCGAGGATATAACTTGAAGGAATGGGAAATGGCGGGATATCGGATCGTTCTGACGGCGCTCGCCACTTTCTTCTTCGCCTCCGTCGCGGCGACGGCCGACCCGGTGAGCGAGTTCTACACTGGTCCAGGCAAGACGATAAAAATCATCATTCGCGATACTGGGGGAAGCAATTACGATCTCCTGTCTCGGCTGCTCGCGCGGCACATGGGCGAGCACATCCCCGGCCATCCCACCATCGTGGCGGTCAACATGCCCGGGGGCGGCGGCATTGTTGCGAGCAATTATCTGGCAAGCGTGGCGCCGCGCGATGGGACGATCCTTTCGATTGTGGGCCAGGGGCTAGTCGCCGACCAGGCTCTCGGGCTATCTCCGCAGTTGCAGGGCGACTTGCGAATGTTCAACTGGATCGGAAACGTCGATCGATCCAACCAGATGCTCGTAGTCTGGCATACGTCGCCAACCAGGACGATCGAAGACGCCACGAAGCGCGAGACGACCGTCGGCGCGACTGGTGGCGGCGAGGCCTCCGCTTCGGTGCAATACCCTGCCTTCTACAATCACGTGCTTGGCACGAAGTTTAAGATTATTCTCGGTTATGCCGGCGGTCCGCAAATCAATCTCGCGATGGAGCGCGGCGAAGTCGAGGGACGAGGCACGAATACCTACGCGAGCTATTTAGCCACGACACCGCGGTATCTCCGCGACAAGCTGATCGTTCCTCTGGTCCAAATTGGCGTTGAAAGGGAGCCGGCCCTCGCCAGCGTTCCGTTATTGCTGGACTTGAAGACGACGCCGGAAAACCGGCCGCTAATGGAATTCATTTCGAAGGCGTCCACTGTTGGCCGCCCGTTGGCGACGACGCCTGGTGTCCCGCCGGAACGCGTGGCCGCGTTGCGCAGGGCCTTCGACGAAGCGGTCAAGGATCCCGCATTCATCGCGGACGCCGCAATCCAGAAGCTCGAGATCAATTCGACGTCGGGCGAGATCCTCGCGCAACTCGTCAATGACATCATCAATACGCCTGCCGATGTTCGGAGGCGTGTCGCGCTGGCGATCAAGCCCGGGGAAAGCCTATATCGCAAATAGCGATGGAACGACCAAACGCTTTCGTTGCTTTCGCGTTACTTCAATCGATATCGCCCACGACCTGAAATAGCGCGGGGCTGGAAGCGGATCTTGGTCGTTCCGCACGCCGTCTCTACTCTCGCTTTTGCTTCTGATTAGGAAATACCCGAGGCGGATATTTTCTCCCCTCGGTCTTTTGCCGAGGGCTCGCTGATCTCGGAAAGGACCTGACCGACCAAATTGCAGACCTCGGATCGAGCAACATCAAGGGCATTGTATTCAGCGCCCGCCAGTTCGACGCATGTCTCGGTGGCCCTGTGTTCGATCTTTTCCCGCATTGTGTCGCTAGCGCGGTTGCCACCTTTGACGACCAGCGAAACCTGGACGCCATGCAGCAGTCTATCGGCGCACTCGAGGATGGGAACCGTCCCGCTAGATTTCCGTTCGGTCCCGCTCAACAAGCGCCTTGAGGGCGGCCGATTTGGGATTGTACCTAATTGCCACCTCACGCAAGCATACGGACAGGACTTAAGGTCGCCGCGTCGCCTTGGGCTTGTCAAAGTACCAAAATCCCGACAGATTAACTCCCGAACCGGCATCCATCTGGAAAATGTCGGGTTAAATGACCACATAAATTCCAAGGCGAGGACGTCTGTTACCATGAAAATAGCCGTAACAGTCGCAATCCTGACGCGTGCTCTTGGATGGTCGAATCTGCTGGCAGTGGCTGGTTGCCTAATTGCGGTTGAACCTGCTTGCGCCGATGCGACATCCTGGCCTGCACGCCAGGTACACCTGGTGGTGCCCACGCCTCCCGGTGGCTCCATTGACGCCACGGCCCGCATTCTGGCCAATAAGTTGCAAGTTGTCTGGGGGCAATCCGTTGTCGTGGACAATCGACCGGGTGCATCCATGCGGATCGGCGCCGAAGCTGTCGCTAAAGCGTCTCCCGACGGTTATACGCTGCTTGTCGCCCACGACGGTGCGCTGTCGATGAACGCGGTGGTCTACAAAAACCTGCCTTATCAACCGCAACGGGATTTCGAGCCTCTGCCATTGATCGCCACCGCGCCAGAGGTCTTCTTGACGAACGTCAAGACGGGCGCGGGGAACGTTCAGGATTTCATCGCCGCGGCCAAGCGAAATCCTGGCAAATTGACGAACGCTTCGGGTGGCACGAATTCGTTACTTTATCTCGAACTGCTCAAATCCATCGCGGGCGTGGACATTCTGAGCGTTCCCTATAATGGCGGCGCGCCCGCGATCAACGCCGTCATCGCCGGTGACGTAGACATGATGATCGCTGATCTAGGCACCGCTAACCCCGCGCTGCAGTCTCCGAGCGTCCGAGCAATCGCCGTCACGTCGGCGGGCAGGTCCGGCTTTTTGACAAATCTGCCGACCATGCAGGAGGCTGGCGTGCCGGGCTACGAAGGGCGCGCCTGGATCGGCGTATTCGCGCCAGCCGGCACGCCACGAGAAGTTCTTGTCAGGCTGGAAGCCGATATTGCTGGCGTCATGCGTGAAAGCGATTTTATCGCGCGGCTGGCGGCTCTTCGCATGGTCCCGGGCAATGGCAAGTCTTCGGAAACGCGCGACATCGTCGCGGCGGATATCGAAAAGTGGGGCAAGGTAGTCCGCGAGCGGCATATTGAAATCGATCAAAATTAATTTCTTTCTCTCGGCAATGCCAGCTGACGATCACCGCATTTCGCCGCCATGATTGCGACCAAACATTTGAATAGGGAAATGCAGGTCAAGACCCCGCTTTGTCGCGTGGCGCCGGCGACGCGAAGTTAATCAAGCGATTTTCGGCGGCGGCGATCCGAAAATGCGAATTAACCCAGAGGAACAAATGGAACTCGTCAAACTAGGCCCGGCCCTTGGAGCTGAAATTCGTGGCGTGGACCTATCAAAGCCAATCGACGAGTTGACGGCTGCAAGCATGCGGGCTGCCTTCAACGACAATATTGTCGTGGTCGTACGCGGGCAGGAGCTTGACGAGGCCGCGCAACTAACGGCGGCTCAAGTCTTCGGTAACGTGACCATCCGCAGGCGGCCGCCTGGCAAGGATCCTGGCGGCGAATATGATACGCCATTTATGATGGTCACCAACATTATAGATCCCGAGGGCAAGCCGGTCGGCGCGTTCGGCGACGGCGAGATGTGGTTTCACCATGACACGAGCTATTATCCTGAACCACATCGGGCAACGTTTCTATACGCGATGAAACTTCCGACTCATGGCGGCGAGACTCGCTTCTCGAACATGTACATGGCTTACGACCGGATTCCGCGAAAGCTGCGTGATCGGCTTGAGGGTCGCAGGGTACTCCAAATTCATGAATACAAGCGACGCGAGCGCCTCGATCTATCCAAGGTCGAATTCGGCAAGGTGCGCCACTTCGAGCAACCCATCTTCATAACACACCCCGCCACGGGCAAGAAGGCTCTGTATATCAGTCGCCTGATGTCGGCGCGCATCGAAGGTCTATCGGTGGAGGAAAGTGAAAGCGTCTTGAACCAGCTTTTCGACATATCGGAGAATCCGGAGATCGTCTTCCAGCACGAATGGAAGCTCGGCGATCTTGTCCTCTGGGACAACTGGTGCTCTATTCACGCGCGGAACGACTTTCCACGCGATCAGCAACGTCTCATGCGCCGATGCACGATTGAAGGCCAAGCCATGAGCTTCTAAATGGGACTGGAAACTTCGGAATGCGGAGAATGCGCACGGCAATTGACCTCATCCGTTGACCACCGCGCTTTAAGAGTTGCGACGTCTTGAACCCAACCGCTCGACGGGGCTCAATGGGTATTCCTCGCCAATCTTCGTATTGTGACCTCTGCATCCACTTCTAGTTCGGACCAGGAAGCTCCCGAAGCCGGAAATTTTGACGCCTTCGCCTTTCGCTGGGGCGCCACAGCGCTTGCCGCCGGCATTGCCACTTAAAAGGCTTTTCGATCGGGGAGGGAGTTTTCGGCCTTGGTTGGCCTCGTCGCAAAGCAAACGTCAAGCGGGTGCAAGCAAAAGCCCGGTTGGATTACCAAGCAGGGCGATGCCTATCTGCTCCTCCTGTTCATGATTGGCGCGTTGGTCAATGCAGGTCGCGCTATCGCGCTGGCCTTTAATATGGCTCGCAGGGCCGTGACGGCAAGGGGCTAGAACTATAAGGAACCCGTCGCGCGCCGACGAAATACGAAGCCACGTCGTGCAACCGATGTGATGCAAAGGTTGAGAGGACGAACAGCACGTCGCGCGGATCCGGTCGATCCGGCGATCAGGATCATCCGCATGAACCACAGCATATTTGAATGCGGTTCATTGACTGGGACCTGATCCGCCGGGGACATTACGGCCAGCGGTCATGTGAACCGCTTCCAAACGCCGAACGCACGGCCGCATCGACCAACGCCGCGACGTCAACTTGATAGCGATGATGTCTGACTATAGAATCGTTGGATGAAAAGGAAGAACGGAGGGAACCTCTCTGACCACCCGGCTGTTGATGGCGAGGCATCCCTAATGGCCGACGACGGTATCGAAATCCAATCAATGCAAATGTTCGGGAGGAAAGCGCGACCATGACGACAGACGCCCTGCTAGATGTTTACGTTTCAGGATCGCCAAACGGCCAGCGCGCGATTATTGTTCTCGAGGAAATGGAGCTTCATTATAATCTCCATTTTTTGGATCTGGTAGCTGGAGACCAACATCGCGCGGATTATCTTGCGATCAATCCACATGGCAGGATTCCATGCCTTGTTGATAGGAGCGCGCAAACGCCTGTCACGGTGACCCAAAGCTGGATGATTTGTTTATACTTGGCTGAAAAGACAGGTCGGTTCCTGCCGAATGACCCATTGGGGCGCATCAGGGCGACCGAGTGGCTATTTCACGTCGCCACGGACGTGATGTCATTGCATTCGACTCATGGCGCACTTGCGCGGCACGCACCGGACTGCCCGCCCGCGACAATCCAATGGGCGGAAGATCGGGTGCGCGACGCCTTGACGTATCTGGACACTCGGCTTGCGCGCAATGACTTTCTTGCCGGAGATCTATCGGTGGCCGACTTGGCGCTCTATCCGATCTACAATCGCCGCCGCGAACTCGCCGCGCGGCATGGAATGAATAACCTAGCGCGTTGGGGCAATGCAATGGATCGTCGACCTGGCTGTCAACGAGCCCTTGCGATCATTCGCGAGAATCTACCCTAGAAGTTGGGTCGCAAACTTAATGTCGCTTTCAAAATCGGTCCTTGTCTCACGGGAGAGAGGCATATGTTTCTAAATCGTCGTGATTTTGTCCACGCTGTTGTCGGCTCCGGAATGGCGGCCGTTATATCCAGTGATGCGCAGGCTCAGCCGTATCCGTCGCGCTCGACGCGATTGATCGTTGGCTTCGCGCCTGGCGGCGCGACCGACATCGTTGGAAGGCTCATCGGCCAATGGCTATCGACCCGAATGGGTCAACAGTTTTTCATTGAAAATCGCACGGGCGCGGGCGGAAATATCGGAACGGAAGCGGTTGTGAGAGCGCCTCCAGACGGCTACACCCTACTTGTCGTGGCGACCGCGAATGCCGTCAATACAACTCTCTACCATCAATTGAATTTCGATTTTTCCCGGGATATCGTGCCAGTCGCGTCCATTGCGCGAGAACCGAATGTTCTGGTCGTTAACCCAGCGATTCCGGCCGCCAATCTATCTGAATTCATCGCCTATGCGAAGGCAAACCCGAAAGCGATCCGGATGGCCTCCGCCGGGAACGGGACACCGGCCCATGTCGCGGGCGAACTCTTCCAGATGCTGACTGGCGTGAAGATGATTCACGTGCCTTATCGTGGGGGGCCACCAGCCCTAAGCGATTTAATAGGGGGGCAGGTTCAAGTCATGTTTTCATCTATTTCGCCTGCGATTCCATTTATTCGAGAGCGGCAGTTGCGAGCCATCGCCGTGACGACCGCCGCCCGTTCGGACGCGTTGCCAGATTTACCCAGCGTGAGCGAATTGATCCCGGAATACGAGGCTAGTACGTGGTACGGTATCGGAGCTCCCTTGGGAACGCCCGCGACGATCATCGAGCGCCTCAACGCGGAGATCAACGTGGGCCTGCTCGATTCCACGATCCGAGGCAGATTGGCAAGCCTTGGAAGCGCTCCGCTCATATCGACGCCGGTGGAATTTGGAAAATTGATCGGTCAGGAAACGGAAAAATGGGGTCGCGTCATTAGAGCGGCAAATATAAGCATCGATTGAATGCATGGTTGCAACTCGCGTTCGCGGTATTCCCATCACACCCTACCTAAGTTCGCGTTGGGGCAGGCTCGGCAACCGGCAGATTTCCTGTCGATCGCTCCTCGTCGTCACGCCCCTTGGGAACGCGACGTTG
>CAISJZ010000238.1 GCA_903885755.1 uncultured Hyphomicrobiales bacterium | reverse complement strand
TTTTGCAGGAGGCCTTGCCGCAAGTCTCGCGACGCCGTTCGCGGCGCGCGCGCAGCAGGGCTGGCCGGAGGGTCGGACCATCCGGGTCGTCGTGCCATTCACGCCGGGCGGAGCAACGGACATCATCGCGCGCATCGTCGGCGACAAGCTTGGCCGCATGTGGAACGCCTCCGTCATCATCGAAAACAAGGCGGGCGGCGGGGCCAATATCGGCGCGGCGTTCGTCGCGCAGGCGACGCCCAACGGCGAGACCTTCGCCATGGCGGCGCCGTACATGGCGCTCAACCAGTTTCTTTACAAAAATCTTACCTACAGCCCCGCGGAGGACTTCCAGCACGTGTCGCTGGTGGCAATGGTGCCCAACATGCTGGTGGCGGGCAAGCACTTGAATATATCGACGGTCGCCGACCTCATCGCCTACGGCAAGGCCAATCAGGGCAAACTGACCTACGCGTCCTCGGGCGTCGGCACATCGATCCATCTGGCCGGCGAACTTTTCAAGAAGATGGCTGGCGTGGACATGGTCCACGTGCCCTATCGCGGCAGCGCGCCTGCGATTCAGGACCTCATCGGCGGGCGCGTCGATGTCATGTTCGACAACATCACCTCCTCCATCGAGCAGGTGCGGTCCGGACAATTGCGCGGCATCGCCATCACCACGGCCAAGCGCGCCAAGCTCGCGCCCGATTTGCCACCGATCGCCGATACCGTGCCCGGCTATGACGTGAGTTCATGGTTCGGATTTTCCGCGCCCAGAAAGACCCCGACGGACATTGTCGAGCGCTTCGCCGCCGACACGAAGGTCGCGATCGCCGACCCCGACGTGCGTTCCAAGCTCGAGGGGCTCGCGGCCGAACCCATTGGTTCGTCGCCCGCCGAGTTCACCGCTTTCGTGAAAAAGGAAAGCGATGTCTGGGGCAAGTTGATCACCGAGCAACACATCACGGCGGAATGAAACGCTTCTAGAATACGTCGGCCATGCCCTTGCCGTCCTCGACCGGGCCTTCGTAGAGTTCGGGCTCCATGCGCGTTTTCGCGCCCTCTTTCGCGAGCGTCGCCTCGAATTCGGCGCGCAGGAAGGGGTCTTCCTCGTGATAGGGAATGGCGCTGCCGCCTTTTTTCAGATCGATCGCGCCATAGTCCATGATCGCCTCGCCGGGAACGCCGGGTTTGCGCGCGCGCTGGTTGTTGGCGCCAAACCACGCGGACAGGCGCAGCGGATCCTTGCTGACGCCGAAATGCTGATGGAACCAGTCGCCCGACATGGGCGCGGCGGTGACCATGCCGCCATATTCGTAGTCCTGCCGCTGAACATATTCCGCCTTGCCATCCTTCCACGGCGTCATCCCGAGCGCGTCGGGCCAGGTATAGGTGTAGCCCTTGCCCTTCAGGCAAATGAGCACGGCGGCCGAACCATGCTTGTGCGCCTTGGAATAGCGGCCGGTCTCGTGCTGGCCGACCCAGAGGTAGAAACGCTGGCCGGCCATGGACGGCTCCATGCGCCGATATCCCGGCGAGCGGCGGTTATCGAGTGGGAGATCGGCTGCGATGACATCGGGAATGAAATTCGTTCGCCGCATGGCGAGCCCACGCACCGGATCAGGCTCGATATCATCGCTCGGCTTGAAATAATCCGCGTCGCCGGAATATCGCTCGGTGAAGTTGAAGGGACAGTCGAAGACAAAACGCGGATTGTCGATCAGGTTGAGAATGTTTGGCGCGGTCGTGCCGCACAGGATGATCGCCGGAGAATTCGTGGCGTTGACGAAGCGATGGTGAGCGTTGAGCGGGATCGAGAAGAGCGAACCCTTCTGCCATTCGAAGGTCTGCTTTTTCGTCTGACCTTCCTGCCAGACCTCGGTCGAACCGCGGCCCTCGACGATCATGACATTCTTTTCATAGACGTGCCGTTCGATGTTGAGCGCGCCGCCAGCGGGCACCTCGACCACATACATTCCCCACAGGCCCTCCGTGCCGTAGAGCTGGATATAGGTGCCGCGACCGCCAAGGCGCTTCCAGGGCGCCATGGGCAGTTCGAGCACGGTTTTGCAGCCGATGCCGCGATGGCAGGGAATGCCCTCGGCCTCCATGAAGCGGTCATAGGGCATGGCCGGGCGCTTGAACTTGCCAAATCCGGCGTTTTCCCCGGCCTTGGGCTCGTGCCAATGGCTGCGGACTTCATCGTGCGGCATGGTCTTGCTCCCTTTGCCGAGGTGTTAGCACCAAATCCGCGTCAAGGGGTAGGGGCGAAGTGGATGGTTCCCGTTCTCGTGAATTGCCAACGTCGCGACGGGCGGTCACATTCAACGCATGATCATTCATCGTGACAAGGCGGCCCATGCAATTCGATAAGAAATGTTTCATCGTCACGGGCGCCGCGGGCAATCTCGGCGCGGCGATCTCGGTCGAACTCGCCGCCCGGGGCGCCTGTCTCGTGCTTGTCGATCGCGTGGAGCCACCACTCGCGGCTCTCGTCAAGACCTTGCCCGATGCAAGCAGCGTCCTGACGCTGGCGGGCGTTGATCTGACCAAGCCCGATGAGGCCGCTCGGATGGCGACCGCGGCGGTCGAGAAATTCGGGGGGATCGACGGCCTCGTCAACACGGTTGGCGGATTCCGCATGGGGCGCGCCGTCGAGGACGCGCTGGCGGGTTGGGATTTTCTGATGGACATCAACGCGCGCGCGACGCTTGTCGCCAGCGCGGCTGTTTTGCCGTCGATGATCGCGCGCAAGCATGGGCGTATCGTTCACATCGCCGCCGCGGGCGGGCTGAAGGGAAGCGCCGGCCTCGCCGTTTACAGCGCCGCGAAATCCGCCGTCATGCGGATCGTCGAGAGCCTGGCGGAGGAGCATCGGGCCGATGGCGTCACGGTCAATTGCATATTGCCCGTCACCATCGACACCCCGCAGAACCGCGCGGCGATGCCGGGCACCGACACGAGTGGTTGGGTGAAGCCGGCGGCCATCGCGCGCGCCATCATGGCGCTTTTGTCGGACGACGCGGGCGCGATCACGGGAGCCTCGATCCCCGTCGCTGGCGTGGCATGAGCGCCATCAAGCGCGTTAACCTGGGCCTGCAGGGCGGCGGTTCTCACGGCGCCTTTGGCTGGGGCGTCATCGATCGGTTGCTGGCGGACGATCGCATTGTCATCGAGGCCGTGACCGGCGCTTCAGCCGGCGCCATGAACGCGGTCGTTCTGGCGCAGGGCCTCGCGGACGGCTCCCGGGCGGAGGCGCGCCAGACCCTGCGCGCATTCTGGGAAGGCGTGGCGCTGGCGACGCGGGGCAGTCCGGTTCGACGCTCGCCGGCGCAAGCCATGCTTGGCGATTGGGGTCTCAACCATTCTCCGGCCTATATCTGGCTTGACCTGTTGTCGCGCATGGCCAGCCCCTATGAACTCAATCCGTTCAATTTCAATCCGCTTCGGGACATCCTGAACAAGCTCGTCGATTTCGAACGCGTGCGCGCGAACACCGAATTGAAAGTGTTTATCTCCGCGACGGATGTCGAAAGCGGTCGCGCCCGGATATTCCAGACCGGCGAACTCACCGCCGATCACCTCATGGCCTCGGCCTGTTTGCCTGCTATGTTTCAAGCCGTGGAGATCGATGGCGTTCGTTATTGGGATGGCGGTTATATGGGCAACCCGCCACTATGGCCGTTGTTTGATCATTCAACGTCGGACGATGTGATCATCGTCCAGATCAATCCGTTTCGGCGTCACGGCGCACCGCGCTCGGCGGGCGATATCAACGATCGCCTCACCGAAATCGTCTTCAACGCGTCCCTGATGCGCGAACTTCGCACGGTCGATTTCGTGACGCGACTGATCGAC
>CAISJZ010000237.1 GCA_903885755.1 uncultured Hyphomicrobiales bacterium | reverse complement strand
GTCGAATGGGCGATCACCTGGCTGACGGAAGAGGACGGCTTCGTTCACTCTTACTGCAACACGATCCCGACGCCCGATGGCGGAACACACGAGGCTGGTCTGCGGGTGGCGCTGCTGCGCGCGCTCAAGGACCACGCCGAACGTATCGGCCAGTCCAAGCGGGCGGCCAACGTCACCACCGACGACGTGATGGCCGGCTGCGCCGCGCTGATCTCGATCTTCATCCGCGAACCGGAGTTTCAGGGCCAGAACAAAGGCCGTCTGATGACCAGCGAGGCCTCTCGCATCGTCGACCAGACGATTCGCGACGCCTTTGATCACTGGCTCGCCGATTCCCCGTCGCAGGCGACCCGCCTGCTCGACTGGACCGTCGAGCGCGCCGAGGAACGTCTGCGCCGGCGGGCTGAAAAGGATGTCGCTCGCAAGGCCGGCGGGCGTAAACTGCGCTTGCCCGGCAAGCTCGCGGATTGCTCGAGCAATTCGTCACAAGATACTGAATTATTTATCGTTGAGGGCGATTCAGCCGGCGGTTCCGCAAAACAGGCGCGCGACCGGTCCACGCAGGCGATTCTGCCCTTGCGCGGCAAGATCCTGAACGTTGCTTCCGCGACGAAGGACAAGCTCGCGGGCAATCAGCAGCTCGCCGACCTGATCCTGGCGCTGGGCTGCGGGACCGGGTTTCACTACAAGACCCCGGATCTTCGCTACGGCAAGATCATCATCATGACCGACGCCGACGTCGACGGCGCGCATATCGCGTCCCTGCTGATCACCTTCTTCTATCGCCAGACGCCAAAGCTGATCGAGGAAGGCCGGCTCTATCTCGCGGTGCCGCCGCTCTACAAGCTCTCGCAGGGGTCCAAGATCGCCTACGCCCGCGATGACGGCGACCGCGAACGGCTGATGAAATCGGTCTTTTCCGGCAAGGGAAAAGTCGAGGTCAGCCGCTTCAAGGGACTGGGCGAAATGATGCCGGCGCAGTTGAAGGAAACGACGATGGACCCGCGCCGCAGGACCCTGCTGCGCGTGGTGATCAGGGACGAGGATCGCGAGGGAACGGCCGATTCGGTCGAGCGCCTGATGGGCAACAAGCCGGAATCCCGCTTTGCCTTCATTCAGGAGCGGGCCAGCTTCGCCGCCGAGCGCGATCTCGTCGACATCTGAAATTTCCACGCGTTTTACCGATTTCGTCAACCGCGCGTTTACCGTGATCGGCGACCATGCCCTGGCTCCAACCAGTGGGTCGCCGATGTTCAGTCTCCGTAATTTCACCCGCGACGAGCGCGGCACGACGATCCAGTCGATCAGTCTCATGTCGGGAGCGATCGCCATCGCCGCCCTGGCCGGGACGCATCTGCTCGACAAGGCGGTTCAGGATGGCGCGCTACCGCATATCGCTTTTGTCAGTCCGGACGCCAGCAACCGTTTCGCCCGCGCGACCGCCGCCTTGCCGCGCGGCGCGGATGGGTCCAACGCATCGCGTCAGGTCACCGTCGATTACACGCCAACGGCCTCGATCCCCGCCAATCTGGCCCAGCCCGTCATTCTGGATCCTTGCACGGGTGTCCGGAAATAACCGGGACCAAATCGCCTCATATTCCGGCATCGGCCCGATTTTCATTGACTTTTCACATTCCGGCACTATGTCTACGCGCGGAGAACGAGAGGCCGACGCGTGCCCGTTCACCGATTCCGTTGCAAATCGTGCAGCGCGCTTCCTTCCAGAATACGCGTCGACGCGGCTTCCCCGGCGTTTTCCGGCCAGTCGCCCAGGCAAAATAATCAATGACATTCCAGGAAACGGGACTTAGCGAAAAGGTCCTCGCGGCCGTCACATCGGCAGGCTACACCGAACCCACCCCTATCCAGGCGCAAGCCATCCCCCACGCCCTCGCCGGGCGCGACGTTCTCGGCATCGCCCAGACGGGTACCGGCAAGACGGCGGC
>CAISJZ010000236.1 GCA_903885755.1 uncultured Hyphomicrobiales bacterium | reverse complement strand
TCATTCGCGTAGTGATTCAGAAAAATGCCTCAATTTCAATGACGCGAGGCACTAGGTCTTCTCACCATGAAGGACTTCATGGGAAGCAGGTCCGGCGCGGATTCATCGGCCGGGCCGACGGAAGGCGCGCGCGCGGTCGCGGGGTGGGTCAAAAGCTATTTGATGAGCGCGCATCCGGACCTCGGTCGCATGGGCGACGTCTGTCCCTTTACCTCGCAGGCGTCCCGTCTGGACACCATTCGTATTGGAGCCTCCGAAGCCGGCGCCGCGAACGAGGACCTGATCGAGGCGCAAGTGCGCGATTGCTTCCGGCAGTTCGACGAAATCCCGTGTCCTAAATCGATGCGGCATTTCCGCACCGTCCTGATCGGGTTTCCGAATTGCGACGACGAAGGCGGTCGGTCGGCGCTGCGCAACGTTCACGCGAAACTGAAATTTTACTCAATCGGGCGCGCGAAAATGCTTGGTTTATTCCATTCGGAAACCGACGCGCCAGGCCTGTGGAATCAGGATTTTCGCCCGCTCAGATCGCCGCTCCCGATCATGGCCATCCGCAACATGGTGGTGCATGACGCGCCTTTCGCCCTGCGCCATCCGCTGCTGCTGCCGGTCTATCTCGCGAAATTCCACTTCGGCGGCGCGCGGCGATTGATGACGCAGGCGCTCGCGCGCGGCTGAGGCGCTTGAACATCCGGCGACAAGCGGTTCGCCAGTATCCGAAGGTCGTGTAACGATGTCGTACACCCAGGCGCAGGACGAAACGGCGCGAACGGAACATGGCTCCAGCCATGCTTTCCGCATCGATCCATTGCGCGGCGAGATCCTTCGTCATCACGAGCACGTCGAGGTCATCGACACGCGCGCCGGATTCGACGCCCTGAAAGACGGGTGGAGCGATTTGTTCGAGCGCGCGGGCGACGCCACCAATGTTTTCCAGTCCCATGCCTGGCTGTGGAACTGGGCCAACCATTATCTCGATGAAACAACACGTCTCGCCATCATCATCGGTTCGATCGACGGGCGGCTCGTCATGGCCTGGCCGCTGGCGATGGTTGGCGCCGCGCCTTTCAGGCAATTGCGATGGATGGGCGAGCCTGTCAGTCAATACGGCGACGTGCTCGTCGAAAACGGCGTGGAACGCGACCATTGGCTACAGGCGGGTTGGGAGAAAGCGCGGAGCGTCGGCGCCGATGTCGCCTATCTCAGAAAGGTTCGCGACGGCTCGAACGCCGCGCGTATCTTGCGGATGAATGGCTGCGCCGCGGTCGCGCGGCACGAAGCGCCCTACGTCACGCTCGATGGCGCGCAAGACTTCGAGACCTACGAGAAGCGCTGGCCGGCGAAGTTGCGCTCCAGTCGCCGGCGGTATGCGCGCCGACTGGAATCCGAGGGCGACATCACATTCGAGGAACACACGTCGGGGGCGCGCGCCTGGGAACTCACGAACTGGGCGATCCACTACAAAAAGGATTGGGTCAAGGCGAAGGGCATTGTCGCGCCCGCCTTGATGGACCCACGCTTCCAACGATTTTTCGCCGACGTCGCGCTTGGCCAGGGCCATTGTCCGCCGATCCGCGTCGTGGCGGTTCTCTGCGACCAGAAGCCGATTGGCGTCGAGATATCGATCATCTGCAAGGGCCATCTGTTTGGTCATGTCATTTCACAAAATCGGGATTTCGAGAAAAAGGGCGTTGGCTCCGTCCTCACCGAATTCGCCGTCCGGGCTGCACATCGCAAAGGCTATGCTATCTACGATCTGCTCGCGCCATCGAACCCGCACAAGCTGGAGTGGGCCGACGGGCGAATGGAAACCGCTGACTGGGCCGCGTCGTTTTCGTTGACAGGCGTCCTCTACGGCCAGCTATGGCTCCGGCTTGGTCGCCCCTGGCTGAAACGCGCCATCGACGGCCTGCGAGGTCGCGCCGGCTCTGGATTTGCTCGTCTCGTCGGCTCCAAAGCTTCCGGAAAACTGGCTGTCGCGTCGAACGAACAGGATTGACTGGTACTTACGTGACGCCTCAAGAGCGCCCAACGGCGACCGCCTCGGCGAGGATAACGCGGCGGAGGCTGAAATTGCTGCTAAATTTCATTTTCGCGGAATTGCTTTCCCTGGTTATTAATTGATCATATACTTAGGCGCGGTTTGAGAATTCTATTTCAGGAGTGCGTCAAATGAGTTCGATCAATTTGAAGATCAGTAATTCCTCGATAGCGGTCGGCTCGAACGCTTCATATTCCGTCACCGGTTCGAACGACGTGATTTCCATGGGCACAAACAGCACGCTGCTGGCGACGGGCTCTGATCTCGTCATCAACGTGTCCGGCACGGGTGACATTGTCACGATCGGCGGCAACGGCCAGTGGGCGACGGACGCAAACGATGAATACGTGACTTTCCAGAGCGGCGGCGTTCTCAACGAATTAGCCAACTCCCGCGCCGATGTGCGGGGCAGCCACGTGTCGGCGACCATGACGCAAAACGATACGCTCGGCATTTATGGTTCTGGCGATATCGTGAACGCCACCTCGACCGGCGATAGCGTATGGGTCGGCCAAAATGGCCAATACGCCACCGCCGCCAATATTGACACCGTCAATTTCGCGTCGGGTGGTTTTTTGTTCGAGCTGATGGGCTCGATGGTTGTCTGCAACGGAAGCGGCGTCGCCGCGACCATGACGGGGAATGACGCGTTAACCGCCATCGGCGCGGCGATCTCGGTGACAGTCACTGGAACACAAAATATTCTGACCATTGGCGGCAATGGTCAGTGGGCCGCGGACGCCAGCGATAACCTCGCCCATTTCGCAAGCGGCGGCGTTCTGAACGAGCTTACGAATTCGCGAACCGATGTGTATGGCGACTTCGTTAGCGCCACGATGTCGGCCAACGACACGTTGGGTCTTTATGGCTCGGGCGATTCCGTCACTGCCTCGCAATTCGGAGACAATGTCTGGATCGGACGAAATGGTCAGGGCGCGCGGGGAGCCGCCATCGATACGGTCACCTATTCCGGCACCGCCGACGTTTCGCCCGATTTTGGCCTGTATGAATTGCTGAATTCGAACGTCGTCATGCAAGGCTCCAGCGTGGCGGCGCATCTCGACACGAATGACACGCTCAAAATCGTCGGCACGGGCGACTATGTCCTCGCTCAAGGGCCCGGCGACATTCTCACGATCGGGGGCAATGGTCAGTATTCAGTCTATGCCAATGGGCAGGATGTCGATATTGTGACCTCGACCTACAGCATCGTCGTCAATGAGCTCGCGGGGTCGAACATCATCATGGGCAACCCCGTCGCCGCCGATGGGCTTGCCAGCGTGATCAACATGGGCGCCAATTCAACGCTTGGAATTGGAATTGCCGGATACGATGTCAATCTATTCGCCCAATCGGGACATGACATCATCAATGGATTCGGCGGCGGAGACGTTCTCAGCCTCGCGTCGAAATTCTCAAGCATCAATTCGCTGCTGGCCGCGACATCGGAAGCCGGAGGAAGCTCGACAATCCAGCTTGATAACCTCGGCGACTCCGTCACTTTGATGGGCGTGTCCAAAGCCTCGGTGGCGACGTTCGCCAGCAGCAAGGCGATTACCTTCCTGTCGTGATTGGGCCGCGACATCCGCCCAAGCCGGCGCGCGAACCGAAAGCGAAGCGCTCCGGGGTTGCGCGCGGCGGGCCGGGGGGCTACTCCCCGGCATCACTTTCAATCGACCGACCCCATGCCGCCCCGCATTTTCTTTCTCCGCCATGGCGAAACCGACTGGAATGTCGAATTTCGCCTGCAAGGACAGCGTGATACGCCGCTGAATGAACGCGGCCGGGAGCAGGCGCGCGCGGTTGGCCGGACGCTGCGCGACTATTTCGCCCAAAAGGTCCCCGAGGCGCCCCAAAGTCTCGATTTCATCGCCTCGCCCCTGTCGCGTACGCGCGAAACCATGGAGCTGGCGCGCGCCTCGATGGGGCTCGATCCATCGGCCTACGCCATGGACCCGCGCCTCGTGGAACTGTCCTTTGGCCGCTGGGAAGGCCTGACCTGGGAGGAATTGAAGGCATTGGACCCCTGGGCCGCCAAGGCGCGCCAGGGCGACAAGTGGAGCTTCACGCCACCGGGTGGCGAAAGCTATGAAATGCTGGCCGAGCGCGTGCGGCCCTGGGTCAACGCCCTTGAGCGGGAGACGCTGGTTGTCGCCCATGGCGGCGTGGCCCGCGTGCTGATGGCGATGATTGGCGGAATTTCCACGCAAATGGCCCCGATCGAGGACATAAAACAGGGTCGCGCGATGATTTTTGAAAATGGCCATTGCTGGTGGATCTAGGCGTGGCCGCGATTGTTCATTGCGAGTTCACCCCGATGGGGCATAACCGGACGCTCAAGGGCGGAATTGCCCTGGGACGGGCCGGGACCAGATGGAACAGGGCGAGATCATGAGCCTCGACGGCGCACCCGCCGCGAACGCCAGCCGCGCTGTTCTGCGGGGCCCCGTCATGCCCGCGCTGCGGCGCGACGAACTGCTCTGCGAGATATTTGGCGCGACCGCCGCCCGGCTGCCAAACAAACCCTGCATGATCACCGCCGACGTCGCGCTGACCTACGCCGAGGTCGATGACCGCGCCACGGCGATCGCCCGCGGGCTGGTGCGCGAGGGCATTCGCCCCGGTCATGTCGTGGGCCTGTGGATGCCGCGCGGGCCGGACCTGCTGATCGCCCAGATTGGCGTCGCCAAGACTGGCGCGGCCTGGCTGCCCTTCGACGCCGACGCGCCGCTGGAGCGAATCGCAACTTGCCTGGACGACGCCAATGCCCGCGCGCTGCTCACCGGCGCCGCGCAGATTTCCGGCGCAGAGGGCCGCGTCAATTGCGGCGTCGTCAGCGAGAGCACGCTGACCGATCCGTCCGACCATTCCATCGTCAATCCCCGCGCGATGGGCGCGACGTCGCATCATCCCGCCTATCTCATCTATACGTCGGGCTCGACCGGCACGCCCAAGGGCATCGTCATCACTGGCGGCAACATCTGCCACTTCCTGCGCGCGGCCAACGAACTCTACGGCATGATCGAAGCCGACGTGATCTTTCAGGGGGCCTCGGTCGCCTTCGATCTGTCGATGGAGGAAATCTGGGTTCCCTATCTCGTCGGCGCGACCCTGTTCGTCGCGACGCCCGCGGTGCTGGGCGAAGCCGACCTGCTGCCCGATGCGATGGAAAAAGCCGGCGTGACGGTGCTCGACACCGTGCCGACGTTGCTCGCCATGTTGCCGCGCGACATTGCCTCCCTGAGAATTATCATTCTTGGCGGCGAGGCCTGCCCCGCTTCGGTCGCCGAGCGCTGGGGGCGGCCCGGCCGCACGATCTTCAACACCTACGGCCCGACGGAAGCCACCGTCGTCGCGACCGCGGCGATCGTGCGCGCGGGCGAGGCCGTGACCATCGGCAAGCCGATCGCCAACTACACCTGTTACCTCGTCGACGACGCGCTCAACCTGCTGGAGCCAGGCGTCGAGGGCGAGTTGCTGATCGGCGGCCCCGGCGTCGCCTTCGGCTACCTCAAACGCGATGAGCTAACGCGCGAGAAATTCATCGCCAACCCTTTTTCGAGCGATGACGTCGATCCCGTGCTGTATCGCTCCGGCGACGCGGTCGCGATCGACGCGAAGGGCGACATCCTGTTTCGCGGACGCATCGACGATCAGGTGAAAATCCGCGGCTTCCGCGTCGAACTTGGCGAGATCGAAGCCAGGCTCATGGAGATCAAGGGCGTCACGCACGCCGCCGTGGTGCTGCGCAACGACGACGGGCTCGATCAGCTCGTCGCTTTCCTCGTCACCGAGCCGGGCTTTGACCACGACCCGCGCGAGACGCGTCTCGCGCTGCGCCACAGGCTGCCGCCCTACATGATTCCGGCGCGCTTCGAGACGCTCCTTGAAGTGCCCCGCCTGCCATCGGGCAAGATCAACCGCAACCTCCTGAAGAAGGCCACGCTGACCGCGCCGGCCAATGTCGACGAGGGCCAGGAAGAGCCCCGCACGCCAACCGAGGGCAAGCTGCTCGAGGCCGCGAAAGCCGTGCTGCCGCCGCAGCCCATTCCCTTCGACGCGGATTTCTTCACCGATCTTGGCGGTCACTCCCTGCTCGCCGCGCGTTTTCTCGCGCTCATCCGCGAACACCACGAACTCTCGACACTGACCCTTCAGGACGTCTATTCCACGCGCACGTTGCGCGCCATGGCCGCCCTGCTCGATGGCCGCGTTGCGACGGCCGCCCCGCCGCGCGATCTCACCTTCACGCCGCCGCCCCTGTCGCGACGATTCCTGTGCGGCCTCGCGCAGGCCGCGGCGCTGTTCATCATTCTCCCCGTGATGACCGCACAGTGGCTGGGCGTGTTCATCAGCTACATGCTGCTGACCGACCCGAACGCCAGCCTGATGCAGGAAACCGCCTCGCTGCTCGGCGTTTACGCGTGCATCAATGTCGCCACGATCGCGCTCGGCATCGCGGTGAAATGGGTCGTGCTCGGCCGCATGAAGCCGGGGCGTTATCCACTCTGGGGCGTCTATTATTTCCGCTGGTGGTTCGTGCAGCATTTCATCGCGCTGACCCATGTGAAATGGTTTCAGGGCACTCCTATCATGCGGCTTTATCTGCGGGCGCTGGGCGCGCGCATCGGCGACGACGCGCTGCTCGGCGAGATCGAGATCGGCGCGCACGATCTCGTCTCCATCGGCGCCGGCGCCAGCCTTGGCTCGAAATCGAAATTCGCCAACGCCCGCGTCGAGGGCGCCGACTTTATCGTTGGCGCGATCGAGATCGGCTCGGACGCCTATGTCGGAACGTCCTGCGTCATCGAGGAAAACGTCGTCATCGGCGCGAGCGCCGAGTTGAAGGACCTGACCTCGGCGCCAACGGGCATGCGCATCGGCGCGCGGGAAATCTGGGATGGCTCGCCCGCGCGAAAAGTCGGCCTCGTCGACATGACCGCCCTGCCCGAGCAGTCGGACGCCTCGCCCGCGCGGCGCGCGTTCAATACATTCGTTTACACTGTTCTGCTGCTGACAATCCCGCCGCTCGGCCTGCTGCCGATCCTGCCGGCGTTCTGGATTTTCGATCGCATCGACGACATCATCGGCGTGCTCGACACGGACCGCTGGGAATATCTCGCCTCGATCCCGATCATGGCCTGGCCGACATCCTTCGCGCTGGTGCTCGTTACCGTCGCCTTCATCGCGGCGGCGCGCTGGATCATCCTGCCGCGCGTCACCGAGGGCGTCTATTCCGTTCATTCCGGCTTCTACATCCGCAAATGGTGCGTGGCGCTGGCGACGGAAGTCACGCTCGAAACCCTGTCCTCGCTCTTCGCCACGATCTACATGCGCGCGTGGTATCGCCTGATGGGCGCCAAGATCGGCAAGGACGCGGAAATTTCCACGAACCTCGCCGGTCGCTACGACCTCGTCGAGATCGGCGAAAAGTGTTTCATCGCCGACGAAGTCGTGCTCGGCGACGAGGACGTGCGTCGCGGCTACATGTATCTTGAACGCGTACGCACCGGCGCGCGCGTGTTCATTGGCAACGACGGCGTCGTGCCGCCGGGCGCCGACGTTCCCGACGGCGCGCTGATCGGCATCAAGTCAAAGCCGCCGGCCAATTCGGAACTGTCGCCCGGGGATACGTGGTTCGGCTCGCCGCCAATCAAGCTGCCCGTGCGGCAGAAGTTCGACGGCGGCGGCTACTGGACCTACGAGCCGCCAAAGTGGAAGAAATTCGTCCGCGGCGTCTTCGAGGCCGTGCATATCTCATTGCCGACCATGCTGTTCATCACGTTCGGCACCTGGGCGGTCGAAATTCTCGCGCCGCCGCTCTACGCCGGCCACTGGCTGACGCTGGCGCTGCGCTTCATCGGTTGCTCCGTGGCGATCTCCGTCGCGATGACGGCAATCGTCATCGCCATCAAGTGGCTCACGATGGGCCGCTATGAGCCGGTCGTCATGCCGATGTGGTCGTTCTGGGCCATGCGCACCGAGGCGGTCGCGGTGATGTATTGGGGCCTCGCGGGAAAGGTGTTGCTCGAGCATCTGCGCGGCACGCCCTTCCTGCCCTGGACCTTGCGGCTATTTGGCGCGCATTTCGGCAAGGGCGTCTACATGGACATGACCGACATCACGGAATTCGACTGCGTGACCGTTGGCGATTTCGTCTCGCTGAACTCGCTGTGCGCCCTGCAGACGCACCTCTACGAGGACCGCGTGATGAAGGTCGGGCGCGTGCACGTGGCCGATGGCGTAACGGTGGGCGCGGGCTCGACCGTGCTTTACGATACCCATGTCGGAGCCTTCGCGCGGCTCGGCCCGCTGACCGTCATCATGAAGGGCGAGGCGATTCCGCCGCATACCGAATGGATCGGCGCGCCGGCGCAACCGGCGAGCGCCTATTGACGCCCATTTGACCCCGCCGGGCGCGGACCCTAGAACATCGACTTTCCCGGCGGTTCCATCATGTCGCACAACACGTTTGGCCATCTCTTCCGCGTCACCACCTGGGGCGAAAGCCACGGGCCGGCGATCGGCTGCGTGGTCGACGGCTGCCCGCCCCTGATCCCGCTCGTCGAAGCCGATCTCCAGGGTTTCCTCGACAAGCGCCGGCCAGGCCAGTCGCGTTTCACCACGCAGCGGCAAGAACCCGATCAGGTCAAAATTCTCTCCGGCGTGATGATTGATGACCAGACGGGCGTGCAGGTGACGACCGGCACGCCGATCGGATTGTTCATCGAGAATGTCGATCAGCGCTCGAAGGACTACGGCGAGATCAGGAACGCCTATCGTCCCGGCCACGCCGACTACGCCTATGACGTGAAATATGGCATTCGCGACTATCGTGGCGGTGGACGATCATCGGCGCGCGAAACCGCGATGCGCGTCGCCGCGGGCGGCGTCGCCCGCAAGGTTCTGGGCGGCGTCACGATCCGCGGCGCTCTTGTCCAGATGGGGCCGCACAAGATCGATCGCGCCAACTGGAACTGGAACGAGGTCGACAACAACGCCTTCTTCTGCCCGGACGCGAAGGCGGCGAAGGTTTGGGAAGACTATCTCGATGGCGTGCGCAAGGCGGGCTCGTCCTGCGGCGCGGTCATTGAACTCGTCGCCGACGGCGTGGCGCCTGGCTGGGGCGCTCCGATCTATGGCAAGCTGGACGCGGAACTCGCCAGCGCGCTGATGTCGATCAACGCGGTCAAGGCCGTCGAAATCGGTGACGGAATGGCCGTCGCCGCCCTGACTGGCGAGGACAACGCCGACGAAATGCGCATGGGCAACGACGGGCGGCCGCTGTTTCTTTCGAACCACGCGGGCGGCGTTCTTGGCGGCGTCTCGACGGGCCAGCCGATCATCGCGCGCTTCGCGGTCAAGCCGACGTCGTCGATCCTGACGCCGCGCCGCTCGATTGATCGCTTCGGCGCGGAAACGGAAATTCGCACCAAGGGCCGTCACGATCCCTGCGTCGGCATCCGCGCCGTGCCCGTGGGCGAGGCGATGATGGCGATCGCGCTCGCCGACGCATTTCTGCGGCATCGCGGACATGTCGGCGCGGGCGCGGGATGGCCGTCCCGACAATCCGAATAAATGTTACGCGCGCGGCGGACATTGCCCTTGCGCTGGCGCCCATCGGGCGCGCTGATTGCGCTTCTGCTTTTTCTGTTGACGCTCACCCATGGTGGCGGGACGCCAGCCGCAGCGCAGGATTTCACGATCGCTTCGCTGCAACGGCCGCCAATGGTGTTTTTCGTCGCGCGGAGCGGACGAATCGGTTGCCCTGACAACTGCGCGGCCTGGATCAGCGCGGAGGGCATGATCGACGAAAATACGGCCAATGATTTCCGGATCTTCCTCAAAAAGCTGGGCTCCCGAAAATTGCCGGTTGTCATTCACTCCGGCGGAGGATCGGTACGTTCCGCGCTCGCGATCGGCCGGATGATCCGCGAGCGCGGCCTCGATGTGGTCGTCGCAAGGACGGAGACCCGAGGTTGCTCGGGCGGCAGGACCTTGTGCGGAACCATCGCAGACACCGAGGTGCGCGGCGACCCAACCGGCGCCGGGGCTTTTTGCGCCTCGGCCTGCGTATTTATTCTCGCCGCCGGCAATAGGCGACTGACCGAGCCGGGTGCGGTCGTCGGCGTCCACCAGATTTTGTCGACGCGCACGATCGTCTCGCGATTCCAGACCTTCCGCACGACGATGGGAATGGGCGATCGCGCGATGCCGCGCCGGGAACTCGTGAGCGAGCAGGTCTCCACCCGCACCGAGAAGCACGCAGAGGCTCGCGCGGGAGCAAACGCGCTGGTTGGAACCTATCTTCGCGAAATGGCGGCTTCGCCTTTGATTATCAGTTTGATGGATACGGCGCCGCCATCCTCCATCAGGGTTCTCTGGCAGACCGAACTTCAGTCCATTGGGCTCGTGACGGAACGATATCCCATTACTGACCTATTGAGTGGCTCCCCCTCCCGCGAGCGCGAACCCGCGGCTTCCAGCTTGTGGATGCCGCTGCGCGGAATCGTCGGCCGGAATGTCGAAATCGCGGGCGATCTCGTCGAACGCCCTGGCGAACCGGGGATCACACTCATCGCCGTCCCGGCGACTGGTCCCAAATCGATAGCCGCGTCTTTCCGGCCAGGTTTGCGCGCCTCGCTGGCGATCTCGCCCCCGGATCAGCGCAAGGCCGACGCGGGCTCATTGACCGGTCCGGTGATGCTGGCGTTGCCCCGAAAAGAAGTCTGCGGCTTGCGACGGAGTTACGGATTCAGTCTGAATTTCGGCGGCGTCATTCGCGGCAGCCGGATCATAAGCCTGCCTTTCGCCCTGGATTCGAGCCGCTTTTTCGCCACGCGCCAATTCTTTGACAACGCCTGCGCCCCGACGGGTTGAAAGGTCGCCGCTTTCGCGCCATGTCGGAACCTGTCATGACAACTCGCCGACTTCAGGTGGGACCCGTGTTCGATAAATATCTCTACGCTCTGGGCCGTGGCGTTCGTGGCGCGAAAAAGGCGTTTGACGAGTCGGCCCGCGCGCCCGACCCCGCGACCGGCGCGCGCGACATCACGCCCGCGCAACGACGCGAGCCGGTCGCGCCCTCAAATTCGACGATCGAGGGCTTGGTCGCCCCGCGCGAGCGTCGCGCGCTCGCCTTCGGCCCGCGTCCGCTGGTCATGGGCGTCGTCAACGTGACGCCGGATTCGTTTTCCGATGGCGGCGCCTATCTCGATCCCGCCGACGCCATTGCGCATGGCTTGCGCCTCGTCGCGGAGGGCGCGGATATTCTTGATATTGGCGGCGAGTCGACGCGGCCGGGTCACGCGCCGGTCGACGCCGGCGATGAAATCCGCCGCGTCATTCCCGTGACGAAGGGTCTTGCCGCCGCCTGCGATTTGCCAATCTCCATCGATACGATGAAGGCGAACGTCGCGGCGGCGGCGCTCGCGGCGGGCGCGACGATCGTCAACGACGTGTGGGGCCTGCAACGCGATCCCGACATGGCGCGCGTCGTCGCCGAGCATGGCGTTCCAGTCATCGTCATGCACAACCGCGACCAGGAGGACGCCAACGTTGATATCCTCGCCGAGGTTCTCGATTTTCTCAAACGCTCCATCGATATCGCGCTCGCCGCTGGCATATCGCGCGAAAAAATCATCGTCGATCCCGGCATCGGCTTCGGCAAGACCAACGCGCAGAGCCTTTTGCTCGTGCGCGAACTGGAGCGACTGCGGCAACTTGGCTGCCCTGTTCTGCTCGGCGTGTCGCGCAAGCGGCTGATCGGGCTGGCGACGGGACGGGCGGTCGCGCGCGAGCGCATGGCCGGTTCGCTCGCCGCCGCCGTCATTGGCGCGATGGGCGGCACGGCGATTGTCCGCGCGCACGATGTCGCCGAACATCTCGACGCCATGAAGATTTACGCCGCGATCATGGATCGTGGACACGCGGAGATACATTGATGCTCGCTGGCAAGGTCCTGATCCACGATCTCGAACTGCACGCCTATCACGGCTGGCACAAACACGAGGGCGAGTTCGGCCAGCCCTACCTGATCCATCTGGAGCTTGAAACGGATCTGTCGCGCGCCGCCTCGACCGATCACCTCGTCGACGCGCTGGACTATGGCGACATCGTCGCCACGACCAAGGACATTTTCACGACGCGCCGCCACAAGCTCGTGGAAAGCGCGGCCGTGGAACTGGCGTGCGGCCTGCTCGCGCGCTTTGGCGTCGTCTCGGCGGTTTTCGTGCGCGTGATGAAGTTGAAGCCGCCAATCCCCGAACGGATCGCGGCGGCGGGGGTCGAGCTGCGCATGACGCGCGAAGACGCAAGTCGTGACGCCTGAGCCAGCCGTTCTGGCGACCCTGTCGCTTGGCGGCAACGCGGGCGACGTGCCGGCGTCGTTCCGCCACGCGCTGCGACGCCTCGCGACCACGCCGGGCGTCGAACTTCTCGCGCAATCCTCTGTGTGGCGAACTCCGCCCTGGGGCAAGACGGACCAGCCGGATTTTCTCAACATGGCCGCGCTGCTGCGCGTGGCTTTAACGGCTCGAGAACTCCTCGCTCTGTGTCTGGAGATCGAACGAGAGCGCGGACGGTCGCGCGGCGAACATTGGGGCCCGCGAACGCTCGACATTGATCTCATCACATACGACGCCGCCGATATCGACGAACCTGGCCTCGTCGTTCCGCATCCGCGCGCGCGCGAACGCGCCTTCGTGCTGGCGCCGCTGGCCGAGATCGCCGGAGATATCACGATCCATCGCGAACGCGTCGCCGACCTGCTGCGCGGCGTCGAAAGGGGCGAGGCTCGATCGATTGGCGCGCTGGACAAATCCGCGCCATTGGTGTGAATCAGGCGGGAGTTTGAAGAAACGCGCGACCTTGCCCGATCCAGGGGGAAACGGAATGACTCGTTGGACTTTATCGAGCGCGCTTTGCGCGCTTCTGTTCGCTCTCTCGCCAGCCGCTGGCGCGCGCGCCGGCGATTATCCCGATCATCCCGTGCGCATCATCAGCGACTCCGCGCCGGGAAGCGCAAATGACGTGACGTTGCGGCTACTGGCTGATCAGTTCCAGAAAATCTGGAACCAGCAGGTTATCGTGGTCAACATGCCCGGCGCGGGCGGCGGCATTTCCGCGCGCGGCGCGGCGACCTCGCCGGCCGACGGCTATACGCTCTACATGCCCGCCGCATCGGTGTTCCTGGCGCTCAAGGGCGCGCCGGGCGTCGCCGAGAACCTGCCCGTCGAAGTGCCACGCGATTTCGCGCCGGTCGGTTTCGTGACCAACCAGCCGATGTTCATTGGCGCCTCGCACACGCTGGGAATCAAGACCATTGGCGACCTGATCGAACTCGCAAGGAAAAAGCCGGGCGAGATCGCCTACGCCACGACCGGTCGCGGCCGCATCACCCACCTGACGATGGAACTGCTGCAGAAGCTGGCTGGTATCCAGCTTCAGCTCGTCGCCTATACCGGCGGCCCGACGGCGGCGATGCCAGATGTCGTGTCGGGCCGGGTCGGTCTGGTGCTTGAGGGCTATGCCGGCCTCGCCTCGGCGATGAGCAGTAACCAGATCCAGAGTCTCGCGGTCGCGTCGAGCGATCGCCTCGCTGATTTTCCGAACCTGCCCACCGTTGCCGAAACCATTCCAGGCTTCGCCGCCGGGGGATGGAACGTCATTGTCGTTCCCAATGGAACGCCGGACCCGATCATTCGAAAGGTCGCGATCGACCTGAACAAAGCGATCGATGACAAGGACTTTATCGCGAGCATGAGCAAGCTAGGGTCCTACCCCAAGCATATGACACCCGACGAGGTGCGCGATTTCGTGCAACTGCAACAGAAGACCTGGCGGCCCATTCTCGAGAAGGTGGCGAAAGAGAACCCATAGGCCGCGACGCCACACCCGCTTGCCATTCGGTCAATTCCGGCCGATGCTCCCTCCAAGGACGCGCGATAGCGTCCGCTCGGGGAGGACGACATGGCGGACATTACGATCCCGCGTCGCGACTTTTTGAAAGGCGCGGGCATGGCCGGCGCCAGCGCGGCGGCGGCGATGACCGGACAGGAAGCTCTCGCGCAAACCCCGGCGGTCCAGAAAACACAGGCGCCACCGGAAGCGCTGCTGACATTGACCGCGACCGAGGCGGCATTTTTGTCGGCGGCCTATGACACCTTCATTCCCGCCGACCAGTTTTCGCCCTCTGGCACGGACTGCGGACTTGTGACGTTCTGTGACCGCCAGCTCGCCGGCGCATATGGCAACGGGGCGCGCCTGTATCGCTCGGGGCCGTTCCTGCAGGGCAAGCCCGAACAGGGCTATCAGCTTCCCCTGACGCCGCGCGAGTATTTTGGCGCTGGCATCAAGGCGGCGAACGCCTATGCGAAAAAGACCTATGGCAAGGAATTCGATCGCCTGGCGCCGGCTGATCGCGATGCGATGCTGAAGGACATGGACGCCGGCAAAGCCCAGTTCGATGGCTTTGGCGCCAAGCCGTTTCTCGAGGCGCTGTACACGTCCGCGATGGAAGGTTTCTTCGCCGATCCCATCCATGGCGGCAATCGCGACAAAGCCTCGTGGAAGATGATCGGCTATCCCGGCCTGCCCGCGACCTACGCGCGCACGGCGGAACAATATCGCGGCAAGAAGGTCGATCTGAAGCCGCAGTCGATTCAGGATTTCATCTAGATCCCGATCATTTCAGCCGGCGTCAACGCGCGCCGGCTTTCGCCAGATCAATTTCGCGGGGAGGATACCATGGCCAGAACCTTGAAGCCGGTCGACGTCGTCATTGTTGGCCTCGGCTGGTCGGGCTCGATCATGGCGCGCGAACTGACAAAAGCCGGTCTCAACGTCGTGGCGCTGGAGCGCGGCGCCGATCGCACGCCCGCCGAGGACTTCGCGTTCCCCTACATCCGCGACGAGTTGAAGGTGCGCGTGCGTAACGGGCTCATGCTCGACACGGCGACCGAAACCCTGACCATGCGCAATGCGCCCGCCGATCTCGCGTTGCCGATGCGGCGCTGGGAAGTGTTCGGCATGGGCGACAACGTCGGCGGTTCCGGCACGCACTGGAACGGCATCACATGGCGCTTCACGCCATCGGAATTCGTGCTGCGCACGCATCTCGAAGAGCGCTACGGCAAGAACGCCATTCCGCCGGAATTGACGATTCAGGACTGGGGCGTCACCTACGACGATCTGGAGCCGCATTACGATCGCTTCGAGAAGCTCTGCGGCACCTCGGGCAAGGCCGGCAATCTCAAGGGCAAGATCGTCGAGGGCGGTAATCCGTTCGAGGGCGCGCGCTCCGACGAATATCCGAACAAGCCGCTGATCATGTCACAGGCCGGCCTGTTGCTTTCAAAGGGCGCGAGGGAACTGGGGTATCATCCCTTTCCAACGCCGGCGTCGAATTCCAGCGCGCCCTATGTGAACCCCGAGGGCTGCGCGATCGGGCAATGCCAGTATTGCGGGCATTGCGAATATTTCGGCTGCGAGGCCAACGCCAAGGCGAGCCCGAACATCTGCCTGCATCCGGTCCTGTTCAACGATCCGAAGTTCGAGCGGCGCACGCTCGCCTATGTCAGCAATCTCAAATATGACGCCGCCGCGAAAAAGGTTCGCTCTGTGACCTACATCGACCGGCGCACCGGCGAGGAACTCGAGCAACCCGCCGATCTCGTCATCCTCTGCGCCTATCCCTTCAACAACGTCCTGCTGATGCGCCTCGCCGGCATCGGCAAGCCCTACGACCCCGCGACGGGCGAAGGCGTCATCGGCAAGAACTATTGCTACCAGACGAATTCCGCCGTCGCGTGCTTTGTCGACGACGAGATCAATCCGTTCATTGGCACCGGTACGTCGCCCGCGGTCATCGACGATTTCCAGGGCGATAATTTCGACCATGGCGGGCTGGGCTTTTTCGGCGGCGGCTATATCGCGCCCGGCGTCAGCGGCGGTCGCCCGATCCAGGTTCGCAATGTTCCACCGGGCACGCCGCGCTGGGGCTCCGCGTGGAAGGAAGCGACGGCCAAATGGTACAATCACTGGATGCCGCTCAATGTTCACGGCACCAGCTACGCCCATCGCAACAATTATCTCGATCTCGATCCGACCTATCGCGACGCGATCGGCCGTCCGCTGGTGCGCATGACGTTCAACTATCCCGAGAACGACAAGAAGATGTCGGTCTTCATGACCAACAAGGCCAATGACATTGGCAAGGCGATGGGCGCGAAAATCACCGTGCCCGTGCCGCGCACGACGAATTTTGGCGCGTCGAACGGTCAGGCGACGCACCACACCGGCGGCGTCATCATGGGCAAGGACCCTAAAACAAGCGCGCTCAATCGCTATCTCCAGAGCTGGGGTTGCGACAATCTGTTCGTCATGGGCGGCGCCGCCTATCCGCAAAACGCCGGGCACAACCCGACAGGCACGATCGGCGCGCTGACCTACTGGTCGGCGAAGGCGATCACCGAGCAATATCTGAAATCGCCGGGCGCGCTGGTGAAAGCCTAACGAGCCCTCGCCAACACATCCGGATTGACGACGCTCGATGGCGCGCCGGCGGCGTAGTCAACGATCTGGTCAAAGATATCGCTGAACTGGGTTTCGTATTCCTCGATCGTGACATAGCCGATGTGCGGCGTCGCCACGACGTTTGGCATGGTCAGCAGCGGATGCGCCGTGTCGAGCAGAGGTTCCTGCTCATAAACGTCGATCGCGGCCTTGCCGGGTCGCCCCGCGCGCAAGGCCTCCACCAGCGCATCCGGCTCGATCAATGGCGCGCGGCTGGTGTTGACGAGAATCGCCGTCGGCTTCATGCGCGCCAGATCCATCGCCGTCACGATGTGCCGCGTAGCGGGAACAAGCCGCATGTGCAGGGACAACACGTCGCATTGTTCGAAAAACGCTTCCTTGCTCGCCGCGGCGGCGTAGCCATCGGCGCGGGCGCGATCACACGACTCCTCGCGCGCCCAAACGATAACATTCATGCCAAAAGCCTTGCCATAGCCCGCGACGGCGGCGCCAATGCGGCCATAACCGTATATGCCGAGCGTCTTGCCGCTCAGGGTCTCGCCAACGCCGATCTGCCACTTGCCGGCCTTCAGCGCCTCGACCTGTTGGGGTATCTGCCGAGCGGCGGCTAAAACAAGGCCCCAGGTGAATTCGGCTGTCGCGCGCGAAGGCGCGCCCGCGTGCTGGTTCGATGAGACGATAATTCCAAGCCTTGTGCAGGCGTCGATGTCGATATGGGGATAGACGCTACGCTGACTGATGAGACGAAGTTTTGGCAGCCGCTCCAGCAGAGGCGCGCGGATTTGTGTGCGCTCGCGGAAGAGAACGAGAACTTCCGTATCGGCGAGCCGCGCCGCCAGCGCATCAATGTCCTGAACGTGATCGTTCCAGACCGTGACGTCATGCCCTGCCAGCTTGGCGAAACAGGGCAGCGCGCGCAGCGTGTCGAAATAATCGTCCAGTATGGATATTTTCATTGCGACCTCCCGTCGCTCTCGCGCGGCTTTTGCGCGCCTCACAAATCCTGATGGAACCGCGTTGCCTCGCCACGCGAGGGCGTGGTGAGTTCGCCGTCCCACATGACGCGGGCGCCGCGGACAATCGTACCGATCGGCCAGCCCGTGACTTGCCGGCCATCATAGGGCGTCCAGCCACAGCGCGAAGCGATCCATGAATTGCGGATGGTTTCGTGGCGCTTGAGATCGACGATGGTGAAATCCGCGTCGTACCCGACGGCGACGCGGCCCTTGCCGGCGATGCCGAATAGGCGCGCGGGACCCGCGCTCGACAGATCGACGAAGCGCTCCAGCGTGAGCCGACCCGCGGCGACATGATCGAGCATGAGCGGCACGAGGGTTTGGACGCCGGGCATGCCCGACGGGCTGGCGGGATAGGGCTTTGCCTTCTCCTCCAGCGTGTGCGGCGCATGATCGGAGCCGAGAATATCGACGATGCCCTGCGACAATCCCCACCAGATATGGTCCTGATGACGTTTGTCGCGCACCGGCGGGTTCATCTGCAGTTTCGTGCCGATGGTCGCGTACAGGCTTGCGTCGAGCGATAGGTGATGCGGCGTCGCCTCGACGCTGGCGACATCCTTGTGATCCCTCAGGAAGTCGATTTCCTCGCCCGTCGAGACGTGCAGCACATGAATCGTGGCGCGCTGGGCGCGCGCGATCCGCACGAGGCGCTGGGTGCATTGCAGGGCGGTGATTTCGTCGCGCCAGACGTGATGGGAAGTGGGATCTCCGGGCACGCGCAGATGCTTGCGCTCCTCCAGCCGGAATTCGTCCTCGGCGTGGAAGGCGGCGCGGCGGCGGGTTTTGGCGAGAATTGCGGCGACGCCCGGATCGTCCTCGACCAGCAGGGAACCCGTTGACGACCCCATGAATACCTTGATGCCCGCAGCGCCGGGCAGCCGCTCAAGTTCGGGAATATCGTTGGCGTTCTCGTGGGTGCCGCCGACCCAGAAGGCGAAATCGCAATGCATGCGATGATGTCCGCGCGTCACCTTGTCGGCCAGCGCCTCGGCGCTCGTGGTGAGCGGATTGGTATTGGGCATTTCGAACACCGCCGTGACGCCGCCCATGACGGCGGCGCGCGAGCCTGTCTCCAGATCTTCCTTGTGTTCGAGCCCTGGCTCGCGGAAATGCACCTGACTGTCGATGACGCCGGGCAAAACGTGCAAGCCCGCGCAGTCAATGACGTCGCCCGCAGAGGCGCGGGAGAGATCGCCAATACCGGCGATCCTTCCGGCGGTCACGCCCACGTCCCGGGCGCCGACGCCATCGTGATTGACGAGGGTCCCGCCCCTCAGGATCAGATCGTAGGTCGCCGCCATGGGGTCCGCTCCAGCTTTCTCTTGCCTCGCCACGCCAGCGGCTTACTTAGGGAGGATCAACGTGGCAAGGGCGAACACGAGGCGCGGGATGCCATCGGCGGTGCTGGACGATCGGGGCGTGGTTCGGGTGGCGGGCGAGGACGCCCGCGCGTTCCTGCAGGGTCTGGTCACCTCCGACATGGACAAGGTCGCGCCCGGCGCGGCCGCCTATGGCGCGCTGTTGAGCCCACAGGGCAAGATCATTGTCGATTTCATCGTGAGCGAGGACGCTGGCGCGCTTGTTCTCGACTGCCCGGCGGCGCTGGCCGCCGACCTTGCCAAGCGCCTGCGCTTCTATCGATTGCGCGCGAGGATCGACATCGACGACCAGAGCGCGGCGCGATGCGTGGTTGCCCGCTGGGGCGCTGACGCCTCGGGAACGCCCGACCCGCGCGACCCCCGACTCGGGACGCGGGAAATCGTGTCTCGCGAGGGCGCGATGGCCAACCGGGCGGACCTGGCCGCCTATGCGGCCCACCGCATCGCGCTGGGCATACCGAAGGGGGGCGCCGATTTCGGCTATGGCGACGCCTTCCCGCACGAGGCCAACATGGACCTGGTGCACGGCGTCGACTTCAAAAAGGGCTGTTACGTCGGGCAGGAGGTCGTCTCGCGGGTCGAGCATCGCGGCACGGCGCGCAAGCGCATCGCCCGCGTGACGTTCGAGGGCGCGCCGGCTGTGGGCGCGGCGATCATGGCGGGCGCCGCTGAAATCGGAACGCTGACATCGGCGGGCGCCGGACAGGGTCTGGCGGCGATCCGGGTCGACAAGGCGTCGGAGGCCATCGCGGCGGGCATGACGATATCGGTTGATGGCCGCCCCGCGACCCTCGCCCTACCCGCCCCGCGTGGCTAAACTCCCGCCATGGCCAAAACCGAAAAAACCACTCCCGCGCCCAAGCCGGGCAAGCCGCGCCCCGCGCCGATCCCGCACGAAGACGGCAGGCATCGCTGCGCGTGGCCGGGCGTTGATCCGCTGTATGTCGCCTATCACGACACCGAATGGGGCGTGCCGGAATATGACAGCCGCGCGCTGTTCGAGAAGCTGCTGCTCGACGGATTTCAGGCGGGCCTGTCGTGGATCACCATCTTGCGCAAGCGCGACGCCTTTCGCGTGGCGTTCGACGGGTTCGATCCCAATGTGATCGCGCGCTACGACAAGCGGAAGCTCGACAAGCTGATGAACGACGCAGGGATCGTGCGCAATCGCGCCAAGATCGAGAGCTCCGTCTTTTCCGCGCGCGCCTGGCTCGCGATCGAGGAGAAGGAAGGCTTTTCCACCTATCTCTGGAAATACGTCGACGGGCGTCCCTTGCAGAACAATCTGCGCCACAGGGAGGAAATGCGGGCGGAAACCGATCTGTCGAAACGCATGTCAAAAGACCTGAAAGCCGCCGGCTTCAATTTCTGCGGTCCCACGATTGTCTACGCCTTCATGCAGGCGGTCGGCATGGCCAACGATCATCTCGTGGCCTGCTATCGCCACGCCGAATGCGCGGCGCTGGCGGACAAGCGATAATGGCGCGCAAGCCGGACAAGGGCCGCGCGTGGCAGCGCATGCTGTCGGGCCGCCGGCTTGATCTGCTCGACCCCTCGCCGCTCGATGTTGAGATCGAGGATATCGCGCATGGTCTGGCGCGCGTGGCGCGCTGGAACGGGCAGACGCGCGGGCCGCATATATTCTCCGTCGCGCAGCACTCCATTCTCGTCGAGCGAATCGTCGGCGCGCTGGACCCCGGCGCGCCGGCGCGCTCGCGGCTGATGGCCCTGCTGCATGACGCGCCGGAATACGTGATCGGCGACATTATCTCGCCGTTCAAGACCGCCGTCGGCGACAGCTACAAGTCGGTGGAAAACCGCATTCTGGCGGCGATTCACCTCCGCTTCTCCCTGCCAGCGACAACGCCCGCCGCGCTGGCCAAACTCATCAAGCGCGCCGACCACGCGGCGGCGTTCATAGAAGCGACACGGCTTGCTGGTTTCTCCCTCGAGGAGGCGGAATCGTTCTTTGGCCTGCCCGAGGTTCGCCTGCGGGATCTTGATGCGCTGATCGCGCCGGCGCCATCGAACGAGGCCGAGGATCGGTTCCTGAAAAGCTTTCGCGAACTCGAATCGGACATGAACCAACGGGGCGCCTGACATGCCGCGCATCCACGTCTGCCCGCTGGCGCATATTGAGGCGACCGTCCGCCAGACGGGCGCGCGCTCGATGGTGACGCTGATCAACCCGGACTATCCCGTCGAGCGGCCGGCGCAAATCGAGCCGGCGCGCCATCTGCGCTTGTCGCTCGCCGACATCGACATGCCCGTCGACGAGCATATCGCGCCGGCGGAAGCGCCTGTGCGTGAGCTGCTGCGCTTCGCGCGCGCGTGGGATCGAGCCGAGCCGCTGGTCATTCATTGCTATGCCGGCGTCAGCCGCTCCACCGCCGCGGCGATGATCGCGGTCTGCGCGTTGAACCCGGCTCGCGACGAGCACGATGTAGCCCAAACCCTGCGCGCCCTGTCGCCGACGGCGACGCCGAACCGGTTGCTCATCCGCCACGCCGACGCGCTGCTGTCGCGCCGGGGCCGGCTGATCGCCGCGGTTCACGCGATCGGCCGCGGCGAGGACTGTTTTGAAGGCGCGCCCTTCGCGCTCGACGTCGATTGACCGGCTCGCCGCAATTTTCGCCCAATCGTGATAGACTTCAGGGCCATTCATTGCCCGGACCCATGACCACATCGATCCAGATCCAGTTGCCCATCGAGGTCGGCCTGACGGCGGCCATTGTCGCGGTGCGCGGCGACGAGCCGCTGATTCTGGTCGCCGAAAGCGCGCAGGATGACCGCGAGGCCGCCCTGCCCTCCGGCCCGTTCGATCCTCTGGCCCATCGCACCTTCGAGAGCGGCTTGCGCTCGTGGGTGGCCGAGCAGACCGGCGCGCCGCTTGGTTATGTCGAGCAGCTCTACACCTTCGGCGATCGCGGTCGCCACGCGCGCGCCG
>CAISJZ010000235.1 GCA_903885755.1 uncultured Hyphomicrobiales bacterium | reverse complement strand
GATCTCTCGCGGACTGGCGCGCCGGCGCGCTGCGCGCCGCCATCGCGCTCGCATTCGGCGGCCTTCTGATCGGCCTCCTCGCGCTCGGCTACTCCTGGCAGGCCGAGCGCCGCCGCGACGCCACCACTCTTGTTCTGTCCATGCGAAATCGCATGGACATGGCGCTCGTGCGCGGCCGTTGCGGACTGTGGGATTGGGACGTGGCGCGCGGACGAATCCATTGGTCCCGCTCGATGTACGATATTCTTGGCTCGGAACCGGCTGGCGAATTCATTTCGTTGGGCGACGCCAACGCGCTCATCCATCCCGACGATGGCGATCTCACCATCATGGCGCGTCTCGTCGCCGCCTCGGAAGCCAAAACCATCGATCACGTCTTCCGTCTTCGAAATGCATCGGGGGAGTGGGTATGGATTCGCGCCCGCGGCGAGATGATGCGGCACGGTCCGCGCGGCGACATGCATCTCATCGGCATCGCCGTCGATATCACCGAGCAGAAGGCGTTGGCCGAGCGCTCGGCGACCGCCGACATGAGGCTGCGCGAGGCGATCGAAAACATTTCCGAGGCCTTTGTTCTCTGGGACGCCGAAAATCGTCTCGTGATGTGCAATTCCAAGTTCCAGCGGTTGCACGATCTGCCGCGCGAGGCGATCACGCCCGGGGTCGGCTATGATGACCTGATGTCCGCTGGCCTGCCACCGCTGGTCGAGGCGCGCTTCGTCAATCCGGAGGACGCCGAGCGCGCCGACGCGCGAAGCTACGAAGCCCGACTGGAAGATGGCCGCTGGTTGCAAATCAACGAACGTCGCACCAAGGACGGCGGATATGTTTCGGTTGGCACCGACATCACCGCGCTTAAGCGCCACGAGGAGCAACTGCTGGATTCAGAGCGCCGCCTGATGGCGACCGTCGCCGATCTGCGCCGCTCGCGGCACACGCTGGAAACGCAGGCCGCGCAACTCACCGATCTCGCCGAGCGGTATCTTGAACAGAAGGCGGAGGCGGAAAGCGCCAATCACGCCAAGTCCGAATTTCTCGCGAACATGAGCCACGAGTTGCGAACGCCGCTCAACGCCATCATCGGATTCGCCGAGGTCATGCAACATGAAACCTTCGGCGCGCTCGGCTGTGACCGCTACGTCAACTATTGCGGGCATATTCGAGAAAGCGGCGAGAATCTGCTGTGCATGATTTCCGACGTACTGGACATGTCGCGCCTCGAGGCCGGGCGTTCTCGACTTGAACGCGCGCCGGTCGAGGTCGTTTCGATCGTTCACGCCACGATTGAACGCGAACAGCCGGGCGCCGAGGCCCGCAACATCGCCTTGATCGTCGAAGGCATGCGGCTCGATACGATCGACGCGGACCGGGAAGCCGTCATCAAGGCGCTGTCGAGTGTTTTGCGCAATGCGGTGAAGTTCAGCCCCGAAGGCGGGCGCGTGCGCGTCCGGACCCGCAAGATCGGCGAGAACATCGAAATATTCGTGCAGGATCACGGTGTCGGCATTCCACGAGAGGCGTTGACGCGCGTCAGTCGCCCCTTCGAGCAACTCCAATCGCCGCTCGCCAATGGCATGAAGGGGTCGGGTCTTGGTCTCGCCATCGCGCGCTCGCTAGTGGAACTGCATGGCGGATCGATGAACATCAAGTCCAGCGTCGGCGTTGGCACGGTGGTGCGGATCAGGCTGCCGATCGCCGCGCCGGCGGCTTCGACGCTCGCGCTGCGCGACGGAGCCGGCGAACGCCTCTTCGCGTAGGCGGCGCCGCGTCAGCCAATCATCTTTCGAAAGATCGCTCGAACCTTGCCCCGCGCCTCGCGCAAGCTGGCGTCGAGGGTCTTGAAATCGGGAAGCGCAACCGCGATCGCGATACGGCGCAAAACGCCTGGCGAGACAGTAGCCGGATCGAAGCGTCCCTCCACCGCGATCCTCGTGAGTTGGGTGACCGCCGAGATCAGCGCATGTGCATCTAGCAGGGCATCCGCCTCGCCCGCCTCAAGCAATTCCAGCGCCTCGGCGCGTGCAATGACCGCCGCGGGATCGGTATCGACTATGTCGGGGCGTTCATGCGCGTATCGCAGAACGAGCCATTGCGCGATGAATTCGATATCCATCAGGCCGCCGGCGGCGAGTTTGAGGTCCCACGGATCATCCTCGCCTTTTTCCGTGGTGATCAATCGGCGCATGTCGCGCGCGTCGCGACGCGCCTTGTCCATGTTGCGAGGCGCCCGCAGCACGTCGTCGATCGCTTCCATGACGTCACGCGCGAGCGAAACGTCTCCCGCGACGACACGCGCGCGGGTCAGCGCCATATGTTCCCAGGTTTCCGCCTCGCCGGCCTGATATGCCCTGAACGCGCTGAACCTCGTGGCCACGGGGCCCTTGCCGCCGGAGGGCCGCAATCGCAAGTCGACATCGTAGAGTTTGCCGCGTCGGGTCGCCGCGGTGAGGGCCGTCACCAGTCGTTGCGTCAGGCGCGTATAATATTGCGCGGGATGGATGCGCCTTGGCCCACTGGACTCGCTCGTGGCGTCATCGAATTCATAGACAAGGATCAGATCGAGATCGGAATTCGCGGTCATCTCGCGCGAGCCAAGCCGCCCCATGCCAAGCACGACGCAACGTCCGCCCGGCACGACGCCATATTCGCGCGCGAAGTCCTCTTCGACGCGGGCCAGCGTGGCGCGCAAGAGCGATTGCGCCAACGCGGAATAGGCCCGTCCCGCGCGATGCGCGTCGATGGCGCCCGACAGGGCGCGCACGCCGATGAGGAACATTTCCTCCTGGGCGATGTCGCGCACGCCATCGAGAAAGGCCTCCGAACCCGGCGACTGAGGCGCCATCGCGTCGACGCGTGACTCATATGCGGTCTCGTCGGTCGGCGCGCGCGCGACGGCGGGATCGATGGCGGCATCGAGAACATGCGGACGCTGCGCCACGACGCTGGCGAGCCGCGGCGCGCCACCGAGAATATCGGCGAAGAGTTCGCGGACATCCGCGTTCGATTTCAGGATGGAGAAAAGCTCGACGGACGCCGGCATCCGCGCCAGCG
>CAISJZ010000234.1 GCA_903885755.1 uncultured Hyphomicrobiales bacterium | reverse complement strand
TTACACCGGCAAGGATTTTTCGGACCTCGACAGCGTGTCGGGCTCCATCCCCTTCCCCGGCGAGGGCGGCGCGATGCCGGTCTCGCCCTTCCGCCCGGTTCTCGCCAGCGAGAAGGTCATGCATGTCGGCGAGCCCGTCGCCATGGTGGTCGCGACAAGCGCCGCCACGGCGCAGGACGCCGCCGATCTTGTCGTCGTCGATTACGAAGATCTGACGCCGGTCGTCACCCTTGATCAGGCGATTGCCGCCAGAACACAGATCTGGCCGCAGGCCAAGGGCAATGTGACATTGCGCTGGTCGGCGCCCAAGGACGACGACGGGGCCAAAAGGAAGGCGCTCGACGACGCCTTCAAACAAGCAAGGCACGTCGTATCGGTGGAAGTCGTCAACCAGCGCATCAACGCTGTGTCGATGGAGCCGCGCTCGGCCACCGGCGCCCATGACGCCGCGAGCGATCAATACACCCTCTGGACGGGCACGCAGGGCGTCGCGGGCATTCGCGCCCAGGTCGCCATGACCATGAAAATCAAAATGCCGCAATTGCGCGTGCTGACCAAGGATGTTGGCGGCGGCTTCGGCATGAAGGCCTCGACCTATCCCGAATATCCGGCTCTTCTGGCGGCGGCGAAAAAACTCGGCAAGGCCGTCCACTGGACGTCTTCCCGCGCGGAATCCTTCCTCACCGACAATCAGGCGCGCGATTCGGTCTGGCATGTCGATCTGGCGCTCAGCGAGCGCGGCAAGTTCCTCGCGCTGCGCATCAACGGCGAGATGAACGCCGGCGCCTACCTCACCGGCGTAGCCGTGCTGATCCCCACCGTGCACATCGCGATGTGCATGCCGAGCGTCTATCACATTCCGAAAATCATGGTGGATTCCACCACCTATCTCACCAATACCGTGCCCGTTGGTCCCTATCGCGGCGCCGGACGCCCGGAAGCCAACTACCTCCTCGAACGCGTGATCGAGGCCGCCGCGAGCAAGCTCGGCGTCGATCCGGCGGAGTTGCGTCGTCGCAATCTGATCGCCGCCGACGCGATGCCCTACCAGACCGCCACCGGCGCGAAATACGACAGCGGCGATTTTCCGACGCTGTTTGAGAAGGCGATGGAAGCCGCCGACTACAAGGGATTCGCGGCGCGCCGCGAAGCCTCGAAGGCGCGCGGCAAACTGCGCGGCGTCGGCGTCGGCTGCTATCTCGAAATCTCCGGCGGACATTACGAGGAGCCGGCGCGCGTCACGTTCGAAAATGGCAAGGCCGTGATCTCCCTTGGCGCGGCGCCCAATGGACAGGGTCATCTCACCGTTTATCGCCAGTTGCTCGCCGACCGTCTCGGCCTGAGCGACGACGACATCGTCATGACCTTCGGCGATTCAGCCCGCGACGTGCCGGGCTTCGGCGCCGTCGCCTCGCGCACCGCCATGCTGTTTGGCAGCGCCGTCGCGCAGACCGCCGACAGGGTGCTGGTGAAGGCGAAGGCCGTCGCCAAGACCGTCTTGCAGGCGGGCGACGAAGAGATCGAATATCGCGAAGGCGTGTTCGAGATCGCCAGAACCGGCCGCCGCGTCACGCTCTTCGAGGTCGCGCGGCACGCCAGCGACATGGTCAAGCAGGGCGCGCTCGAGGAATCCCTCGACACGACCGAGACGGCGCACACCGGCCCGTCCTTTCCCAACGGCTGTCACATCGCCGAGGTCGAGATCGATCCCGATACTGGCGAGACATCGATTGTCCGCTACACCGCCGTCGGCGATTGTGGCGTGATGCTGAACCAGACCATCGTCGAGGGACAGGTCGAGGGCGGCGTCGCGCAGGGCCTTGGCCAGGCGATCGGCGAATACACGCGCTACGATCCGGCCAGCGGTCAGCTTCTGTCGGCCTCGTTCATGGACTACACCATGCCGCGCGCCAGCGATCTGCCCGACATCAACGTGCTGCACAGCCCGACTCGCTGCACGACCAATCTCGTCGGCGCCAAGGGCGTCGGCGAGGCGGGCACGACAGCCGGCACGCCGACCATCGTCAACGCGATCGAAAACGCGATATCGCCAGGCCGGTCGCTCGAACTCGTCATGCCGCTGACGCCGCTCGCCATCTGGAAGGCGATGCAGGCGGCCTGAAACGGCGCGACCGGGGCGCGATGGCGACGACGCCGCGCGTCCCTCACCCCGCGAGACCGAACGCGCCGAGCACCTCGCGCACATGATCGTAATTGACCGCGGATTCGACCGCGATCAGGAACAGCACGGCCTGCTGAAAGCCAGGGCTGCGGGTCGCCACCCAATCGAGGCTCCGGGTCACGAAGGCCGGGGTTGGCGTATAAATGAAGATGGCCATGATCGCCACGCCGAGCGCCGCGCCCGCCAGGATGTCGCTGGGATAGTGATAGCCAAAATAGACCCGCGGCAGGCAGATCACGACAAGGCTCCACGCGAAGGCGGCCATGCCCAGACGCGCGCGCTTTGAATAGATCGCCAGCGAAAGCGCGAAGAAGATCACCGCGTGATCGCTCGGGAACGAATTCAGCTTGACGAAATAATTC
>CAISJZ010000233.1 GCA_903885755.1 uncultured Hyphomicrobiales bacterium | reverse complement strand
TTCCCCGCGAGCGGCCGAGACCCACGTGATCGAGGAGGTGCGCGTCGCGATTCACGGTCGGAGTTTGCCCGACCGCGCGGTGACCGAGAACTGGGCGCTCGATTATCCCCGCGCGAAACCTGGCTGGTTCAACATCGGCCTCCTGCACACCTCCTGCGAGGGCAATGCGCAACACGCGACCTATGCGCCCTGCTCCGTTCAGGACCTTGTGTCGCGAGGATACGATTATTGGGCGCTGGGGCACGTCCACGCCTTCGACATTCTGCATCGAGACCCCTGGATCGTCTTTCCCGGAAATCTGCAGGGACGCAGCGTCCGGGAGACCGGAGAAAAAGGCGCCGTCCTCGTCGATGTGGAAGACGGGCGCGTCCGCGATGTCCGGCGCGTGATCGTCGATCATGCGCGCTGGGTCGAGGCGATTGTCGATGTATCGATCGCGACGAGTTCAAGCGATGTCGCCTCGCACATCGGCGCCACCTTGCGAACAATGTTGGAGGGCGTTGGCGGGCGCCTCGTCGCCGTGCGCGTGCGCTTGACCGGCGCGACAATTCTTGACCACGCGCTGCGCGCCGGGCGCGCCCAACTGGCGGACGATGCGCTCGCCATCGCGCAACACACGCACGAGGACGCCTGGATTGAAAAACTCTCGATCGAGACCAGCGCCCCCGTCGCGGCGCGCGGCGTCGATCTCGCTGGCATCGACCTCGACGCGATGCTGGCCGAGTGCGCGCGCGACCCGGAATTGCGGGCGCGCGCGGGCGAGGCCATCGCGCAGATCGTCGCGAAGCTGCCGACCGACGCCACGGCGAATGAAATGGCGCTTGGCGATGAACTCGACTCGCTGATCGACGAATCCCGCGCGATTGTCCTTGCGCGCGCGGACAGCGGGAGCCCGCGCCGGTGAGGCTGCTGTCGCTCGAACTTGAGAAATACGGCGCCTTCACCGGGCGCGTTCTACGATTTCGTCCCGGCGCGCGAGCGCATGTCGTATTCGGCCCCAACGAAGCGGGAAAAAGCACGGCCCTCATGGCCGTTACTGATTTGCTGTTTGGCATCCCGCGCGACACGACCCAGGATTTCCTGCACAAAAGCCCGGAATTGCGAATCCGCGGCGAGGTTATTTCGTCAAAGGGCCAGACTTTCGCGTTCGCGCGGCGCAAGGGCAACAAATCGACGTTGCTCGGGCCTGAGGGAACCGCGTTGGCCGACGACGCGCTGGCGCCTTATTTTGGGGGTTTAACGCGTGACGTGTTCACGCGCGCCTTCGGACTTAATGCGCAAGCGCTGAGAAGCGGCGCTGAGGAACTCCTGAGGAGTCGTGGCGATGTTGGCGAGAGCCTGATGGCCGCCGCCTCTGGCATGCGTGGCCTGAGCGAGTTGCGAAAGGCGCTGGACACCGAGGCGGACAGAATTTTCGCGCCGCGCAAAAGCGTCGAACGCGCATTCTATCAGGCCATGGATCGTCACGACGCGGCGCGCAAGGCCATGCGTGAACGCGAACTGCGCGCGACGGACTGGAAACGACTGAATGAAGAACTCGCCGCGCGGGCGAAGCGACTGGACGAGATCAAGGCCGAGCGCGCCGATATCGCGACCAGACAGGCGCGGCTCGCGCGGCTGATCAGGCTGAAACCCCGCCTCGGGGCGATCGACGCCGCCGCGCAAGCGCTCGCGGACCACGGCGAACGGCCAGAATTCCCGATCGGATTTGGTCGACGGCTGGGCGCGGCTCTGGAAGCCGTCGCCAACGCGGAGACGACGCAAGGCGCCGCTGCCCGCGAGGTCGAGGCCGCGCGGCTGGAGCTTTCGAAAATCCTCGTCAAGCGCGATCTCCTCGCGCACGGGGCCGAAATCAGGGCCAGTCACAGCGAACTCGGCGAATATCGCAAGGCGGGAGTCGACCGTCCCCGTGTTCAGGCGGGAGCCGACGCGTTGCAATCCGAGGCCGCTCTGCTGGCGGCCAGCCTCGGCTTTGCCGACGTCGTAGATCTTTCCGCGCGCCAACCAACCGCGGCGGCGCTGGCGGAAATCGCCGTGCTCATTCGCGATGGCCAGGCACTGGAGGCAAAGCGCCTTCAAATCGAGCAAGCGCTCGCCGCCGACGCCAACGCGCTCGCGCGACTTGAGCAGCGGAGCGCGACGCGGGGGACGCTCATCGATCCCGCGCCGCTGCGCGAAAAGCTCGCCGCTTTCGGCGATATTGCGTCGCTGGTTCGTGACCGCGAACGCGAAGCCGGGTTGATCGCGGCGGAGATGCGCGCGCTTGTCGACGAGTGCAAACGCCTGTCTCCGCCTATCGTGGATCTCGAAACCCTGGCGACGGCAACCTTGCCCGACCCGCGCGCGATCGAAGCGTTTCGCGGCGACTTCGACACGCGCGACGAGGCAATTCGGGAAAAGCGGCTTGAACTGGCGGCGGCGGCGAAGGAGACCGAGCGACTCTCTGGACTCCTGCGCGACCTCTCGGGGGATCACCCCATTCCCTCATCCGATCGTGTCGCCGGGGCGCGGAGCGGGCGCGACGCCGAATGGGTTGGCTTGCGCGCCGCCCTGTTCGGGGAATCTGGCGCCCCCACGGGCGCCGCGCTCGCGAGTTCCATCGTTCGCTTCGAGATGGCAAGCGGCGAGGCAGACCGCATTGCCGACGAAGCCGCGCGCGACGCCGAGCGCGTCTCCACCTACAAAGCCGCGATCGCCGATCTCGCTCGTCATCGCGTACGGCTCGACGATGCCCAGGCCAGCCTCGACGCCTTGCTGACGGAACATGACCGTGACCTCCAGCGATGGCGCGACGCCTGGTCTCCGATTGTTCCTTCGCTGCCGCGGGAAATGGTCGGCTGGCTGGCGGTCGCGCGCGGTCTGCTGACCCGGCATTCGAAAGTCGCGGCCGCGACAGCCGCGCTGGGCCGGCTCGAACGCGATCTCGCGGGCTTGACCCCGGGGCTTGAATTGCTTGCCGCCGAAGCGGGATTGCCGCCAGTCGCGGGCCTGGACGCAGGTCGCATTTCCACGCGCGTCAATGAGCGCCTCAAGGCTCTTTTCGAGTCATGGGACGCGGCGCGCGACGAGGCCACGCGCAAGACCGACGCGCGGGCGCGAATCGCCGCGCTTCATCGCGAGAATGAAAGCCTTGCGCCGAAAATCGACGCCTGGACGCGGCGCTGGCGCGAGACGACGCCATCGATCGGCCTGACCGGCGACGCGTCGCGTGAAGCGGCGAGCGCCGCGCTCGAATGCTGGCGTGTCGCGCCACGCGTGTTGAAGGATCTCGCGGAGGAACGGCGCCGCGTGGCCGGCATGACGCGGGACATGGAAAAATTCGAAAACGACGCGGTGGCTCTTGTCGAATCGCTGGCGCCAAATCTCGCGCGCCTCCAGCCCGCCGATGCGATCGAGGCGCTGAATGATCTGCTCGACACCGCTCGACGGGATGACGTTCGTCACGCCGAGCAGACCAAGCGCGCGGCCGAGCGCGAGGCGACGCTGGCGCGCGCCACGATCGACCTCGAAGGCGCGCGAAGCGCGCTCGCGGCGCTCGCCGATAGCATCCCCGCTGGCGTTGATCTCGCCGGTTTCGCGCGGCTGATCGACCAACGCGACCTCGCGTGCGAGACGCTGCAAGGCGCCCGCGCGGATTTCCGCCTCGTCTCGGATAATCTCGACGAGGCGGCGACCCGCGGCGATCTCGAAGGTTTTGACACTGATCGCGCCAGCGCCGAAGCCGAGGCGCTCAGGCACGAGGACGAGGATCTCGATGTTGAGCGCAATGGGGTGGTCGCCGCCCAGCACGATCTGAGGCGTCAAATCGACGATCTCGAAAAGGGTGTCGGCGCGGAAGTCGCGGTTCAGCAATTGCGCAACGCCGACGTTGAGCTGCGTCAACTTGCCCGCGATTGGGCCGCACTGCGGATCGGCGGCCTGCTGATTGAAACCGCGCTGGAGCGCCAGCGCGCGGACCGCAAGGACCCGCTGCTTGCCCGAGCCGGCGACCTTTTTGCAACGCTCACCGGCGGCGGGTTTTCCGGCGTCGAGCAACAATTTGACGAGGCCGACGTAGCACGGCTTTTCGCGCGTCGTGGCGGTGACGCAATTGTGCCGGTCGCAGGGCTCAGTGAAGGCGCGCGAGACCAATTGTTTCTCGCGCTTCGGCTCGCCTATGTCGAGGACTACGCCGAACGTTCCGAGCCGGCGCCCTTCATCGCCGACGATCTGTTCACCAGCTTCGACGACGCACGCACGGGATTCGCGATGGAGGCGCTTGGCGCGCTCGGCGCGCGGGTTCAACCCATCGTCTTCACGCACCATCGCCATGTCGTCGAGATCGCCCGGCGCGCGCTGGGCGCTGACGTGGACGTGATCGAACTGGCGTGACCGAAATACTCACCCGCCATTCAACAGGCGCTTGGCGCGTTCGACCACGTCCCTCGGCGTCGCGTACATTTTGACGATGATGGCCTGCGTGGCCTCGCCCGCGGTTGGTTCGACATCAAGGCTCATGCGCGCCGCTTCGTCGAGAAAATCCCTGTCCTTCATGGTGGCGTCGAAGGCGCGGCGCAATAACGTCACGCGCGCCTCGCTCACGCCGGGCGGGGCGACGAGCGGCAGGGCGACGGACTTGGCGGCTGTCATCAGTTCCAGCAACTGTCGATCGGGTTCGTTCGTCACGTAGTCCAGCGCCAGCGGTACATCCGGCAATTCCCGGCTCTTTTCGAGACCAAGCTGGAAGAGAATGTTGATTTTCTTTTCCGTGATCCAGTCGGGCCGCGTCATCTTGATGGCGGAAAGCGCGAAGCTGCAACGGCCATTGGCCTCGCCGTTTTCCATCGCCATGATGGTTTCCTTGGTGCCGAGATAGCCGGTGATGACCTTCAGCTTCGTTTTCAGCACCTCGTTGAGAATGATGGGAAAAGTGTCGGTTTCCGATCCGGCGCCCGTGCCCGCGACAATCATTTCATGCGAGCGCGCGTCCTCGATGGTCTTGAACGGCGACGTCGCCATGGCGACGCAGAGGCCGACGTCCTTGCTGGTCGCGCCGATCCAGTTGAACTTGCTCATGTCGTAGCCGGGATTGCGCGCGCCGATCAGCGGCTCGATGATCGGCCCGCCCGCGAAGACCCCGAGCGCTGTTCCATCGCGTGGCGCGGTTTCGGCGAGAAAATTCGCGGCGCGAATGCCGCCCGCGCCCGGC
>CAISJZ010000232.1 GCA_903885755.1 uncultured Hyphomicrobiales bacterium | reverse complement strand
GGGCGGGTTTCGCGCAATGCGGCCTCGCTCATGCCGACGCCGCTGGCGAAGATTCGCAATACGTCGCGCGCCTTGTCGCTGTCGCGCCAGGCGCCATTTGCGATGGCGTCGTTGTAGTCGCGCACGCCGCGCAGAAATGCTCGCATGTAACGCCGCGCGACATCCGCGCGCGCGCTCGCGAATTTCTCGCCAAAAAAAGCCAGCGACACCACGGCGCCGGGATAGATATCCTCGGTCAAAGCGACATGAACCGCCGTTCCGGCCTTCTCGATCTGGGTGGCGTAGGGCGCGATCATGATGGCGCCGTCGATCGCCTTGCTCGCGAAGGCGACGACCTGCTGCGACATGCCCATGTAAACCTGCTCGATATCGCCGTAGTCGACGCCGCCGCGCCGCGCGGCCTCGGCGATGACCGCCTGCGGCGAGATACCCGGCGCCGGCACGCTGATCCTGAGCCCCTTGAGGTCGCCGAAACCCTTGTAGCGCCCGCTATCGACGAGATCCTTGCGGATCATCAGGGACTGGTAGCGATAGCCCGGCGCGGTCGAGCCGCGATCAGCGACCACGCGAATGGCGATCTTGCGCTCCGCGGCGTTGTAGAGCCCCGCCGAAACCACGCCGCCGCCGACATCGAGTTCGCCGGTGCCGAGCGGCGCGACCATCTGGGCGGCTGAGACGAAAGGCGTCGTCTCAAGCTCAAGTCCCTCGGATGTGAAATAGCCCCTGTCGAGAGCGATCATCACGCCGATGTCGCCGGACGAATTCATGACGCCGACCTTCACCTTGTCGATCGCGAACGCCGGGCCGGCCACTCCAAGGGCAAGCGCCAGAACCGCGCGTCCGAAAACTCCTCCCATGACTTCCTCCCCCGCCGCGTCGCGGTGGCACGGATGATAGCCGCTTGGAGCGGCGAGGGAAGGGGGCGCGGCGCATGCGGCATGCCCCGCTCAGGCGCAAGGACTGCGAATCCATCGCCACCCTGGCGCTTCCACGGAGCCTGGCCACCGGCGATCCGCGGAACCACGTCGTGAGTAGAGGACTTGCCGTCACTGGTCGGTTCTCCAGCAGACGCCGCCGAGAGCTATCGACCGATGGCGAACGTAGCCGCTCGTCACGCGACCTTCCTATCCTGGTCGATCTTCGCTTCCGCCCACGCGGAAAATACCACCGAGCCACTTGCCAAGGGCGGCAAGCGCTATTGCCGGCGCCAGCAACGGCGGCACGTAGAAGAGCAGGAATGCGGCCTGGCCGGCGTCACGGACGCCGCTGGCGAGCGCGGCGCCCCAGACGCCTTGCACCATGGCGATCAGCGCCAACGCCATCGTGGCGACGACGCCGCCGAAACTGCCCGTTGCAGCCGGGAGGCCGAGCGACAACGCGAGCAGGACGAAATAGAGCCCGGCCCCGACCTTGTCCGAACCATGCATCACGAGGAGTAGAACGAAAGCCAACGTCGCGAAGGCAATGCCGACCGTGTGCGCGATCGCCGTCCGTTTCGCGCCAAGCCGGTGCGCCTCCACTTTGATCAGGTGCGCGTAGCCGCTGCCGGCCAACGCCCCGAGCCCGCATGCGATGCCATCCGTTTCCATTCCATAGAGCGCGCCAGCCAATGGCCCGTCGAGCGACAGGCGAGAGAAGTACAAGGCGCCCCACGCGCCGAAGCCGAGTGCGGAAAGACCTGCGGCGATAAGATGGGAACGCGTCAGCAGGAACAGGCCGGCGCCGGCCAGCAGCGGCAACAGCGGTTCGACGACGACGAGGTAGAGCAGGTTGAACAGGTCCAGTGACGATTCCAGTTCGCCTCGCGGCTGTGCATGCGCCCCGTTGCGGGTCAACGACAGGAGCAGGAACCCGAGAGCAACGACGATCTGACTGGTCGTGGCGAGTAGAGGCGGTTTCCGATGCGGCAATGGGCGGCTCCATGGCTGATGACGCCATCGCTGTTTGTAATCTGTCGGCGGCTGCGCGACCGTGTTGAAGCGCACGCGCCTCCACAAACCCTAAGTTCCGAACCCCACCCAACTCTCCCTTTCGCAATGTCTGCCTTAATGTCCGCGCTCGTGCGCGGAATTTCCGATATTCGTGATTTTCGACAACCTGTCGAGTTTATGCTCGAAAGTCGGCGTTGCGCGAAATTCGCCGTACCGCGCCGAAAAAATGGCCCGCGTCCCCACCAATGCGGACTTTCTTCGGATCACGCTGACGGCGCCTCATTCCTTCGCCTTGTACGGCCCCAGTTCCTCCGCCGCCTTCTTCGCGAAGGTGAGATCAGCGATCGCGTCGGCGGTGATGGTCTGGCTCGTCACGTCGCCGGCCATCTTGAAATAGGCGAGGTCGGTGGCGAGGCTCTTCATGTTCACCGCGCCGTCGGGATCGGCGAATTGCGGCGTCATGGCGCGAATTGTTGCTTCCGGCATGTTGACGCCCGTGGCGAAGATCTTGATCACGCCATCGGCCGAGCCGTCGGTCTTCCAGCGCCCCTTGGCGATGACGTCCTTGAAGTCGCGCGCCCCCTTGAGAAACGCCCGCATGAAGCGCCGGGCGACATCGGGCCGCGCC
>CAISJZ010000231.1 GCA_903885755.1 uncultured Hyphomicrobiales bacterium | reverse complement strand
CTGCATCACCGGTGTTTCCGGGTCGGGCAAATCGACCCTGATCAACGACACGCTGTATGCCGCCGCGGCGCGCCATCTCTATGGCTCGGCGCTGGAGCCGGCGCCGCACCGCGAGATCGAGGGCCTGGAATTCTTCGACAAGGTGATCAATGTCGACCAGTCGCCGATCGGCCGCACGCCGCGTTCCAACCCGGCCACCTACACGGGCCTGCTGACGCCGATCCGCGAACTGTTCGCCGGCGTGCCGGCCTCGCGCGAACGCGGCTATTCGCCGGGCCGCTTCAGTTTCAACGTCAAGGGCGGGCGCTGCGAGGCCTGCCAGGGCGACGGGGTCATCAAGATCGAGATGCACTTCCTGCCGGATGTTTACGTCACATGCGATGTCTGCAAGGGCAAGCGCTACGACCGCGAGACTCTCGAGGTCAAATATCGAGACAAGAGCATCGCCGACGTGCTCGACATGACCGTCGAGGAAGCCGCCAGCCTGTTCAAGGCGGTGCCCTCCATCCGCGAGAAGATGGAGACGCTGAAGCGCGTCGGTCTTGATTATGTCCATGTCGGCCAGCAGGCGACGACCCTGTCCGGCGGCGAGGCGCAGCGCGTCAAGCTGTCAAAGGAATTGTCGCGGCGCTCGACCGGGCGCACGCTCTACATCCTCGACGAGCCAACCACGGGCCTGCATTTCCACGACGTGAAAAAGCTGCTGGAAGTGCTGCACGAGCTCGTTGATCAGGGCAACACGGTCGTCGTCATCGAGCACAATCTGGAGGTCATCAAGACCGCCGACTGGATCATCGACCTTGGCCCGGAGGGCGGCGATGGCGGCGGCGAGATCGTGGCGACGGGAACGCCGGAAGACATCGCCAGATCGACGCGCTCGCACACCGGCAAATTCCTCAAGGACGTTCTGGCGCGCCGGCCCATGGCGATCGAAAAGCCGAAGGGACGGCAGGCGGCGGAATAGATTGACGCCGACCTACTTCGCGCTCGCGCACCTCCCGCCTTCGCCTTCCTGCGCGATGAACGCCAGTTGCACGGGAACCGTCACGGCCCCCTGCAACGGCATCATCGGCGTGGCGAAGGTTTTCCGCTCGCCAATGCACGATGACGCGAAATGATCAAGCGCCGACGAGGCTTCGGCCAGCACCGCGACGCCGCCGGCTTTCCGGCAGGCCTCGATCTGTGACGGACGCGACCAGTCAACCGCTGAAAAATCCACGTAGTCAGGCCGGGACTCCAGCCACAGCACGCCAGACGGGCCGATCTTGCGATCCGAGATGACGACACACCTGAGCGGCCCCTTGCCATGGGCGTCCCACATCTCCTGCGTGGCCGACGCGAGCGCGCGACCGTCGGCGGAGAACGCCCACAGCGGCTTGCCGATGCCGCCCGCGATGACGAGGTATATCGCGAAACCAACGAAAATGATGACCGACATGAACATCGATATCCGGGCAGACTCGCGTTCGGACATGCCAACGCCCTGCCCGCCGGCCGGAAACAGCAGCGCCAGTCCGCCCGCCGTGGTGACGCAAAAGGGCTGCAGCCAGAGCGGCTTGATGACCTCGTAGCTGGCAAGCGCGCCCAGCACGAGCGCGAGCGGCGGTCCGAACGCCAGCGCCAGCGCGACAAACGGACGCTCGAAAACCCGCGCCAGTTCGTCTGGCGCTCGCAGCGTATTTGTCGCCAGCAGCACGAGCGCCGGCGCGACACACAGGGCGAACACACCGGTGATCAGGTTTTGGCCCGACGCCTCGATCGAAGCGGAATCGGTCATCTTGTAGAATTCGACCGCGTGGAAAATGCTCGGCCAGTCATTCCGCGCCAGCCACCAGACATGCGGCGCGATGACAAGGCAAAAGACCAGAACGCTGGCGTAGCTCGACAAACGCGAAAACGCCGGCCTGAAGCGGGGAACAACCGCCGCGAGCGCCACCAGGGTGACAAGCAGGAAAATAATCTCGTACTTGGTCCACATGGCCAGACCGGCGGCAACGCCCAGCGCGATCGCGTCCCGCCAGCGCGGTTCATCGAGATAGCGCAAGCCATAGAACGCGCTTGCGGCCAGAAACGGCGACAACATGGAATTGTGATTGATCTGGGCGGCGTAGAAAGTCGCCGAGGGTGAAGCCAGGTACATCAGCGCCGCCAGCGAAGCGGTCTCCGCCGAGGCGAACAGGCGAACGCTCCGCCAGATGAAGAGCGCCGCCACGCCAACCGTCAGCTGCGATAGCGCCATGAGCGCGAGGATTGGCGGCAGGCCGCTGCGAAGCGCCAGATCGATGGCGATGGACGTGAGGGGCGGATGCTTGGAATAGCCCAGCGCCCAGGCGCGGCCCCAATAGGCGGCCTCCAGGGTATCACCATGCAGATTGCCGGCGATCAGCGCGGGCCCGAGCGTCCAGACGATGACCTGCACCAGAAGCGCCACCGCGATGGGCGAGCGGAAGAAGGAGAATATGTCCTGACCGGCGCCAAGCCTGGGCCCGACAGGCGCGGATGAAAGGGGCATGGACGTCCGGCGCGATAGGTTTCGCTTCATGCCCGGCGGCATCGACCACGTCAAACGCTATTCCTCAAGCGGCCACCACGCGCGCCGCCCGATGCGCCAAGCCCCGCGATTAACGCATCGTTAATCTGATCAACGTTGGCTGATTCGCCAGCAAATCGACAAAAACATAGTCATTCGTCTCATTATGGCATGCGTTCAACGCATACCAGCCTCCGCGCAAGCCCCCCTTCATATCGCGCTGCACCGGCGTATATTGCATTGCATCAAACGCGGATTGTTCGCCGCCGCGGGCAAAAGGATTTCGCCATGTCTTTCAAGTCGATCACCGAAAAGGTCAGCGCCTGGCGGCGCTACCGGGCCGCGGTCCGGGAACTCGAGCAGCTCAGCGATCGCGAGCTCCACGACCTCGGCATCACGCGTTATGACATCGAGATCGTGGCGCGCCAGAGCGCCGGTCTCTGAAACAGTTCGCGCGGGGCCGAACCTTCCTCCCCCTTGAGTTCTCCCCGCGCCTCGAAGCGCCCGCCGGTCCCTCCCCCGGCGGGCGTCTTCTTTTTTGAGAGCCGTCGGCGGACTTGACCCGCGCCGCCGCCGCCCGCACAAGCCGCCCATGGAACCCATTCATGTCATCGGCGGCGGGCTGGCCGGCTGCGAAGCCGCCTGGCAGAGCGCCCGCGCGGGCGTCCCGGTCATTCTTCACGAAATGCGCCCGCTGAGGCGCACGGACGCTCACCAGACCGATTTTCTGGCCGAACTGGTCTGTTCAAATTCCTTCCGGTCCGACGAGGCCACAACGAACGCAGTCGGCCTGATGCACCACGAGATGCGGCGGATGGGGTCGCTCATCATGGCCTGCGCGGACCGCCATCAGGTCCCCGCCGGAGGCGCGCTCGCCGTTGATCGAGATGGCTTCGCCGCTTCCGTTACGCGGGCGATCGAGGCTGAAAATCTGATTCAGGTCGTTCGTGAAGAAGTTTCGGAAATCCATCTATCCAATTCCGATATTTATATTATCGCCACCGGTCCACTCACGTCGCCCGCGCTCGCCGGGATCATCGGCGGCTATACCGGCGCGGATGCGTTGTCTTTTTTCGACGCCATCGCGCCGATTGTTCACCGCGATTCCATCGACATGGAGAAAGCCTGGTTCCAGTCGCGCTACGACAAGGTAGGCCCCGGCGGCGACGGGCGCGACTATATCAACTGCCCGATGAACCGGGACGAATACGCCGCCTTCATCGAGGCCCTGCGGGTCGGCGAAAAGACGGAATTCAAACAATGGGAGAACGTGCCCTATTTCGATGGCTGCCTGCCCATCGAGATCATGGCCGAACGCGGCGCCGAGACACTCCGTCATGGCCCGCTCAAGCCTTTCGGCCTGACCAACCCGCGCGACCCGATGGTCAAGGCCTACGCCATCGTCCAGCTCCGCCAGGACAACGCGCTGGGCACGCTTTACAACATGGTCGGCTTCCAGACGAAGCTGAAACACGGCGAACAGGTTCGTATTTTTCGTACCATTCCGGGCCTCGAAAAGGCGGAATTCGCCCGACTCGGCGGGCTGCATCGCAACACCTATCTCAATTCTCCACGGATTCTGGATTCGCTGCTGCGCCTGAAAGCCGAACCGCGTATCCGCTTCGCCGGCCAGATGACCGGTTGCGAAGGCTATGTCGAGAGCTCCGCCATTGGCCTGATCGTCGGCCGCATGGCCGCCGCCGAACGCCTGGGCCGCGCGATGACTCCGCCGCCGGCGACCTCCGCCATCGGTTCGCTGATCAACCACATCACCGGCGGACACCTTGAAACGATCGACGCGGGGCCGAAATCGTTTCAGCCGATGAACGTGAATTTCGGGCTGTTTCCACCCATCGAGGTTGCGCTCAAGGGAGCGGACGGCAAACGGTTGCGCGGTCCGGAAAAGGCGCTCGCCCGCAAACGCGCGCTTACGACCCGCGCGATGGCGGACCTCGACGCCTGGCTGGCGAACGCCAGCGCCCTCGCGGCGTAGTAGCGCAATCAGGCGTGCGCGGCGCGCCACAGGACCCACTGGCGCCGCCATTGCGGAAGATCGACATGCGAATGAAAGGGATCGTAGCCCCTGATTTCCATCCGCCGCAGATAGGGCTCGACCAGCGCGATGGGCAGGAGGGCCGGCATGGCCACCGGGGCGATCGATTTCATATCAATGCGCGCCGCGTCCAGGTGCTGGCGCGCGATGGCGCGCATCTCATGCAAGGCGGCCAGTAGCGCGGGCGTCGCCTCGCCGCCAACGGCGTCGTCGCGTGTCGCGCCATGGCGCGTCAGGATTTCGAGCGGCAGGTAGCACTGGCCGCGGGCGGCGTGCCAGGGCATGGCGCGCAGCAGGCCGGCGATGGCGTAGGCGAGGCCGCCGTGACCGGCCGCGTCGGGGCCGCCGGGATCGCGGCCGCCTGCCAGAATCAGCGCGGACAGGCGGATCAGCGCGGACGACGTTTCGCCGCAATAACCCTCGAACTGGCGCATGCCGGGCATGGCGTCGTCGTAGAGATCGAAAGTTCGGGCGTCGACAAGATTGGTCAGCGCCGCCCGCGGCAACCGGCAGCGCGCCATGGTGTCGAGCAGCGCCGCGGCAATCGGATGGGCGGCAACATCGCCCCTGCCCTCGCCCTCCAGAACATCGCGCCACCATTGATAGCGGATTTCGCCCGGCATCGGGTCGGAAACGATGTCGCGGATGCGCGCCACGTCGAGATTGAAGGCGTAGAGCGCGTGTAGATGACGCCGAAGGACCGCCGGCGCGAACAGGCAGGCGAGCCAGCGATCGCGATCGCCCTCGCGCAGCGCCTGCTCGCAGTGATTATAGGCTTCGCCGAGACGCGGATCAGGAATATCGTCGATCAATTTGTCGCCAAAAAAGCTCCGGCGACGCGCCGCCGCTCGCCAAGCAGGCCGGTTAGTCCCCATTTAACCCTGTAATGCATTGGTGTTACAGGGTTATTTGTTGCACAACCAGAGGGGTATATCGCAACCGAGGGTGGAATTAGCAACAGAATACGGAGATGTAGTGGGGAAAAAATGGGGAGTCAATCGAGCGTAGGATCAGGGGCGGAGCGTAGAGGGGGTGTTGATATCGGTGCGAGAGGTGTTGAAGAAGCCTCCTAAATCCGCCGCGTTGCTCGCTTGGGATTGACACCACCCCCTGATTCGCCTGATCTATTTTGAGGGCGTTGGCCAAGCAGATGTTTCTTCACAATGAAGAGGTCTGTCAATGAATACGCCCAAGCATCCCGAGATCGATAGAACGAAAATTTTGGTCGCCTTGAGCCACGGGTTACCTTGACAGCAGTCCTGCGGTCACCACCTAATTTGAACAATAGACCCAATATCAATGGGCTGGGAGTGATTATGCGAAAGAAACTCGATTGCCAGACGCTTACCCGCGAGGATTTGGCAACGACCGTCTATCAGGCGCTTGGCGCGTCTCGGTCCGATTCTGCCGCCTTGGTCGAACATTTTCTCGAAGAGATCGGCGACGCCATCGCGAGAGGCGAGAATGTGAAGATATCCGGCTTCGGAAATTTTATGGTTCTGAACAAGGGCGAGCGAGTAGGCCGAAATCCAAAGACCCGGGCCGAATACCCGATTTCGCCACGGCGTGTTGTGAGTTTCAGGCCGTCCAAAATATTGAAGGCGATCGTCAATAGCGAGACCGAGGCCTGACTACGGTCGCGCTGGATTTCCCGCCAACAATACCAGCAAGTCAGACGGCGGCATCCGGAGCCGCGACGACGAACGCGATCATACAAGCAGTCCATAGTGATCTTGTAGGACGGTGACGATCACATAGGCCAGCAACACGGCGATGGCGCTGCATTCGAAATTCCGGCTGTCGTTTCCCGACGAAGTCATGGGCCTGCACTGCTTTCAAAAACTGCCTTACCCGGAGGTAAGGGTTTCGGATTAAGGCTTATGCGGCAATTTCTGCAAAAAGGTTCTTAAATCCAATTAATTACGCTACGTCAGCGACAGGCGATTAATCGACATTTGAATTGCTCGACGCCCGCCGCTTCGTCAATTTTACCGTCGGTTTTTTCGTGGATTTACTCTCTGGCGGGATTGGCGGCTTGGCTTGTTCCAATGGACTTCCATGCGTTCCTTCCCACGGGCGCCAACCGACGACCTGGGCATCAAGCCGTTGGCCGGTCGCATCGTTGAACCAGCCATCGACCCGCAGTCGGCAGCGGAAGGGTATGATGTAATCGCCTATGTTGTCGCGACACAGCAATTCGATCACCCGGTCGAAGGCCGGAAGAACATTGGTCGTAAAGTCGGCTGGGTTCCCGATTTTTATCGTCATCCTGACCTCCAGAAATCAAATATTATCGAAAGATAACTTCAAAATACCCGCATTTGGTGGCCCAAATTTAAATCAACTTGTCCAACCTGCCGAAGCTTCATGACGATCTCTTCGGCCTTGTGCCTTTTCCTTGCCATTTCGCAGTCCTCCAACTGGCCCAAAAGCCATACTTCAGGGAGGATCACTTTTCAGGGGGCAGACCACTCGGCGGAGTCCACTTATCCCTAGCGGGAAACTGTTCAGACGACCGGGGCCAGCTCTGACTTCCTTCGCAGACAGCACCCGACCATGGGCCTTCTTGATCAGCGGGTTTGTCCGCAGGCGAAAGATGATATCGCCATAGCGACCAACGCGATCGCCTGGCCGGACCGATCGATACGACACATAAATCCCGGTCCGGTTGAATTCTTCGATCAATTCACCGGCGCGGGCGCCGTCATGACATAAAAGGAAGATATCTGAAGCAATGGGCTTCCGGCAGCGACGCCGGATTTTAGCCAGAAGTGGCGCGACGGCTCTATTAAATTTTCTCAAAATAGGATTGGCATTGGCTCTCTTCGACATTGTTTCCTTTCACTTGCAGCCAAAATTGGCCGCGCGTTTATTCGCGCATTTCTCTGAATCATGCGGGCGATAGAGGTTCTTTTCGGATTTATGGTCAGCCAGACTTTTTTCATCTGGTTGGCTCTCACGACCATCTCGGACTGCGGCCCAATCGAGGTGAAGATCGCGCCTACGCGCGACATCTCAACTACGAAGGAGTCGTCGAGTTGAAGATGATGCCTGGCATCCTGAATGCCTAGCGTTCCAAAGATTACGCCGATGATCCCATTGCCAACGGATCGGGCCAAAATGCCGACGCTATTAAAGCGCCGATCGATCGCTCTCCGATACGTGATCAAGTCATGGATGCGGGCACGGAACTGGGAGAAGTTGGTCGCGTCGATTTTGAAGCACATGAAGGCGCCGTCCGGGTAACCGGAATCGCGACATCGTTTGAGGAACTTCTCTGACCTCTCGCGAGAGGCGAATCCTTGAAGTCCGCGCCAAGAATGATGACCTGCTTGAAACCCGCGAAGGCAGTCGGCTGCAACAGCCCATTGAAATAGATTTTCTGCTCCTTCCCGTCTTCCGGGCTCTCATTGATTGTCCGGTTCCAGGAATCCGCATTCACCCAGGTCAGGATATGGTTCGAATTGATCATTCGTGCCAGTGGTTGGAGAACCTTCTGGATGTCATCTCGGCCCTTGTTCTCGGCAACATCAGTGATTTTGGATTCATCACCCCGATTAATACCGACGCGAGGCCAATCAGTGGTCCCTTCAGGCGCTTCAAGCGCCAGTTTTAAATGGGGCAGCAAGAGATGGTGGGTGTCGGAAATGTTGATCTCGTGCTGCGATAATACGTTCGGGATTTCGTCAATGAATACGATCCATTCTTTCCGGAAACCGTAATTCAGTTCCGATAGCCTGACGAGGGCCGCATGTGTCATCAAGATAACACGCGGGTGAATGCTAATGCCTTCCTCGTCGAATATCTTCCGAACCGCATTGATGGCTCCGCCAGGCGTGTCGGAGGTGACGTGATCAATGACGACGGAATTGGGAAGAATGGCGCGCAATTCCTTGTAGGCTTCGGCCAGAGCCCGTTTCGTCATCGCCGCCAGAATGATTTTCTGGTTTTTCGCGACGAAATAATCAATTTGGGGCTGACATAGATAAGGTTTGATATTTATACTTTGGCCCATCGTCTGAGGGTTTTCAAGAGATTGCTGGGCGGGCGGTGATTGAATCGCCATTCGGATTCTTTGAGGAAGAGATG